>NZ_JBWKYC010000008.1:0-31852 GCF_059423525.1 Arthrobacter sp. GW460-12-1-14-TSB2
GGAGTGGGTCCTTGGGGGTGCGGGAGTGGGCGGGTCAGGATGCCGCGACGGTTGCCCGGGCAGCTGTGTCCGGACGGGATGATGCGCGGGCACGGCGGTTGGAACGGAGGTAGAGGAACAGCACGGCCGGGACGTACAGCAGCCAGGCCGCAGCTTCCAGCCACGTGGTGGCAGGCGAGAAGTTCAGGGTGCCTTTGAGCAGGGTGCCGTACCAGGACGACGGCGGGATCGCCGCCGACACGTCAAAGGCCAAGCGGTGGAGTCCGGGGAGGATCCCGGCCTCCTGGAAGTCGTGGACAGCATAGGCAAGCACGCCTCCGGCGATTATGATCAGCGCGGCGCCACTCCAGGTGAAGAACGCGCCGAGGTTGATCTTGAGGACGCCCCGGTGCAGCAGGAAGCCGAGCAGGACGGCGGTGGCCAGCCCCAGCAAAGCGCCAAACAGCGGTGTTGCCGACTGCCCCGTGGCCTGGGCAGCCGCCCACAGGAAGAGCGCGGTTTCAAGCCCTTCCCGGCCCACGGCCAGTGCGGCGACGGCGGCGAGCCCCCACCCGGCGCCACCTGCAGCCCGGTCCACCTGCGAGCGGAGTCCGGTGCCGAGGGTACGGGCCGTGCGGGCCATCCAGAAAACCATCCACGTCACCAGCGCCACGGCCACCACGGAAAGGCTCCCGCCGATGGCTTCCTGCGCCTCGAACGTGAGCCCGCGCGGACCAAAGGTGAGCAGCGCACCGAACCCTGCCGACACGGCGACGGCGAATCCGACGCCCGCCCACAGCCTGGGCAGCAGGTGCTGCCTCCCGGTTTTGAGGAGGTATGCCATCAGGAGCACAACAACGAGTGTCGCCTCAAGGCCTTCGCGCAGGCCTATCAAATAGTTTGCTGTCATTCGTGGAGCCTCAGATATCGCAGCCAAGGTTAGGCTTGCCTTATAAGAGGATCACCCACGTGCCTGAATTAAGCAAACCAAACGTGAGGTAATTGGCAGTACATTACGCCGGGCTCCCCGGCGAAGTCGGAACTTAGGGCGCCGAGTCCCGCACCTTCAGTTCGAAGCCCGCCTCCACATGGAGCCCGGCGGCTGCCCGCTCCACACCTTCGATCCGGTCAATAAGCAGCTTGATGGACCGCTCGGCTATTTCCTCCATGCCGGGCGACACCGTAGTCAGGGACGGCGATGCGAAACGGGCCTCGTCGATGTCGTCGAAGCCTGCCACTGCCACGTCGTCCGGCACTTTGATGCCGCGGATCAGCAGTTCGTGCATGGCACCCAGGGCAATTGCGTCATTCAGGCCAAAGACGGCGTCGAACGGGACGCCGCTTTCGGCCAGGCCGACGACGGCGGAGGCCCCGCCGTCGCGGCGCCACTCGCACTGCACCACCAGGGCCGGATCGAACTCCACTCCCGCAACTTCCAGCGCCTGCCGGTAACCATTAAGGCGCAGTCCAGGGCTGTCCGTCGTGTCCCCTGCCGCCGCGCCCAAGACGGCAATCCGGCGCCGGCCGGCTGCGAGGAGATGGGCGGTGATCGACGCCGCGGCCTCGGAATTCTTCATGGTCACCAGATCGAACCGCGGGTCCGCGATGTGCTCCCCCAGCATGACGATCGGCTTGGTGCCCTGGCGTGCGGCGATAGTCCCCGCGTCGAGGGCTAGCGGGGTAAATAGCAGACCGTCCGTCAGCTGGCGGAACGGGCCCTGGAGCGCGCTCAACTCGTGTGCCGCCTCCGCCCCGGACTGCTCCACCAGGACCCGATAGCCCCGACCGGCGGCGATGCTCATCAGCCGGGAGGCCAGCTCCGCGTAGTAGGGCACGGAGAGATCGGACAGCACCAGCCCCAGCATGCGGGTTTTCCCGGAGCGCAGGCTGCGTGCCGTCAGGTTGGCTTCGTACCCCAATTCCGCAATGGCATCAAGCACCTTCTGCTTGGTGGCTGGACGGATGAACTCGTAATCGTTGAGCACATTGGACACGGTCTTCAACGAGACGCCGGCGGCGCGCGCAACGTCATTCATGGTCACAGCCACAGGTGATTCCCTTCCCCGGCAACACTTTCAGCTACATCGTTGCAGACCGGCCCCGGATTTGCCCTGTCCGCACTGTATACAACGTTATAGGGTTGGCGGGTCAGCATCCGAGCCGGCCCGGGTCCGGCACGCATCGAAGGAACAGCAATGCCGCTTGCCCCGTCGGCCCTCTTCCGCTGCCCCGTGTTCGACGGCGCCGCCGATCCCGCTGTTATCCACCGCCGCGGCACCGCCGAGTGGTGGATGTTCTACACGGCCCGCCGCGCCACGCTCACCACTGCCGGCGTGGACTGGATTACCGGCACCAGGATTGGAATCGCCGTCTCTACGGACGCCGGGGCCACCTGGCAATACCGCGGCGTGGCGGAGGGGCTCGATCCCCAGGATTGCCCTGGCTTGAACACCCACTGGGCGCCGGAAGTGGTGTGGCAGGACGGCAAGTATCACATGTTCCTGACCTGGGGCGAGGGCGCTCCGGGCAGCTGGGCCGAGCAGACCCGGCGCCGGCTGGTGCACTTCACGAGCCCCGATCTGGAGCGGTGGGAGTTCGCAGGCCGGGTGGACGTCGGTTCCGAGAACGTCATTGACGCCGCGTTCGCCGTCGTCTCGGACGGCCGTGCGCGCCTCTGGTTCAAGGACGAGGTAGACGGCTCCACCACATGGTCCGCCGTCCGGGAAGGTGCCCTGGAAGGGGCGGACGGTCGCTGGCGGGCCGAGGGTCAGGTGATCGGGCTGCCCGCGCACGAAGGTCCCAACGTGTTCCGGCTGGGCGGCTGGTACTGGATGGTGGTGGACGAGTGGCGCGGCCAGGCGGTGCACCGCTCGGCCGACGGCCTGGCCTGGACCCGGCAGGAGGCCAACAACGGCCTCATCCTGGACGCCCCCGGCGCGGGAGCGGACGACGCCACTTACGGGCGGCACGCCGATGTGGTGACCCAGGGCGATCACGCCTACATCTTCTATTTCACGCATCCGGAATGGCAGGACACCGAAATGGTGAGCGGCCTGGCGGACCCGGTCCGGGCGGTCCGTGAACAGCGCACCAGCATCCATGCGGCGCGGCTGCACGTGGAAGGGGACGCCCTGGTCTGCACACGCGACCTGGACGCCCCCGTTCACCTTGATCCGGCTCTGCTGGAGAGCTAGTTCCGCTCGTATTCTGCCTAGCCTGCAGCTCCGTCAACGGCCAGGCGGATCATGCTCCAGGAAACGGCGGGGAGCTCGGCGGTGAGCCGGCCGCCGTCGAGCTTCACACTGACGTTTTCGCCGGGCAGCACCGAGGTGGAGTCGTCCGCCGTCGCCTGCCAGTAAGGGTCCTTGTTGGCGAAGGTGACCGCTTCAACAACCTTGACGCTCCCGAGCCCGGCGACGGCGGCGCTCAGCGTGAGCGAGTCCGCGGCCGAGCGGTTCACGGCAAACACCACGGCTTCCCCTGACGCCTCATCGAAGGTGGCCACGGCTGACAGTGCGGCGAAGTCCGTGGTCTTGCCGCCGCTGAGCAGCGGGGATTCGACGGCGAGCTGCAGCACCGTGCCTTTGGCGCGATCCGACGTCAGGGCGAACGGGTGGAAGGTGGTCTGCTTCCAGGCACGGCCGCCGGGTTCGGTCATGATCGGGGCAATGACGTTGACCAGCTGCGCCAGGCTGGCGGAGTGGACACGGTCGGTGTTACGGAGCAGCGTGATGAGCAGGTCGCCCACCACCACGGCGTCCGCCACGGTGTACCGGTCCTCGAGCAGCACCGGGGCCACGGGCCAGTCCTTGCCGGTGGGCGCCTTGGATTCGTCGCGGCTCATGTGCCAGACATTCCACTCGTCGAAGGAGATGTTCACCTGCTTGGTGGACTTCTTGACCGACTTCACATGGTCGATATGCGCCACGATGTCCTTGATGAACGCCTCCATCCGGTGCCCCGAGGAGAGGTGTTCCTGAAGGTCGCCGAAGTCCTCAAAGTATTGGTGTGCCGAGATCAGATCCACCAGTTCGTAGGTCTCGGTGAGGACCACCCGCTCCCACTCGCCGAAGGTGGGCATGCCGGGGGCCGAGCTGCCGCAGGCCACGAGTTCCAGGTCAGGCTCCACCATCCGCATGGCGCGGGCAGTGTCCGCCGCCAGCCGGCCGTATTCGGTGGCGTTCTTGTGGCCGATCTGCCAGAAGCCGTCCATCTCGTTTCCCAGGCACCACATTTTGATGCCGTAACCGTTTTCGGCCCCGTTGGCCCGGCGCTGGTCGGAGAAGGCCGTGCCGGCGTCGATGTTGCAGTATTCCAGCAGGTCGAGGGCTTCCTGCGTCCCGCGGGTGCCCAGGTTCACGGCCATCATCGGTTCGACGCCGGCCTTGGCGGACCATTTGGCGAACTCGTCCACGCCCACATGGTTGGGGTCGGTGGAGTGCCAGGCCAGGTCGAGGCGCGCCGGGCGCTGTTCCACCGGCCCCACGCCGTCCTCCCAGCGGTAGCCGGAGACGAAGTTCCCGCCGGGGTAACGCACTGTGGACACGCCCAGTTCGCGGGTAAGTTCCAGGACGTCAGTCCGGAAGCCGTCCTCGTCAGCCTTGGGATGGCCCGGCTCGAAAATGCCGGTGTAGACGCAGCGGCCAAGGTGCTCCACGAAAGCGCCGAAGGTGCGGCGCCGGACGGGTCCCACGGCGAAGGCGGGGTCCAGGGTGATTTTGGCGGTCATCTTGCCTGCGGCAGGTTCGGTTGTGTTCACGTAAACATCCTCGTTTCCTCGGTCTCTACAACGTTATAGAAATCTATTCTTGGTGGTGAAGGCGCTGCCGTCAAGGGACGGCCGGGGACGGGCCGGTTCCGTCGACCCCAAGACGAACGAAAGGCAGCCTGATGATGATCTGGAATACGGGAACGCGCGGTGCCGCGCAGCGGGCCCTGGCCCTGGCAGCTGTTCTTGGACTGGCGCTGTCCGGCTGCACGGCGAGTCCGCCGCCGGGCCAGCGCCCCGCGTCCGCCGCCAGCACCCCGGTGCAGCCCGCGCAGCAGACAGCCCAGCCGGGTGCCACGCAGACGGCCCAGCCGGGCACCCCGCAGACGGCCGCGGACATTCCGTCCATCGTGGAGAACGTCCAGCCGTCCGTTGTCACGATCCTGACCAACGGCGGAGTGGGCAGCGGCGTGGTCTTCGCGGCGGAGGGACTGATCCTCACCAACGAGCATGTGGTGCGTGGCAGCACCGACGTGGAGGTCGCCTTTGCCGACGGCCAGCGGGTGGCCGGGACAGTCAAGGCCACGGACGCCATTTCGGACCTGGCTCTCGTGGAGGCCAAGCGCACCGGGCTTCCGGCGGCGAAGTTCCAGTCCGACCTTCCGCGGGTGGGTGAACTGGCCATCGTGATCGGCTCGCCGCTGGGCTTCGAGAACACGGCGACGGCGGGCATCATCTCCGGGCTGCACCGCGAGATTCCCGGCTCGGCGGCCAGCAGCCAGTCGCTGGTGGACCTGATCCAGACCGATGCCGCCATCAGCCCCGGGAACTCGGGCGGCGCCGTCGTCAATTCCCGGGGCGAGGTGATCGGCATCAGCGAGGCCTACATTCCGCCGCAGTCCGGCGCCGTGGCACTGGGCTTCGCTATCCCTGCGGCAACGGCCGTCCGGGTGGCAGAGCAGCTGCGCGAGGACGGCACCGCGGACCACGCTTTCATCGGCCTCCGCCCGGGCGGGATCACCTCACAGATTGCCGACCAGCTGGGGCTGCCGAACACCCGCGGCGCCCTGGTGCTCTCGGTGGTCAGCGACGGACCGGCGGACCGTGCCGGCATCCGGCCCGGCGATGTCCTCACCGCCCTGGACGGCAAGGAGCTGGCCTCGCCGGAGGACCTGCTGGCCGAGCTCCGCGGCAAGAGCCCGGACCAGACGGTTAATGTGAGCTACCGCCGGGGCACGGAATCCAAGGAGTCGAAAGTCACCCTCGCCGCCCGTCCCGCAGCGACCGGCTAAGCGCCTACAGCCCGCCGGCCAGCTTGTAATAGGCAGCGTTCCAGTTCAGTTCCTTCTTGAACTGCTTGATGGTGGTGCCCTCATCAATGGCCAGGAGTTCGGTCTTCGCGATTTCCGCGAAGTCCTCGAAAACATCCATGCCCACCTGGGTGGAGAGCACCGTGTGGTGCGCCGCTCCGGCGGTCAGCCACGCAGCGGCGGAGGTGGCGAAGTCGGGCTTCGGGGACCAGAGCGCCCGTGCCACCGGCAGGTTGGGCAGGGGTTCGTCAAGGTCCACGACGTCGACGGCGTTCGCCACGAGGCGGAAGCGGTCACGCATGTCGGAGAGGGCCACCACGATGCCGGGGCCGGAGTCTGTATCGAAGACCATCCGGACGGGGTCTTCCTTGCCGCCGATGCCCAGCGGGTGGATCTCGACGCGGGGTTTCGTCGCTGTCAGCGACGGGCAGACCTCCAGCATGTGCGCGCCCAGGATCTTCTCCGAGCCGGGAGTCAGGTGGTAGGTGTAGTCCTCCATCAGGGAAGCGCCCCCGGGAAGTCCGGAGCCCATCACTTTGGCGGCGCGGACCAAGATAGCCGTCTTCCAGTCACCCTCGGCGCCGAAGCCGTAGCCGTCGGCCATCAGCCGCTGCACGGCCATGCCCGGCAGCTGGCGCAGTTCGCCGAGGTCCTCGAAGGAGGTGGTGAACGCGGCGGAGCCGTTGGCTTCAAGGAAGCTGCGCAGGCCCAGTTCGATCCGCGCGCTGTAGCGGAGCGATTCGTGCCGCGCTCCCCCGGCCTTCAGTTCCGGGACCACGTCGTAAAGACGCTCGTACTCCGCAACAAGGGCGTCGACGTCGGACTCTGCGGCGCCGTGCACGGCGTCGGCGAGCTCATTCACGGACCACGTGTTCACCGAAACGCCGAAGCGCAGCTCGGCCTCGGTCTTGTCACCTTCGGTGACGGCAACGTTGCGCATGTTGTCGCCGAAGCGGGTCAGTTTAAGCGTGCGGACGGCAGCCCAGCCGGCCGAAGCGCGCTGCCAGACGCCCACCTGCCGGGTCACTTCAGGGTTGGACACGTGGCCCACAACGGTCTTGCGGGGAATGCCCAGGCGGGACTGGATGTAGCCGAATTCGCGGTCGCCGTGGGCTGCCTGGTTGAGGTTCATGAAGTCGAAGTCGATGTCCGCCCAGGGCAGCTCAACGTTGGCCTGGGTGTGCAGGTGCAGCAGCGGCTTCCGCAGCAGGTCCAGGCCCTGGATCCACATCTTGGCGGGGCTGAACGTGTGCATCCAGGCCGTCACACCGATCACGGAATCATCCGAGTTGGCCTCCAGCGCGGTCCGGCGGATGGCGTCCGAATCCGTGAGGACCGGCTTCCAGACCACCTTGACGGGGACATCGGCGGACCCGTTCAGCGCATTGGCGATCTCCTGCGACTGCGCGGCGACCTGCTTGAGGACGTCCTCGCCGTAGAGGTGCTGGCTGCCGGTGAGGAACCAGACCTCGTACTCGCTGAGCGAAGTTCTGTTGGCGGGTGTGTTGTTGGCGTTGCTCATGGGGGTTCTCCTGAAGAATTGGGGCGGCCTGCGCTACTGGCCGTAGACGTTCTGGTAGCGGGCGTAGAGGGATTCGATGCTGCCCTGGTCGATGGGGAGCGGTTCGCCCAGCTGGCGGGAGATATGGACGGTGCGCGCCACTTCCTCGCACATCACGGCCGCTTTGACCGCGGAGCGGGCATCCTTGCCGATGGTGAACGGGCCGTGGTTCTGCATCAGGACTGCCGGGGAGGTGGAGTTGCGCAGCGTCTCCACGATTCCCTGGCCGATCGAGTCGTCGCCGATCAGTGCGAAGGGGCCCACCGGGATGCTGCCGCCGAACTCGTCGCTCATCATGGTGAGCACGCAGGGGATCGCTTCGCCGCGGGCCGCCCACGCCGTGGCGTAGGTGGAGTGCGTGTGGACCACACCGCCCACTTCCGGCATATGCCGGTAGACGTATGCATGCGCGGCAGTGTCCGACGACGGCGAGAACGGCGGGTTGCCCCACTCGCCCTCAGCGGGGACGCCATAGAGGTCCGTGACAACCATGCTCTCGGGTGTGAGGTCCGCGTAGGAGACCCCGGACGGCTTGATGACCATCAGGTCCTGGCCGGGAACACGGGCGGAGACATTGCCCGCCGTCCAGACCACTAGTTCGTAGCGGGTGAGTTCGGCGTGGAGATCGCAGACCTCGCGGCGGACCCGGGCGATGGTTTCCAGGAGGTCGCTCATGCGGACACCTGCTCATCGGCCGGTTCAGCGGCGGCTGGTTCAGCGGCGCCCGGTTCAGCGGCGGCCGCAAACGACGGCCTCGCCGCACGCTGGATGGCCTTGAGCCGGTGCATCACACTGTTCGTGCCGCGGCCGAAGTAGTCGTGCAGCGTGCGGTACTCCCGGAAGAGTTCCTCGTAGGCGGCAACATTTTCCGGAATCGGAATATAGATCCCGCCGGGCTCCGAACCCATGGCGGCTGCGGCAGCGCGGATGTCCGGGTATTTGCCGGCCGCGACGGCGGCGTGGATGGCCGAGCCAAGCGCGGGCCCCTGGCTTGAGCCGATGGTGGAGAGCGGCAGGCCGGTTATATCCGCGTAGATCTGCATGAGCAGCTTGTTCTTCAGCAGGCCGCCGGCCACGATGAATTCCTTGACCGGCACTCCCGAGTCCCGGAAGGCGTCCACAATGGTGCGCGTGCCGAAAGCCGTGGCTTCCAGCAGCGCGCGGTAAGTGTCTTCGGGCTTGGTAGCGAGCGTTTGGCCCACCACAACTCCGGAGAGTTCGTGGTCCACCAGCACCGAACGGTTGCCCGAGTGCCAGTCCAGGGCAATGAGCCCGTGTTGGCCGATTGCCTGGCGTGACGCCAGTTCCGTCAGGTATTCGTGGATGCCAAGGCCCAGTTCGGCGGCCGCCTGATGGTATTCGGGCGGCACGCCATTGCTGGTGAACCAGCCGAAGATGTCCCCCACCCCGCTCTGGCCTGCCTCGTAGCCCCATAGCCCGTCCACGATCCCGCCGTCCACCACGCCGCACATGCCCGGCACTTCACGGAGCTCGGCGCCGTTCATGACGTGGCAGGTGGAGGTGCCCATGATGGCCACCAACTGCCCGGGCTCCACGGCCTTCGCTGCCGGCGCCGTGACGTGGGCGTCCACGTTGCCCACTGCGACGGCGATCCCTTCCGGCAGCCCGGTCCAGGCGGCTGCTTCTGCCGTCAGGTACCCGGCCGCATCGCCGAGTCGTCCGATGGTGTGCGCCAGCTTGGAACTAACGAAGTCCTTGAAATCCGGGTTCAGGGCGGACAGGAAATCCTCGGACGGATAGCGGCCGTCCTGGTAGATGCCCTTGTACCCTGCGGTGCAGGCGTTGCGGACGTAGCTGCCGCACAGCTGCCAGACGATCCAGTCGGCAGCTTCCACCCAATGGTCCATGGCGGCGTAGGCTTCCGGGTCTTCCTCCAGTAGCTGGAGCCCCTTGGCGAACTCCCATTCCGAGGAGATGAGTCCGCCGTAGCGCGGCAGCCAGTTTTCGCCGCGGTCCGCGGCCAGGGCGTTGATCCGGTCTGCCTGCGGCTGTGCGGCATGGTGGCGCCACAGCTTCACGTAAGCGTGCGGCCGGTTGGCGAAGCCGGAAATTTCGTTCAACGGCGTGCCGTCCGACGTGACCGGGACCATGGTGCAGGCCGTGAAGTCGGTGGCGATGCCCACCACGGCGGCGGGGTCGATCCCGGCGTCGGCAATGGCAGCGGGCACCGCCCGGCGCAGCACGTCACGGTAGTCGTTGGGCACCTGCAGCGCCCATTCGCCGGGCAGCCGCGCGGCACTTTCGCCAGCGAGGTCGCCGGGGAGCGCATCCGTCACCACGGCGTGCGGGTACTCAAACACGCCGCTGCCCAGTTCCTTGCCGTCCCGGACGCGGACCACCACGGCCCGCCCGGACAGCGTGCCGTAGTCGACGCCGATCACAAAGCTGTCTGAACCGTCTGCTGTGACGTCCATCAATTCCTCCAATAGTCTCCGCGGCTTTGCGGTTGCCCTTAATTGTTAGCGCTAACAACATTGGTGTCAAGGCATGGCTGCGAGCCGGGATGGTCCCGGCTCCGAAAGGCGCGGTTGGTGAGGGGGTGGTCAGGCGGGCGGGGCGGTGCTTGCCCGCACAACGATCCGGGGCTCCACCACCGTGGCGCCCGCTCCGGCTCCGTCTTCCAGGAGGGCCAGCATCATGTCCATGCAGCGCCGGCCAAGTTCCTCGAAGTCCTGGCGGACCGTGGTGAGCGGCGGCGTGAAATAACCGGCTTCCGGCTGGTCGTCGAACCCCACCACGGAGACGTCCTGCGGCACCCGCACGCCCGCTTCGCCGAACGCCCGCAGCAGGCCCAGGGCCATCTGGTCGTTTCCCACGAACACCGCGGTGGCAGCACGTGCGACGGCAAGCTGCTGGCCGATCCCGTAGCCGCTGCCGGCGCTCCAGTCGCCTTCGACGATCAGGTCGTCAGCCAGTCCCGCCTGCACCAGCGCCTCGCGCCAGCCTTCGGCGCGCTCCGCGCCGTCGATCCAGTCCTGGGGCCCGGAGATATGCCCGATGCGCTTATGGCCCTGCTCAATCAAATGCTCGACGGCGAGACGGGCACCCAGCTTCTGGTCCACCATGGCGCCGCTGAACCGGCCTTCGCCGCTGGAACCCACCACCACTACGGGCACGTCCAAGTTCAGGTTGTCCAGGGCCTGCAACGTACCGGTATGCGGAACCAGCGCCACGATTCCGTCAACGCCCTGGTCCATGAAGTGGCGCGCGGCATCGGCGATCGATTCCGCGCTGACCTCGCGGATGGCCGCGATGCTCACGAAATAGCCGGCATCGCGGGCGGCCTGCTCCACCCCGAGGAGGGTGTTGGCGGGTCCGTACTGGGACAGCTCGCTGGCCAGGACGCCGATGGTGTGCGAGCGCCGCGTCACCAGGCTGCGCGCCGCGGTGTTCCGCCGGTATCCCAGTTCGGCAATGGCAGCCTCAACACGTTCCCTGGTTGCCTTGCTGACGTTGGGATGATTGTTGATGACGCGGGACACCGTCTGGTGCGAGACGCCGGCACGTTCCGCTACGTCTTCAAGTCGCGGAAGGCGCCGCTCGCTGCTGTAAGCCATGAAGCTATTGTGCGCGAGCCTGCAGCGCATCCACGAAAACGCTCGGGATGTCCTCCGGATTCCTCGCAACATAGCTCGTGCCGCCGGTGACTTCCGAGATTTTCCGGAGGGTCTCGGCGTCCGCGTCCTCGGTGATGCCGATGCTGACGATCACCACGGGCTTGGCGGGGTCCCGTTCGCGTTCCAGGGCTTGCAGCAGTTCCTCGAGGCTGAGTGAATCCGGATCTTCATTGGCGCCGTCGGTAAACAGGATCACGCTGTTGACGGCGCGGGCATCGTAGTTCGCCTTGACGGTGCGGTAGGCGGCAAGGGTCGTGTCGTACAGTCCCGTGGCACCGCCGGTCCGCTGGTCCAGCCCGGAGATATCGGCCACGAGGCGGTCGCGCTGCGTGACGCCACCAACCAGCTGGTCCATTTTCCGGATGGGATCAAGCTCCACGTAGTCCTGGCTGCCGCCTCCCAACCCAATGGAAAACGCCCACATGCCCAGGGCTGCGGTATTGGGAAACAGCTTGCTGCCGGCAATGGCGGCCTGCTGCGTGAGCTGCATGCGGGTCTGCTCTCCCGCCTGAAAGTTCATGGAGCCGGACACGTCCATGACCACCAGCGATCTGAAGGGAATGGCCTGGAGGGACCATCCTTTGAGCGTCCGCTGTACGGATTCCGATGATGCCGGCTTGAGGGCCGCAACGCTGCCCACGCCCTTCTGGTCCGGCGTGCGGCTGCCGTCCACAGGCCGAAGGCCGGTGTCGGCGAGCGCTTTCATTCCGTCCTCGGTTGCCAGGGCGGATGCCAGCGCCCTGGCGGCGTCCGTGACGGCACCGCCGCGGGCCCTGCCCCCGGCTGTGAGGGCCACGGGGTAGTCCAGCGACACGGACCCGGTGTGCGGCATCGACGCGGCAAGCTTTGCGCCGGCGGGTGTCTGCGCGAAGGACAGCCACGCCTGCTCGGTGACGATGGCGAATCCCCCTCCGGAGGCCACCCCTTCGAGCTGCTTGGCGTCGGTCAGCTTCTCTCCCGTGCGCTGGCTCTCGCTCTGGGCCAGCTGTGCGGTGGCGGCCTGCAGCGTCTTCGCTTCCGCGCGCCCGGCCTCCACTTCGGAGAGGGCGCCCAGCAGCGCCACTTCCCCGCTACCGGTCACCAGCGGGTCGCTGAACCGGACGCCGGGAGTCTGCAGGGCGCTGATCCAGGTGGCAAATCCGGGAACCTCCCCCTGGCGCCCAACAATCACCCCGGGCGTCGAGGCGAGGGACGGCACGGTGATCTCAGGCGCCATGGCAGCCCCCACGCGCTGCACCCGGACGGCCGAGTCGGCCACCCACAGATCCGGTGCGTCCTTGCCCGCGGCCACCGTCGCAGCCAGCTCTGGCTGGGTCCGGGTTTCGATCGTGTATTTCACGCAGGCCTCGGCGGGCACCTTCGCAGCCGCGCTCTCCAGCGCCGGTGCGATGGTGGCATCGGCGCCGACACGCACTTCCGCAGGGACCTCGCACCGTTGGGCGGCCAGGGGCGACCGGTTCCCGGTGATCCAGAGGACAGCCGCGGCGGCAACGGCAATGGCCACCACCACGCCGGCGATCATGAGGATCCTTGGCCAGAAGAACGGTGACTTGCGGGGGAATCGGCCGTGGCGCTGGGGGCCGGCTGCTCGGCGACCTGACATGGGCGCGGTACCTAACTGCTGGGGATCCTGAAGGGCGGGAGGCGTTTGCCGGCCACTCTCCCTTGCTAGCGGGAACCCCCAAGTCTGGCTGCAAAACCGTTCCAGTATACGTAAGTGAGTGGCTGGCATCACATCCGCTCCCACTCCGGCAATCGGCGCCGCACGGCCGTCGAAGTTGATGGTTGAAGTTTCAAGTAAATGATCCTAGAATAAAAGCATGACGCAGACACTTGACCGCCCGCCGGTACTCTTCCTGAGCCACGGAGCCCCTCCCCTGGCCGACGATGCCCGCTGGACCCGCGAGCTCAGCGCATGGTCGGGCGCCTTCGGCAAGCCGAAGGACATCCTGATGGTTTCCGCGCACTGGGAAAACGCGCCGGTGACCCTCAGCGCCACTACCCGGAACCCCGGGCTCGTGTACGACTTCTGGGGCTTCCCGCAGAAGTACTACGACGTCACGTACAACGCACCCCAGGCCGGGGAACTGGTCACCGAAGTGGAGAAGCTCGTTTCCACCCACGGGCACCACGTGGAACGCGACGAAGAACGCGGCCTGGACCACGGCGCCTACGTGCCGCTCGTGGAAATGTTCCCGGACGCCGACATCCCCGTGCTGCAGATGTCCATGCCCACCCTGGATCCGCAGGGCCTTTTCAACCTGGGCAAGACACTGGCGCCGCTGCGGGACCGCGGCACGCTCATCGTGGGCTCGGGCTTCACCACGCACAACCTGCGCTGGTTCAACCCCGCAGCCGGGCCGGATACCACGCCGCCCTCCGTTTCAAGCGAATTCGACCATTGGGCAGAGGAAACCATGGCGGCCGGCGACGTCGACTCCATTCTGGACTTCCTCAAGAAGGCTCCGGCCGCGCGTGAAGCGCATCCCCGCAGCGAGCACTGGGCTCCGCTCTACGTAGCCCTGGGCGCAGCCTACGAATCCGGCGACCTGAAGGCGAAAACGGCCATCGACGGGTTCTGGTTCGGCCTCTCCAAGCGCTCGTGGACACTCACCGGCAAATAAAAGTCCGGACAACAAAAAACCTCCGGCCTCCTGTTACCAGGAGGCCGGAGGTTTTCCACTCTTCGCTAAAAGAGTGGGCCCTGTGGGGATCGAACCCACGACCCACGGATTAAAAGTCCGATGCTCTACCAACTGAGCTAAAGGCCCCAGCTGACTGCCACATTTGTGCGCGGCAAGCGCACGCAAACGGACCATCAGCCCAGTCCATTTCTGGACGTTAAACACTGTACCGCACGCCGAGGGCAGCTTTGGCACAAAGCCGCGCGGCGCCGTCGTGCGTTAAGAACGCCGGCCAAAACAGAAACGATGGTATCCGCAGCATGCCTCAATACCCCTTAAACCGCCCGGCGGCAAGCTCGATAACAGAACAGCACAGGAGTAGCGTGGGGGCATGAGCGAGCAAGCAGGATCCAAGGCCTACGGCGGCGCAAACCGGCATCACAAGCCCAAGCCTTTTGCGCCCATCGACTTCGAACCGTTCGCGGGCGGCGCAGACCCTGCCCGGGTGTCCGAGGCCGCGCACCTGGCGGCCCAGGCACTCGTGCGCCACGGTCGCGACAGCGACGACCCCAAAGTGACCAAGCGCCTCGTCAAGCTTGCCGATGAGCAGGGCCTGGAGGCCATCGCCGAAATGTGGGCCGAAAGCCCCGCCCGGTCCCTGCCCGGCGCCCTCTGGCGCCTGTACGCGCTGCGCGCCGCCACCATCCAGGACCCCGAGCGCATCTCCGTGTACTTCAAGGCCGGCAAGGACACGGCGCAGGTTTCCAATGTGGTTGCGGGTGCTGCCGAGCCGCCGGGAGCGGACGAAATGAAGACGATGGCGGATGCCATCCTCTCCGGAGCGTTCGACGGCGAGTTCGACGTCGCGCTGGAACGTTCCGCCGCGTTCTGCCGCGTGGTGGCCCTCGGCCAGGCCACGCTGGCCGACGGAGCCGAACACAGCAACGAGAACCACGCCAGCAAATTGACCCGCAATTCCCACCTCCTGGTGAAGACCGCCGAGGACCTCGAGCACGCCGCAAACGCCTGGCGGCTGGGCGAACTGGACTGACGGCCCTCCAGCCGGACCGGCCCGCCCGGCGAGGCACAAGTGCGGGCGGAGCAAGCTGCGCAAGTCTTCCACTGTTACGCACGGAGGAGCCCGGCTGTCAATGTTGACTTGGTTCAGCCAAAGTAGAAAACTGAAACCGGTGCCGAACCGCGAAACCCCCGGGCTTCAACATTTAGCCGCCTAGAGCGGCCTACCGCCGAGAGGCGTATCCGGTTCGGCACCACTTTCATGCCCGTGCTGAATCAGCCGGTAAACTAATCCGCATGTGCGGGTCAACGTCAAGTCACATGGCCCCGGGGCCACATTCCATGCCGCTCCCTACCTTCGCCGGAATCAGAAGGTGAGGCTCCGCCTCTTTCCGCAGGAGCCCGCCGGGCTGCACCTGCTCTCGCAGATGGCCCGCCAAATAGTCCTCGCTACCGGAACCCTGGCCGAAATCCTCGGCGTCCCGGCCACAGAGCACAACCGCCTGGTCGAAGACATGCACGACCACGAGGCCAAGTCCGCCGAGCTGCAGTTCGCGCTGCTGACCCACATGCGCACCAGCTTCGTGAACCCGCTCCCCCGCGAGGACATGTACGCGCTCTCCCGCTACCTCAATGAGGCCATGGAAAAGCTGGACGCCGCAGCGGAACTGGTCGCACTGTACAAGCTCGAGCGCCTCTCCAAGCGGGCCGCCGACCAGCTGGAAGTCATCAGCCGGCAGGCGGAGCTCACCGTGGACGCGATGCGGCGGCTGAACGACCTGGACGATCTGGAGGATTACTGGATCGAGATCCTGCGCCTGGCCAAGCGCGCGGAGCGGACCCACCGGGTGTGGGTTGCGGACATGATCAAGGACATGAAGTGGGCCCAGTACGCACGGAACCGGGACGTCGCCAACCAGCTGGTGGAAGTCACGAAGGACATGCGGCGTATCGCCACCCAGGTGGGCAGCATCATCGTCAAGGAATCCTGACGTGACCTTGTTCTTTTTCGCCGTGGTGGTGCTGTTCGCCGCCGCGTTCGCCTTTCTGAACGGTTTCAGGGACGCGTCAACGTCCGTGGCACTGGCCGTGCGGACCCGGGCCCTGACCCCCACCGTGGCCGTCCTGCTGGCAGCACTCTTCAACTTCGCCGGGGCCGCGCTGAGCGGGCTCCTGGCCCTGCAGGTCAGCAGGACGTGGATCTCGCTGCCGCAGGGGGAAAACGGACTGACCATCCTCGCCGCCGGCCTGCTCAGCGCCGTGGTGTGGGGCGTCTACACGTGGTGGCGGGGCATCCCGTCTTCATCCACGCACGCCCTGGTGGGCGGGCTGGCCGGCGCAGGCCTGGCCAGCGTGCTGGTGGGCGGCAATGCAGTGGACGGCGTGAACAACTCCCTGCTGTTCCAGGTAGTGCTGCCCCTTCTGCTCTCCCCCGTGATCGCATTTGTGGGCGCCTACCTGCTCGTCTGGCCGGCCACCTGGGCGGCCCGCTACACGCCTCCCAACGTGGTGAACAGCCGCTCCCGCCGTACCCAGGCAATAGCCGCCGGAGCAGTGGCCTTCGGCCACGGCCTGCAGGACGGACAGCGGACAGGTGCCGTGCTGCTCCTGGCGCTCCTCGCCGCGGGGCTGTCCGACGGCGCCGCCATACCCGGATGGGTGCCCCTGCTCACCGCGACAATGCTGACGGCGGGAACCCTGGCCGGGGGCTGGCGCATTTCCTACACCGTCGGCTACAGGCTCACCCGGATCGACCCGCTCCGCGGCTTCGTGGCCCAGCTGTACAGCTCGGTGATCCTGCTCCTCGGCGCGATCGGGCTGCACTGGCCGGTGTCCACCACGCACACCGTGACGGCAGCCGTTCTGGGTGCCGGCAGCAACCAGGGCTTCCCGGTGACCAACCGCAGGCTGGTCCTCCGGATCCTCGCCTTCTGGGTCCTCACCCCCGTGCTGACGGCCGCGGCGGCTTTCGTGCTGGAGCTGTCCCTCTCGCCGCTCGCGGACCTTTAAAGCACCATCGGTTGCTCCGCAGAGGCCGTTATGAGGTGCCAAAACGGCGGTTACGGAGCAACCGATGAAGGGAACTAGCCCTTAGCCGAAACGACCGGAGACGTAGTCTTCTGTGGCCTTCTGGGTGGGGTTGCTGAAGATGGTGTGGGTATCGCCCACTTCGATCAGCTTGCCCGGCTTGCCGGTTCCGGCGATGTTGAAGAACGCGGTCCGGTCCGAGACGCGTGCGGCCTGCTGCATGTTGTGGGTAACGATGACCACCGTGTACTGGTCCTTGAGGTCGTTGATGAGGTCCTCAATGGCCAGCGTGGAGATGGGGTCCAGCGCGGAGCAGGGCTCGTCCATCAGGATCACCTGCGGCTCCACCGCGATGGCGCGCGCAATGCAGAGGCGCTGCTGCTGGCCGCCGGAAAGGCCGGACCCCGGCTTTGCCAGACGGTCCTTCACTTCGTTCCAAAGGTTGGCGCCCTGCAGGGAGCGCTCCACCAGGGCATCTGCCTCGCCCTTGGATATCTTCTGGTTGTTCAGCTTCACGCCGGCCAGCACATTGTCCCGGATGGACATCGTGGGGAACGGGTTGGGCCGCTGGAACACCATGCCGATCTGCGAACGCACGGTCACGGGGTCCACGCCGGGGCCGTAGAGGTTGTCCCCGTCCAGCAGCACCTCGCCTTCCACGCGGGCACCCGGAATCACTTCGTGCATGCGGTTCAGCGTCCGCAGGAACGTGGACTTGCCACAGCCGGACGGGCCGATGAATGCCGTGACGGACTTGGCCTCGATGTTGATGTTGACGTCCTCAACGGCCAGGAACTTGCCGTAGTAGACGTTCAAATCCTTGACGTCGATGCGCTTAGACATGGTATTCCTTCACTTGCTGGGTACGAATTGAATTTTACCGGCGGACTAGCGGCCGGTCTTGGGTGCGAAGATCCTGGCGATGAGCCGTGCGCCGAGGTTCAGCAGCATGACCAGGATGATGAGCACCAGCGCGGCACCCCATGCCCGCTGCGAGGAGGGATCCGGGTTGGACGGCGAGGTGGGGTTCAGGATCTGGGTGTAGATGAACGTGGGCAGCGAGGCCATCCAGCCGCTGAACACGTTGGTGTTGATACTGGTGGCGAAGCCCGCGGTCACCAGGATCGGAGCGGTTTCGCCGATCACGCGGGCAATGGCCAGGGTGACGCCGGACGCGATGCCGGAGATCGCCGTCGGAATGACCACTTTGAGGATGGTCCGCCATTTGCGGACGCCCAGGGCGTACGCTGCCTCGCGGAGCTCGTTGGGCACGATTTTGAGCATTTCCTCGCTGGAGCGCACCACCACCGGGATCATCAGGACGGAAAGCGCGACGGCGGCCACGGCCCCCGTTTTGGTGCCCGGCCCCACCACAGCGAAGAAGAACGCGGCGGCGAAGAGGCCGGCGACGATCGACGGGATGCCCGTCATGACATCCACGAAGAACGTGATGGCGCGGGCCAGCGGGCGGTCCTCGCCGTATTCGACGAGGTAGACGGCGGTCAGCAGGCCCACGGGGACGGAGATGACGGTGGCCAGCAGCGTGATCTGGATGGTGCCGACCAAGGCGTGGTAGATTCCGCCCATAACGGGCGCACCCTGTTCCACGCTCTTGTTGTCGAAGGCGCCGGTGACGCCGTTCATGGAAGTGCTGAGGAAGCCAGGATCAAGGAGCCCGGGGAGCCCGTTGATGAGGACGGTCAGGATCACGGAGATCAGCGGCAGCAGGGCGACGAGGAAGGAACCGACCACCAGGCAGGTGGCAAGTTTGTCCTTGGCCTTGCGCCCCCCTTCGACGGCGGCGCTCCAGCCTACAAGGCCGGCAGTGAACAGGATGGCGGAGACGATTCCCCAGCCGAAGGCGTTGAAGCCGATCACGGCCATGATGGCGGCGCCGACCACCAGGGCCAGTACCAGGACGACGTACGGCGCGAACTTGGGCAGCTGTCCCTTGGTGAGGGCGGAGCGCTTGCGGACCGGAGTAAGGGTGGAGGTCATTTAGTTGGCTCCCGAGAATTCTTTGTGCCGGCTGATGATCCAGCGGGCAATCATGTTGACGCCCAGCGTGATGACGAACAGGACCAGGCCTGCCGCGATCAGCGTGCTCACCTTCAGGCCGCTGGCCTCCGGGAAGTTCAGGGCGATTTCAGCGGCGATGGTCTGGTTGCCGGACTGGATCAGGCTGGCGGTGAGGGCGCCGGAGGACAGCACCAGCGCCACGGCCATCGTCTCGCCGAGGGCGCGGCCCAGGCCAAGCATCACGGCGCTTACGATGCCCGGGCGGCCGAACGGCAGAACCGCCATCTTGATCATTTCCCAGCGGGTGGCACCCAAAGCTAGTGCGGCTTCCTCGTGCAGCTTGGGGGTCTGCAGGAAGATTTCGCGGCTCAGGGACGTGATGATGGGAAGGACCATCACGGCCAGCACGATGCCGGCGGTGAGGATGGTCTTGCCGGTGGCTGACGCGGGGCCCTGGAAGATGGGCAGCCAGCCCATGTTGTTGGCCAGCCAGTCGTACGCCGGGGAGATTTCCTTGGCCAGGAACGCGGCACCCCAGGCGCCGTAGACCACCGACGGGATGGCGGCCAGGAGGTCGATCACGTAACCCAAACCGGAGGCGAGGCCGCGGGGGGCGAAGTGCGAGATGAAGAGCGCGACTCCGATGGCCACGGGGGTGGCAATGACCAGTGCGATGATTGCTGCGATCACGGTGCCGATGACGATCGGCCAGATGTAGGCGAAGAAGCCTTCGCCGCCTTGGATCTTGTCCGGCGAGGCCACGAGGGCCGGGATGGCCTGGACTACCAGGAACAGGGCAACGCCGAAGAGCACGGCGAGGATCAGGCATCCTGCGGCCAGGGCGGCTCCGGAAAAGACCTTGTCTCCGGCGCGCCCTGCGCCCCGGGACTTTGTCAGGGAGGTGGTGGTCACAAACGATCCTCTGGGTTCGAATAGAACCGACTGCCTGGTCCGGATAATCCGGCAAGCAGCGGTGGAACTGGCTTTACTTCGGACAAACACCTAGGTTCCCCGCCCCGGAATGACGGTCTGTGACCGCCCCTCCGGGACAGGGAACCAGGTTCAGGCTCGTGTTTCCACTATGCCTTGCTGTGCAGCGAATTCCCTAGGACTTGACCTTGATGGATTCGATTGCAGCAACGGCCTTGTCCTGCAGGGTCTTGGACAGCGGCGCGGACTTCGCGGCGTCGGCGGCGGCCTGCTGGCCGGCGTCGGACACTACGTAGCTTTCGAAGGCCTTGACCAGGTCAACGGTTTCCTTCTTGTCGTAGGTGGTGCAGACAACGTGGTAGGAAACCAGGACAACCGGGTAGGCGCCGGCGGCGGTGGTCTTGCGGTCCAGCTTGATGGCAACATCGGTGGCGGAACGTCCGTCAACCGGCTTGCCGGCTTCTACAGCCTTGGCAGCGGCATCGGGGGAGATCTTGACGAACTCCTCGCCCACCTTGATGGCGGCGGTGCCCAGCTTGCCGCCCACAGCGGAGTCATCAGCGTAGGTCACGGCGCCCGGGGTATCGGTGACGGTCTTGACGACGCCGGAGGTGCCCTTGGCGTTCTCGCCCTTCAGGGAAGCAGGCCAGATGCCTGCAGCCTTGTCGGTCCAGACCTCGGGAGCGGCGGCAGCCAGGTAGTCGGTGAAGTTGCTGGTGGTGCCGGAGTCATCGGAGCGGTTGACCGGCGTGACCTTCAGGTCCGGCAGCTTGGCGTCCGGGTTGAGGGCGGCGATCGCGGGGTCGTTCCAGTTGGCGATTTCGCCGCGGAAGATCTTGGCAGCCGTGGTGGCGTCGAGGTTCAGTTCCTTGACGTCCGGGATGTTGAACGCGATGGCGATCGGGGAAATGTAAACCGGGATGTTGATGGCGCCTTCGGGGCCGCACTTTTCCTTGGAGCTGGCGAGCTCCTCATCCTTGAGGTAGGCGTCGGAACCGGCGAACTGTGCCGAACCGTCGATGATGGCCTTGCGTCCCGCGCCGGAGCCATCCGGGGAGTACTGCACGGAGGCGGACTGGTTGGCTGAAGCGAAGCCGGCCTTCCAGGCATCCATGGCTGCGCCGGTGGAGGATGCGCCGATGCCGGTCAGCGTGCCGGTGACGCTGGCGCCCGAGGCGGACGGAGTACCGGACTGTGCCGTGTTCGTCGCGTTGTCTGAACCACAGGCGGTGAGCGCGAGTGCGCCGGCTGCGATGACAGCGATAGCCGCGTGGCGGCCGAAGCGGAGTGCCTTCACTAGATGTACCCCTTCCAGGGATTTTCTGATGCGTGCCGGACCGGAGACGTCCGAACAGAAGAAGTTGGGTACTTTTTGTACCTTTATCGAAGTTATGGGCCTTAGGTAACGGGATGTGGGGACGAAGGTGAACGGAGGGTTAACGACGGCGGGACATCGGCTTACATGTGCAGCGTCACCATTGCGCACATCACATCTCCGGCCGTAGTGCAATGCCAGTGAATAGACTGGAACGCATGGCCCAACCGACTGGAATTTCCGCCAGCAGAAGATTCCTGCGAACCAGGATCCGCACCGGGGTGGTCCGTAGCCGGAATTCCCTGGTGCCGGCCATCCAGATGACGGTCTGCGCCGTGGGCGCGTACGCGTTCGCCGAATACGTCCTCGGCCATTCAGGCCCGCTGTTCGCTGCCACGTCTTCCCTCATTGCGCTGGGATTCTCCCGCGAGCCACGGCTGCGCAGGGTGATGGAGGTGGGGCTGGGCTGCACCATCGGCATCGCGGTAGGTGATCTGCTCCGACACTGGCTGGGCGGCGAAATCTGGGTTGCCGCCGTCGTACTTCTTGTCTCGATCCTGCTGGCACGTTTCCTGGACAGCGGCAACATCTTCACCACTCAGTTGGGGCTGCAGTCGCTGTTGGTGGTGCTGCTCCCGGCCCCGGCCGGCGGGCCGTTCACGCGGAGTATCGACGCCATCGTGGGCGGCCTGTTCGCGCTGCTCTTCACCGTCCTCGTGCCGAAGGATCCCAGGCGGGAACCCCGGAAGGATGTGCAGAAGCTGCTGCACGAACTTGCGGAGGTGCTGCGTGATTGTGCGTCCGCGCTGACGAACAGCGACTCCACCGAGGCGTGGCACGCCCTGGTCCGCGGCCGGAACTGCCAGCCGCTGGTGGACGCGATGCGCCAGTCGCTGCGCGCCTCCGGTGAGGTGGCCACGCTGGCCCCGGCCTACCGGCGCCACCGCGACGAGATCGGCAGGCTGGAGCAATCGCTGGATTACATCGACCTGGCGCTCCGTAACAGCCGGGTTTTCGCGCGCCGCCTGACCAGCGCCATCAACCACGCCGCCCTCTCGGACGAGGCCACGGAGAACATCGCGGAGGTCCTGCAGGAAACCGCGGCCGCCATCGACGAGCTGTCCCTGGGCCTCGCTGAAATGCACGAAGGAGTCCGGCGCGCCCACCTCCGGACATCCCGGCTGGAGCTGACCGAAATCGCCGGCCGGCTGCACCCCCGGATGCTGGACGTGCAGCGGCTCGAGGGCGAAACGGTGGTCATGCTGTTCCGCCCGCTGATGGTGGACCTGCTCGAAGCCACCGGAATGGACTCCAAGGAAGCCAGGGACATCCTGCCGCCGCTGTAGCGCGGGACCGGTGGCTGAGCCCGTCGAAACCATGATCTCGGCACGCTCGATCCCCAGGAGTGTCACTGCCCCCGGATAGGGTGGACCAATGGCAACAAAGACTTCCCGGGCGTCCAAGGCCCCGGCCTACAAATGCGCCGAGTGCGGCTGGACCGCCGTCAAATGGGTGGGGCGCTGCGGCGAGTGCCAGGCTTGGGGCACCGTGGAGGAAACCGGCGCCGCCGTTGCACGCACGACGGCGGCCACCACCGTTTTGGAGCCCGCCCGCCGGATTGCCGACGTCGATGCCACCACAGCGGCTTTCCTCCCTACCGGTGTGGACGAGTTGGACCGCGTGCTGGGCGGCGGCCTGGTTCCGGGCGCGGTCATCCTGCTCGCCGGCGAACCCGGCGTGGGCAAGTCCACTCTGCTGCTGGATGTTGCGGCCAAGTTCGCCCGTACAGCGCAGGACGTCCTCTACATCACGGGCGAGGAGTCCGCTGCGCAGGTCAAGCTGCGGGCGGACCGCATCGATGCTGTTGCGGAGTCCCTCTATCTTTCGGCCGAAACGGACCTGGGCCAGGCGCTCGGGCAGGTGGAGAAGCTGGAGCCGCGGCTGCTGGTGGTGGACTCTGTCCAGACGCTCAGCAGCGCCGACGTCGACGGCAGCGCCGGCGGCGTCTCACAGGTACGGGAAGTGGCTGCCTCCCTCATCGCCGCGGCCAAGCGCCGCAACATGACCACCCTGCTGGTGGGGCACGTGACCAAGGACGGCTCCATCGCCGGCCCCCGGCTCCTGGAGCACCTGGTGGACGTGGTCTGCCAGTTCGAAGGCGAGCGCCACTCACGGCTCCGGCTGCTGCGGGCAGTGAAAAACCGCTACGGGCCCACCGACGACGTCGGCTGCTTCGACCTCAACGAGGACGGCATTGTGGGCCTTGCCGATCCCAGCGGCCTGTTTGTTTCCCGGACCAAGGAGCCAGTGTCCGGGACGTGCATCACCGTGACTTTGGAAGGCCGCCGGCCGCTGCTGGCCGAGGTTCAGTCGCTGCTGGCCGAGAGCGCCAGTTCACAGCCGCGCCGCGCCACCAGCGGCCTGGACAGTTCGCGGGTGGCCATGCTGCTTGCCGTGCTCCAGCAGCGTGCGGGCTGCCTGCTGCACAAGGATGATTCCTACGTGGCAACGGTGGGCGGCGTGAAGCTCAGCGAACCCGCAACCGACCTGGCGGTGGCTCTGGCCGTGGCCTCGGCCAAAGCCAAGAAACCGCTGCCCACCCGGCTGATCGCCTTCGGCGAGGTCGGCCTGGCCGGTGAAGTCCGCCCTGTTCCGGGCATCAACCAGCGTATCCAGGAGGCCCACCGGCTGGGCTTCACGCATGCCGTGGTTCCGTCCAGCCCCAACGGGCCGGGACCCGTTCCTGCCGGTTTCTCCGTCCGGGAAGTGGGGCACCTGGCCGAGGCTTTGGGGCTGCTCATCGGCTGAGGCTCAGATGGTGGACCAGCCCCCGTCACTGGGCAGGATGGCCCCGTTGACGTTAGCTGAGTCGTCGCTGAGCAGCCAGGTGATGGCGGCGGCGAGCTCGGCGGGCTGCGCCACCGAGCCCACAGTGGCCTGCAGGATGGGACCGATCCGCCCGGCCGCGAAGTCCGACTTCCACGGAGCCTCGATATTCGTGGCGACAGCCCCGGGCGCCACGGCGTTGGCGCGGATCCCCTGGGGACCGTAAAAGAACGCCACGCTCTTGGTGAAGCCAACCAGCGCATGCTTCGACGACGTGTAGGCCACCCCTGAAGCGGACGCCCTGAACGACGCCTCGGAAGCAACATTTACGATCGTGCCCGTTCCTGCAGCCAGCATCAGCGGCAGCACCGCCCGGGTGAGGCGCATGGGGCCCGTCAGGTTGACGCTGAACACCCTGTCCCAGGTGGCATCGTCCACCTCGGCGGGCGGGAGGAAAGCATCCATGATCCCCGCCACGTTGGCGAGTCCGTCCACCCGGCCCTCGGCCGCGGCCACAATCGCAGCGGTGGTCTCCGCGGAGGCGACATCACCGGTGACCGTGACGACGTCGAAATCCTGCAGTCCGGCGGCAAGGTCCGCCAAACGTCGCTCCACCACATCCGTAGCGATGACCCTCGCGCCTTCGCGTGCGAGGCGGGTGGCGGTGGCCAGTCCGATTCCGGACCCGGCTCCCGTCACAATGACAGTCTTCCCGGAAAAACGGGACGGGTACGCGGCTGGCTGCATGGCCTGCTCCTCGGGGGCTGTGGCCCCGGGCGGGGCGTGGCTATGGTTACAGGCTCCGCCCTGAAGACGGGGCCGCACAAGCGACTTAGGACCCTAGCGGAGCCTGCCGACCAGGCGCACCCTTGGGGTAGGACTTGGCATACGAACTGCAGGCACGAAACTGCAGGCCACGGAAGGAGCAGCCATGATGTGGGGTTACGGTCCGGATATGGGCTGGATGTGGCTGTGGGGCGTGCTGATGCTGGCGGGCGTTGCCCTGCTGGTCCTGGTCGCTGTGCGATTATTCGCTGGCGGCGGCCGGGGCGGCTTCCAAAGCGGCGGGTTCAACCCTTCCGGCCACCCGGGAGCGGGCGGCCCCTGGCCGGGATCCGGCGGTCCCGGGTTTGGCGGGCCCGGGGGACGCAGCCGGGCCCGGCAGATCCTCGACGAACGGTTTGCGAAAGGGGAACTGACCGCTGACCAGTACCGCGAGCAGGTCAGGGTACTCGGCGAGGAACCGTAGTGCCTCCTGCCAGCATGCCTCCCTCGGACCCAAGACCAGGCCCGCAACCAGGCCCGCCATCCGGCCCGCAACAACCTGCCGGCCCGCCACCGCCCGTCAGAGCGCAACCCGCGGTGCGTCGTCCCGTCACCCGGCCCCTGAGCCGGCGCAGCGCATTGCTCCTGGGCGGTCTCGGGGCGGCTGCCACAACAGTTGGCGGAGCAGGGCTGTGGTGGTCTTTGGCTTCCCGGTCGTCATCCCGGACGGCCCCTGAAACCGGAGCCGAACTGTCCCAGCCATCCGAGCTGCGCAGCTCCGGCGGCCGGCTGGAGGTCAGTCTCGAGGCCGGGCCCGGCCAGTTCCAGCTCGCCGGTCGGCAGTCCCGGGCGCTGGGCTATAACGGGGGCATTCCGGGTCCCACCCTCCGCCTGCGGCCGGGCGACCTGCTCAGCATCCGGCTGGCCAACAGCCTGGACCAGACAACAAACCTGCATGTCCACGGACTGCACGTCTCCCCCGAGGGCTCCGGGGACAACGTGTTCGTCATGGTAAATCCGGGTGCCGTCCATGAGTACGAGTACCGGCTCCCCGCGGACCACCCTCCGGGTGTGTACTGGTACCACCCCCACCACCACGGCACAGTTGCTGACCAGATCTTCGCCGGCCTCTTTGGCGCGATCATCGTGGAGGATCCGCAACCCATGGCGGTCAGCACCGAACGCATCCTGGTCATTTCCGATACCACGCTGGACGCCGCCGGGAACGTTGTCCGCGTTTCGCAGATGGAGCGGATGCTGGGCAGGGAAGGCGAACTCGTCCTGGTCAACGGACAGAGCAATCCGGAATTCACGGCAGTGGCAGGTACACGCGAAAGGTGGCGCATTATCAACGCCTGCGTGGCCCGGTATCTCTCGTTGCGGCTCGACGGCCAGCAACTGCAGCTGCTGGGAATGGACTCGGGCCGGTACCGCACGCCGTCGGACGTGGAGGAACTGTTCCTGGCACCCGGCAACCGGGCGGATGTATTGGTGACCACAGCCGCCGGAAACTCCGTCCTGCGTGCGGCGTATTACGACCGGGGCAGCATGGCCGGCATGATGGGCCAGCCACCCGGTCCCCGGCAGACAAACCAGCCGGGTGCCGCAGGCATGGCACTCGCGACGTTGCGGGTGGAGGGAAGCACCGCCCCCTCCCCCTCGCCGTTGCCGCCGTCGCCGTCCCAGCTAGCGCCGTCCCCCTCACCCCCGGCGCCCGTGCCGGCGGTTCGGGAACCGGACGACCTCAGGTCAGCAGCCGTGGCGGCGCACCGGCAGCTCACCCTCTCCTCCGGCGCAGGCATGGGCATGGGCGGGGGAATGATGGGCTTCACCATCAACGGCCGGGAATTCAGCACGGCGCGGACGGACACCACGGTGGCGTCAGGGAGCGTGGAGGAATGGACCCTGACCAACCCCAGTCCCATGGATCATCCGTTCCACCTGCACGTCTGGCCGATGCAGGTCGTTGAGGAGGGCGGCCGTGCGCTGGACCGGCCGGAATGGCGCGACGTGGTCAATGTTCCGGCGCAGGGTCGCGTGAAGGTCAGGGTGGCGTTCAAGGACTTCGCCGGCCGTTCCGTTTACCACTGCCACATCCTTGACCATGAGGACCTCGGAATGATGGGCGTGATCGAAGTCCGTTAGGTGTGGTTCCTGCACGTTGATAGGGCGCGGTTACAGGGGGCGGGGCAGTCCCCGAACGAACGGCGCCTTACCCAAAGGGGTCCGTTCAAGGTGTCCAACAACGTGGACGTCCACCCGGGTTCCCACAACGCCAGCCGCGGTGAGCGCGCTGACCACAGCTGCGCGGACTCCCTCGATGGATGCCCCTGGTGCGAGGCCAGCGAGGAGGACGCGAAGCCCGGACGGCTCCTGGATGACCTGCCACCCCGCACTCCCGGCTTCATCGAGTACGTGGTGGAACACGATCGGATGGACATTCACATTTCCTGCTTTGCCCGGCAGCCGCAGGACATCTTCGAGCCTTCCTTCGATGTCCTCCAGAAGAGTGAAGGACCGTCCGCAGGGGCAGCCCCGCCCACCCAGCCTCACTGTGTCGGACATTTCGTAGCGGATCAGCGGCAGGGTCCGGGAGAACAGGACAGTGACGAGCAGCTTTGCCCCGGTTGTCCCGGGCGGCACGGGGTTGCCGGCCTGGTCCACGGTCTCGATGATCAGCAGGTCCTCGTAGACATGGCGGTTCCGGTACGTGCAGGGTGAGGCGATTCCGGCCGTTTCGGTGGCGGCGTAAACGTCGAAGGGGGCGCTTCCCCATGCCGCCTCCAGTTCCGCGGCGGTGTGCGGGCTGAGCACTTCGGAGGCGGACATCACGCCCTGCGGGGAGATGTGCAGACGTCCGTCCCGCTGCTCTGCCGCGAGGGGTTTGAGTGCTGAGGCGTAGCCCACCAGGATCCTGGGCTGGAAGCGGTTCAGCGCAGCGACCGTCTCATCCATGGGCGCGGTGACGTCCAGGCGGAGGGCGGGGACGAGCCGGGAGCGAAGGGATGCACCGACGACGGCGGACTGGTGCGTGGGGACGCGGGAGCTGACCAGGGCCATTTTCAGGGGCCTGGTGAGCCCGGCGGGGATACCGGCCCAGTCGTTCGCGCGGGCATAGGACGCCAGGACGGTCGCCCATTCGGTGCGGTTCCAGACGAAGGTTCCGCGCCGGCCCGTGGTTCCGGCCGTTGCCGCAGCCCACCACCGGCCTTTCCACGGCGTTCCCGGGTCTCCACCGCGCTCCGTCAGGGACCGCAGGTGGTTCTCCAGATCAGCAAGCCTCAGGTCCGGGGAAGTTACGGCCTCGTCGAAGTGGTCCATCAGCACCGCTTTCGTCACGGCGGGCAGCCGGTCCAGGGGTGCATCGTGGAGGCCGGCGTGATGGCGCCGATAGAACTCCGATCCTGCGTACGTTGCCCTTCGCAGCTCCTGCAGGGCGCGCTCCTGGTGGGCGGTGATCCGCGCGGCGTTCCAGTGGTCCCGCCTCCGCCATGCGGCCCGCAGGTACAGCACACGGGAGATGAGGCGGAGGTCCATGGCGCGGTGCCCTAGCGGGTCCCGGCCGGGGCTAGCGGCCGCGAAGCGCGCGCGGTGGTGGCCTCGGGCGTCTCCGGCCGGGGCAGGCGCAGCCTCTTGAGCAGGAGGGCGTTGACGGCGACCAGGAAGCTGGAACCGGACATCGACAGCGCCGCGATTTCCGGGCTGAGGACGATCCCGGCGAACGCGAAAACTCCTGCCGCGATGGGCAGGGCAATCGCGTTGTACCCCACGGCCCAACCCAGGTTCTGGCGCATCTTCCGCAAAGTGCCTTTGCCGATCCGCAGGGCGATGGGCACATCCAGCGGGTCCGAGCGCATGAGCACGACGTCGGCCGTTTCGATGGCCACATCGGTGCCGGCGCCGATCGCAATGCCGAGGTCGGCCTGGGCCAGGGCCGGCGCGTCGTTGACGCCATCACCGACCATGGCGACCCGGCCGCGCTGTTGCAGCTCGGCGATCTTCGCTGATTTGTCGCCGGGGAGCACTTCGGCGATGACGGTGTCGATGCCCAGCTGGCCGGCGATCCTTTGGGCGGTCGCTTCGTTGTCTCCGGTGAGCATGACCACTTCGATCCCGGCCTCGTGCAGGGCGGCGACGGCGGCGGCCGCGGTTTCCCTCGCGGCATCCGCCAGCGCTATCACCGCCGCAGCCCTTCCATCCACGGCGACCAGCACGGCGGTCCGTCCGGTGGCGGCAAGTTCATCGCGCACCGCAGCCAGCGGTCCAAGGTCGATGCCTTCGTCGGTCATGAGCTTGCGGTTGCCAACCAACACCCGGCGCCCGTCCACGGTCGCGACGGCACCGTGGCCCGGAACGTTCAGGAAATCCGAGGCCGCCAGCGCGGATGCGCCGTGCTCCCGGGCATGGCGGACCACCGCAGCAGCCAACGGGTGTTCGGATTCCTGCTCCACCGCGGCGACCAGCGCCAGAAGTTCGCTTTCGCTAATGCCTTCGACGACGACGTCGGTCACTTCCGGTTCGCCCTTCGTCAAGGTGCCGGTCTTGTCCATCACGACGGTATCGATCCGGGCGGAGACTTCCAGGGCCGTGGCGTTCTTGAACAGGACGCCCCGCTTGGCACCGAGCCCGGTGCCCACCATGATGGCCGTCGGCGTGGCAAGCCCCAGGGCGTCGGGGCAGGTGATCACAACGACGGTGATGGCGAACAGCAGGGCCGCCTGGACGCCGGCGCCGAGGGCCAGCCAGGCGGCGAACGTCACGGTCCCGCCGATCAGGGCGACCAGGACCAGCCAGAACGCGGCCCTGTCTGCCAGCCGCTGGCCTGGCGCCTTGGAGTTCTGGGCTTCCTGGACGAGGGCCACGATCTGGGCCAGGGCGGTGTCGGCTCCGACCTTGGTGGCCCGGACACGCATCGTGCCGGTGGTGTTGATGGACGCGCCGATCACCTCCGAACCGATGGTCTTGGTCACCGGAAGGCTCTCGCCCGTGACCATGGACTCATCGACCTCCGACTGGCCGTCCTCAACCTCCCCGTCAACAGGGATTTTCGATCCCGGCCGGATCAGCAGCAGGTCCCCGGTCTGGACGTCGGAGGTGGGGACCTCGACCGTGTCGCCGTTGCGGATGACGACCGCAACCGGCGGAGCAAGCTCGAGCAGCGTACGGATGGCCTCGTTCGCGCCGCCCCGTGCCCGCATCTCGAACCAGTGGCCCAGCAGCACGAAGGCGGCAAGGACAGTGGCGGCCTCGTAGAACACTTCACCGCCGCCGGTGAGGGTGATCCAGACACTGTAGAGCCAGCCGGTGCCGACCGCGATCGCGACCAGGACCATCATGTCCAGGGTGCGGGCCTTCAGCGCCCGGTAGGCGCCGTCGAAGAAGATCCACGCCGAGTAGAAGATGACCGGCAGCGACAGGATCAAGGCCATCACGTCGTCGCGGAGACCGAACGGCGTCGGGGCGGTGAAGCCGAGCATGTCCCGGCCCATCGGGGACCACAGCGTCACGCCAACGGACAGGACCGCGGCGACCAGGAACCGGTTGCGCATGTCCTTGACCATGTCATCCATCGACATTCCGGCATGGTGTCCGCCGTGGCCCATCATGTCCTGCGAAGTCCTGGGCATCTCACCATGACCTCCCGGGCCATGGCCGGCATGACCGTCCGCCGGCGGGTGGGCATGCTTCATCCCGGGCGTGCCCGTGGTTTCGCCCATTGGGTAACAGACGTGGTCGGGGACCGATTCGCCCCGGCAGTGGTACCCGCAGTCCCGTACCCACCCGGAGATCTGCTCCACCGAGGTCACGGCCGGGTCAAAACTCACGGTGGCGGTCTGGGCGACCGGGTTCGCGTCAACGGCGGCGACACCGGGCCGCTGCAGCAGCACGTGCTCCACGACCGCCTTGGAGGTGGCCCAGTGCAGGCCGCGGACCTCCACAACAGTGCTCTTCAGGGCTGTGGTCACTGCTCCTCCTTCGACGCCGCTGCCGCCGGACGGGCCGTCCGGAAAGCAGCGAGGCTTCGGATATCCGCCTGTGCTCGTCCGGATGCGGGCTTCGGGTCAGCGTTCATGGTGGGTCCTTTGGCAAATCGAGGGTCCGGGCAGGGCAGCGGCCTTGACCCACCCGATGCCGGACCTTCACTGCGTAAGGGCTTTCGCCCGGGACGCCGTTTCCGGTTATGCTGAACATATACCCCCTGGGGGTATCGGTCAAGGTCCGCCGCCTAAGCGCCCCTGCGGTTCACTATCGTCCCGCCCGGCCTGCAGCGTCAGAGTCTTTGGTCCCCACGCCTGCCCTAGGCCGGCCTCCTGTCCTAGGATCCCGGCGTCGGCAGCGCGCCGGCAGGGCCTGAAACGGAATCCGGGGCAGGATCGTTGTAGCAAGACCGCGCAGGATCGCTGAGCCAAGGAGGCACTAATGCCGGAAACCGGTCGCGGAAATTCCTCCTTCGGGCAGTACTTTGCCCGCGTGGGACCGCGCATGGATGCCCGCGGAGCAGGGGCCCACCGCCGGCGGCTCGTCGAGGCGGCGTACGGCGCCGTCGTCGAAATCGGGGCGGGCTACGGGGCCACCTTCCCCTTTTACCCCCCAGCCGTGGCGGGAGTGCTGGCGCTCGAACCGGACCCGACGCTGCGGGCGCTGGCGCTGGCCGAAGCCATCAAGGCGCCGGTTCCCGTCACGGTTTACGACGGCGTGGCGGAAGAACTTCCGGCGGCCGACGAATCCGTGGACGTGGTGGTCTCGAGCCTGGTCCTGTGCAGTGTGGCGGACCAGGAGGCTGCCCTGGCGGAAGTGCTGCGGGTTCTCCGGCCCGGCGGTCTCCTGCTGTTCTATGAACATGTCCGCTCGGCACACCGGGTGCTCGCGGGTGTCGAGGACCTGTTCACACCGCTGTGGAGCCGGCTCGGAGGAGGGTGCCACCTGAACCGCGACACCGCCGCGGGAATCGCAGCAGCGGGACTCACGCTGCAGAACGTGGAGCGCTTCGGCTTCTCAGCCCTGCCCGGCAACCCGCGAGTCGCCCACATTCTTGGCACGGCAGCCAAACCCCGGGAATAGGCCCCGATAAAGACCAGCCAGGAGACTCCCAGAAAAGACAAAGAAGGGGGCCTGCCGCAATGGCAGGCGC
>NZ_JBWKYC010000008.1:31862-170326 GCF_059423525.1 Arthrobacter sp. GW460-12-1-14-TSB2
CCCCCCCCCCCCCCCCCCCCCCCCCCCCCCTTCTCGTAGTGCTGTTAGGCCTTCTTGGGCGGGAGCGCCAGCTTGAAGACCTTGGCCCACGTGGAGCCGACCTGCTTCCAGATCGGGCCGGTGGTGTACGGCAGGCCGTAACGCTTGCAGATTTCCTGCACCTTAGGCGCCACCTCGGCATAACGGTTGGACGGAATGTCCGGGAAGAGGTGGTGCTCAATCTGGTGCGAAAGGTTGCCGGTCATGAGGTGCATGAACTTGGAGCCGGAGATGTTGGCCGAACCGATCATCTGCCGCACGTACCAGTCCCCGCGGGTCTCCCCTTCCACCATTTCCTCGGTGAAGGTGTCCGTCCCCTCGGGGAAGTGGCCGCAGAAGATCACCGCGTGCGCCCAGACGTTGCGTACCGCGTTGGCGGTCAGCGTGCCGTAAAGCGCCTGCTTGCCGGAACCGGTCAGCATGGCCACGGCGGGGGTGGCGGCGTAATCCTTGGTGAACTGCTTGAGCGCCTTGACGCCGAGGGCCTTGAGGTCCTTGACCAGGGCTTCCTTGGACTTTTTACCGTCCTTGAAGTCTTGCAGCTCGAGGTCGTAGATCGCGATGCCCCACTCGAAGACCGGCGCCAGGATGGCGTTGTACAGCGGGTTGCCGAGGTTGAACGGCTTCCACTCCTGCTGGGGGTCCATACGCAGGAGGTTGTATCCGACGTCGTTGTCCTTGCCCACCACGTTGGTCCAGCGGTGGTGCAGATCGTTGTGCGTGTGCTGCCAGGCGCGGGCCGGGGTAACGAAGTCCCATTCCCAGGTGGTGGAGTGGATGTCCGGGTCCCGCATCCAGTCCCACTGGCCGTGCAGCACGTTGTGCCCGATCTCCATGTTTTCGAGGATCTTGGCCAGGCTCAGCAGGGTGGTGCCGGCAATCCAGGCGCCTTTGTTCCGGCTCACCAGGAGCGTCGCGCGGCCGGAGATCTCCAGTCCGCGCTGGATCTGGATCATGCGGCGGATGTACGCGGCGTCGGAGGCTCCGCGCTTGGCCAGGATGTCGTCCTTGATGGCATCAAGTTCGCGGCCCAGCTCGGCCACCTGCTCGTCGGAGAGGTGAGCCGCGGCCGGCGGGCGGACCAGGGGGCTGCCGGAAGAGGCCAGCGCACCCCGCCGCGTCTTCGCGGACGGCACAACGGCGTCTTCCGTGGTCTCGGCTTCGTGGTTGATAACTATTGCCATGCGGTGGTGCTCCTCAAATGTCGAGGTTAACGGGTCCGGCGGCTGCCGATACACACGTCTGGATTAGTTGGCCCGGCTCGCCGTGGACTTCGCCGGTGCGGAGGTCTCTGACATGCCCCGCCCGCAGGGGGGTGAGGCAGCTGTGGCAGATGCCCATCCGGCAGCCGCTGGGCATCAGCACGCCGGCGTCTTCGCCGACGTCCAGCAGCGGGGTGCTTCCGTCTGCCTCCACCTCGCGGTCGGAGGCTTCAAAGGTGACCAGCCCGCCGTCGTGCCCTGCTCCGGCCGCCAGGCTGGTGGTGAAGCGTTCGATGATGAGGTTGATTGGATCGGCCGCAAACGGCCCTTCCGGCTGGTGGGATTCGCCAGCGGCGGAACCTTCGGCCGCCGCTGCGGCTGCTTCTGCGGACCACAGCGCCTCGGCGTCGTCCAGGAAGCCCTCAGGCCCGCAGGCATAGGCTGCACGGTGGCGCCAGTCCGGGCAGAGCTCGTCCAGAACAGCGGCAGAGGAAAAGTCCACCCTGCCACGTTCGCCAGTGAACCAGTGCGTGACCTTGAAGTTGGGGAACTGGTCGGCAAGCTCCGACAGTTCTTCCCGGAAGATGCTGTCTTGCGGGGTCCGGGCTGAATGGATCAGCACGACGTCGGCATCCGGACGGTGCGGCACCAGCGTGCGCACCATGGACATGACGGGGGTGATGCCGCTGCCGGCGGTGAGCATCAGCAGCGGGCGGGGGTGCTCAGGGAGGACGAAGTCGCCCTGCGGCGGCGCCAGGAACAGGACGTCGCCGGGTCGGGTGTCGCGGACCAGGACGCCGGAAACGGCGCCCACGTCGGTCACCGTGATGGCGGGGTCCTGGCCGGCGGGAGCGCTCAGGGAATAGGAACGCCAGTGGCGCACGCCGTCGAGTTCGACGCCGATGCGCGCCCATTGGCCTGCCTGGTGGGCTTTCCAGCCGCGGCCAGGACGGAAGAAGATGGTGGCGGAATCGGCCGTCTCAGCGACCACCCTGGTGACTATGCCGCGCAACTGGCGGGCAGAGAACACAGGATTGAACAGCGACAGAATATCTTCTGGAGCTAGCGGGGTGGTCAGTACAGATGCGGCGCGCGCCAGCTTACGGAGCCGGATCATGTTATTAACCTTATGTTGGATCGAGGCATATTTCTTCTCCCAAGGCATACGATCGAACGTTCTAAACTGTTCCCCCGAAACAACTTATGGAAGTCTCTCATGAACCCTCCGGCCTCGAAGAGTCCTGCAGCGCCCGCCTATGATCCGCCGTGGCTGGCTCTGCCCCGGGAGGTCAGCGACCTGCTGCGACCCAGGATGCCCGGCATTGTGGAGGCCATCATCGATGCTGTTCCGCAACTGGTTCCCGCCTACGCCAGGCCCATCGAGGGCCGCTTCGGCCGCGGCCTGCGGCGCGGCGTGGCCGCGGCGCTGGAGCGCTTCCTGCAGCTCCCCGGCACCCGGCTGCCCGCTCTGTCCGAAGAGAGCCGGGAGCTCGTGGCAGGGCTTGGCAGCGGCGAATTCCGCCAGGGGCGCAGCATGGACGCGCTGCTGAGCGCCTACCGCATGGGTGCCCGCGTGACGTTCCGGGAAATGTCGAAGATCTCGATGGAGAAGGACCTGGGCCTGAGCGTCGTTGTGGACCTGGGCGAATCGATCCTGGCCTACATCGACGAACTGTCCGCCGTGAGCGCCGAAGCCTACGCCTTCGAACAGTCGGAGCGGGCGGGAGCGGTGGACCGGCGCAGGACAGAACTGCTGGAGCTGCTGCTGATGGGCCAGGCGGACGAGGCCGCCCTGCGGCAGGCGGCATCCATGGCCGACTGGTCCCTGCCGCCCAGGCTCGTGGTTGTCACGCTCCCGCTGGACCGGTCGGCAGGGCTCCGGCTGCAGCTGGGCCCGGGAACACTGGTGGTTGAACGCGAAACAGATGCCGTGGCGCTTGTTCCGGCCCGGAAGTCCGATGCCGCCCGTGCTGCGCTGGAGAAGGCGCTGAAGGGCAGGTCCGCTGCCGTGGGTCCGGCGGGCGGCTGGGAAAAAGTGCCCGACTCCCTGCGGCTCGCCGTACTCGCGGCCTCCGTGCTGCCGCCGCGGGAGGGCCCCGAAGATCCCCCTATTTGGGCGGACGACCACCTGGCGAAGATTGTCCTCGGCTCCGAACCCGCGGCCATCGCGGAACTGGCGGAGCGCAGGCTGGCGCCCCTGGAAGGCCTGCGCCCGGCGCAGCGCGAGAGGCTGGCGGAGACCCTTCTCTCCTGGCTGCGGCACTGGGGACAGCGGGCGCCGGTGGCCGCCGAGCTCGGCATCCACCCCCAGACCGTGGGCTACCGCGCGGCCCAGCTGCGCGAGCTCTTCGGGGAGGCACTGGAAGACCCGCGCGCCCGGTTCGAGCTGGAACTGGCCCTGCACGCGGGGCGGCGCTAGGAGCCCGGTCATCTGCCGGCTGCCAGCGCGCTCCGGCTTTGCAGCCGCAGCTCAAGGTCGTTCATCACGATGGCGGCCAGGTCCTCCAGCGCGCGGGTGTCCTCCGCCGTGAACTCCCGCGGCTCCCGGTCCAGGATGCAGAACGTCCCCAGGTTGTAGCCGTCGGGAGTGCGCAGCGGAACACCGGCGTAGAACTGCAGGCCGAACTCACCTGCAACCAGCGGATTCGCCAGCGTGCGCGGGTCTGTCCGTGCGTCCGGGACCACCCAGGCGTCGTCCTGGAGGATGGCGGATGCACACAGCCCGGGGTCCCTTCCGATCTCGCCAACGTCGGTGCCGTGATGGGCCTTGAACCAGATCCGGTCATGGTCCACCACGCTGACGATGGCCACGGGCACGGAGAACATCCGGGCGGCAAGGCCCACGATCCGGTCGAACGTTCCGTCCTGGGGCGTGTCCAGGATCCGGTAACGCTCGACGGCGCGCATCCGCGCCTCTTCGTTCGCGCGCTCATTCGATGCGTGCGACGGCGGCGCTTCCGTGACCGTTGCAGCGCTCCGGCGGCGTCCTGAGGCGTTGATGACCTCCTGCCGAAGGGCGAGGGAAACTTCGCGCGCACCGGGCCGGGCGGAGGGCTCACGCGACAGCATCGAGGAGAGCAGCGCTGCCCATTTGGGTGCCACACCGTCCGGGATGTGCGGGTCGCGCAGAAGCCTCGCCAGGGCTGAGGCGATGGGCGCCCCGGGGTAGGCCGGCTTGCCGGTCAGCCCCTCGAGCAGGACCAGCCCGAGGGAGTACACATCGCTGGCGGGCCCCACCGGCTCGCTGGCGGCCTGTTCAGGGCTGAGGTACTGCGGGGTTCCCGAGCTTTCGGTGGAGCCGCTGAGTTGGCCGTCACCCAGGATCATGGCGACGCCGAAGTCACTGAGCTTGGCGCGCGGCCGCTGGTCGTCATTGCTGTAATCCACCAGGAGGATGTTGGCGGGCTTGACGTCGCGGTGCACGATGCCGTGATGGTGGATGTATGCGAGTCCGTCGGCAAGGTCGTGGCCGATCAGGGCCAGGTGCGCCGCCGGGATGGGCCCGTGGGCCGCCCGTTCACGCAGGTCCGGGCCGCGGACCAGTTCCATCACCAAGTAGGTGCGGCGCTGCTGTGGGTCACTAAGATCCGCCCCGGCATCCAGCAGGGTCACCAGCGCGTGATGGCTCAGGCCTGCGAGAATGCGCACTTCTTCGTCCTGCCGGCGCGCATGGTCCGTGTTTCCGGGGTCGTCCCGGAAAAGCTTCACGGCCACTTCCCGCTGCAGGAGTTCGTCGAATGCGCTGTAGACGCCCGACTGGCTGCCCCGGCCAATGAGGTCGCCAATCCGGTACCGACCGCTGAGGAGGTAACCAGGTGCCATGCTCGCAGCCATGATTGGCCTCTCAGCTATAAATCAATAAGTATGCTTATGATATCCCGGAAGTCGTCGGTTCCGTGCCGAAGCCCGGGAGGGAACCCACTATTTGGCGGGGTTGTGCGTGCCGATGGGCACGAGGGTCAGGTCGGGGTGGTTCTTCTCGATCCGGCGCAGGGCCCAAACGTCGTTGAACAACGCGAGGTATTCGCCGTCGGACCTCAAGAGCACCTCGGCGCCGGGTACGTTGGCCAGCGTGGGCATGGCGTCCGCCGTCGAAATCCTGGCCATCGAGTACGGGAGCCGTTCCAGGCGCATGGGGGCGCTGAAGTCGTGCGCCATGCGGTCCTCCACCACTTCGAACTGCATGGGGCCGACGGCGGCAAGCACGGGCGCCTGGTCACCGCGGATGTCGGAGCGGAGCACCTGGATGACGCCCTCGTGCTCAAGCTGCTCAATGCCGCGGCGGAACTGCTTGAACCGGCTGGGGTCCTTGGAGCGTGCCACCTGGAAGTGTTCCGGCGCGAACAGCGGGATGGCGGGGAACTCCACGGGCTCTTCCAGGAACAGGCTGTCGCCCACCCGCAGCGAGGAGGCGTTCACCAGTCCCACGACGTCGCCGGGGAAGGCTTCGTCGATGACCTCGCGCTCACGGCCGAACACCTGCTGGGCGTACTTGGTGGCGAAGGATTTGCCGGTGCGCGTCTGCGTGACCACCATGCCGCGCTCAAACACGCCGGAGCACACCCGGATGAAGGCGACGTGGTCGCGGTGGGCCTTGTTCATGCCGGCCTGGACCTTGAAGACGAAACCCGCGAACGGGGCATCGACGGGCCGGGGGTCGCCGTCGACGTCGGGCCGCGGCGCCGCCGGCGGGGCGAAGTCCACCAGCGCGTCCAGGATCTCCTTGACGCCGAAGTTGAGGGCGGCGGAGCTGAAGAGGATGGGAGTCGCCTTGCCCGCGTAGAAGGCGTCGGTGTCGAACTCAAGGTTGGATTCGATGACCAGCCCGGCTTCGTCCACGGCGTTGGACCAGTTGTCGCCCTGGCTGGCGGCGGCCTCTTCCGGGGTGAAGTACTCGGTCAGCGCGATGTTCGCGCCGGCGTTGTTGCGCTGGAACCTGGCGAAGCGGTCGTTGCGGAGGTCCCACACGCCGCGGAAGTCACCGGAGATGCCCACTGCCCAGGTCAGCGGCATGGGCTGGAGGCCGGTGCGTTCGGTGATTTCGTCCATGAGCGCCAGGGCATCCAGGCCGGGGCGGTCCCACTTGTTGATCACGGTAATGATGGGCAGGTTGCGCTGCTTGCAGACCTCGAAGAGCTTCATGGTCTGTGTTTCCAGGCCCTTGGCGGCATCAACCAGCATCACGGCGCAGTCGACGGCGGCCAGGACACGGTAGGTGTCCTCGGAAAAGTCGGCGTGGCCGGGGGTGTCCAGCAGGTTGATCACGGTGTCCCGGTAGGCGAACTGCAGGGCGGCCGAGCTGATGGAGATGCCGCGGTCCTTTTCCATCTGCATCCAGTCCGAGACCGTTTCCTTGCGGTTGGCCTTGCCGCTGGACGCGCCGGCCGTGCCGATCACCTTCGCGTGCAGGGCCAGGGCTTCGGTGAGCGTGGACTTGCCGGCGTCAGGGTGGGAAATGACCGCGAAAGTCCGACGCCGGGCCGCCTGCTTGTGAATCTCCTGGACTCGGGCGGGGCTAAGGACTTCTTGAGACACGGTGCTACTTTCGCTGCGACAGGGGGTGGGCTGGGATTTATGCGTGACGTGGACGTGCGTTGTGTACGTGGGGCCGGCAGGCGTGAACTGTGCAGCCAAGGTTCCCAGTTTATCGCAGGGCGGCAGGAGGCCGCCGGTGGGCGCCCAACTGCCGCCTCCCGCCGTCGCCAACCGGTGCCTTCGGGACCGTTCCCGGCGCAGCTCAAAATGGGCCACTTTGAGGCTTGTCCGTGCGGTTAATGCACTCCTTTGCCTCTAGGATGGAGCCAGTGGGAAATTGAGTACTTTTGATCCTGTCGGCGGAATCGTAAAACCGGCATACTTGCAGGCAACGGCCTGCACCTTTGAAGGGACAACCTATGGCTCGGAGCCCTGAAGATTCGCTGAAGGCGACTCTGGGCAGGGTGGCTCCAGGCACCGCTCTGCGTGACGGCCTGGAACGCATCCTCCGCGGAAGGACCGGCGCGCTGATCGTTCTGGGCTCGGACCGCACCATTGAGTCCATATGCTCCGGCGGATTCGACATCGGAATCGACTTCTCGCCGACGCGGCTCCGCGAACTCGCCAAGATGGACGGCGCCATCATCTGCGACAAGGACGCGGGCAACATCCTCCGGGCGGCCGTCCAGCTGGTTCCGGACTCGAGCATCGAAACCCAGGAATCCGGCACCAGGCACCGCACGGCCGAGCGCGTCGCCATCCAAACCGGCGTCCCGGTGATTTCGGTCAGCCAGTCCATGCAGATCATCGCCTTGTACGTGAACGGGCTGCGGCACGTCCTGGAGGGCTCCGAGAAGGTCCTGGCCCGCGCCAACCAGGCGCTGGCCACGCTGGAACGCTACCGGTCCCGCCTGGACCAGGTCACCAGTTCACTCTCCGCCCTGGAAATCGAAGCCATGGTCACCGTCCGCGACGTCGCCGTGACGCTGCAGCGCCAGGAGATGGTGCGCCGGATTTCCGAGGAGATCTCCCAGTACGTCCTTGAACTCGGCGAGGACGGGCGGCTGCTGTCGCTGCAGCTGGACGAGCTCACAGTGGGCCGCGGACCCGGCAGCGATGTGATCATCCGCGATTACGCCGGCCCGAACGCCTCCCCGGAGGACATCGACGGCGCCGTCAGTGCCCTGCTCAGCCTCGGCCCCACCGAACTGATCGATCTCAGCAAGATTGCCGGCATCATCGGCTTCGCCGGCGGCGTGGACACGCTCGACGCCGTAGTGCAGCCGCGCGGTTACCGCCTGCTGTCCGGCCTGAAGGCAGTGCCCAAGGCCGTGGCGGACAGGCTTGTGGACCACTTCGGCGGCCTCCAGTACCTGATGGCGGCCACCATCGATGACCTCATGACCGTGGACGGCATCGGCGACCAGCGCGCCCGCACCGTCCGGGAGGGACTGAGCCGGATGGCCGAAGCGAGCCTGCTGGACCGCTTCCTCTAATTCCTCGTCGGTTGCTCCACAACTGCCGTTTTGGGCGTCCATAAGGGCAACCACGGAGCAATCGATGGTCAAAAAGGGTCAGAGGAGCTGGAAGACGGCCTTGGTGCTGGACTTGGTCCCGAGCCTGGCGACGAACATGTAATACGCTCCGCCGGCGCCGGGCTTCGCGGACACCGCGCCGCACCCGGGAACGCTGCGATTGCGCTCCCACGGGAAGTTGGCGGTCTCGCTCTGGCCCGGAGCGATGGTCTTGACCAGGTCGCCGCTCTCCACCTGGCAGTCAACCGAGGAGAAGATCCGGTCGGAGCCGCTGGTAACCGTGTACTCCATCTGGGACGTCCCCAGGTTCACCTCGCACGCCACTTTTCCGCCGTTAGTGACCTTCAGGCTGAGCAGCGGGTTCTCCCCCGCCGCGTAGGCAGCCTTGTCGGTGGACGCCGAAACGGTCACAAGGCCCTGGTCGCACGTCGGCGTGGCCGGTGTGCTCGGAATAGCGGACGCGGAGGGCGTTGCTTCCGGCTTCGCTGCCGCCCCGTCTGAACCGTCGCGGCCCGCGGGGTCGGTGGAGGAGGCCTGCTCGGAGGAGCGCATGGCAGCGGACACGGCGGCGAAGCCTCCCAGCGCCACCGAGGCAACGAGAAGCAGCACCACGGCAACGAACAGCCTGCGGCGGCGGTAGACGGCCTTCAGCGGAGGCCGTCCCGCCTGACGGCCGGGGGTGCCCTTCGGTTTCGAACTGTTCTTTCCTGAAGTGCCTTGCCTGACCATCCTTCTAGGCTAAAGAACGCCGGGCACATTGGCGCACCACCACGCCGCGGAGACGGACCTTGGCCAGTATCCACTACAGTATTTGCATCGAAGCCTTAGCCTTACCCACTGCCCTTTCCCCGGCGAGTCGCCCCGCGCCGGCGCCGCTGGCAGTCCTCCACAACACCCTGGCCGCCTGGTTCGCAGATACCGCCAGGGAGCTGCCGTGGCGCGAACCCGACTGTTCCCCCTGGGGCGTCCTGGTCAGCGAAATCATGCTGCAGCAGACGCCGGTTGTCCGGGTGCTGCCCGTGTGGGAAGACTGGCTGCGCCGCTGGCCGTCACCGGCAGACCTCGCTGCGGAACCGTCCGGTGAGGCTGTCCGGCACTGGGGCCGCCTGGGCTACCCCCGGCGGGCACTGCGCCTGCATGCCGCCGCCGTCGCCATCGTGGAGAAGCACGACGGCGGTGTGCCTGGAACGTACGCGGAACTGCTGGAACTTCCAGGGGTGGGCAGCTACACGGCGGCCGCCGTGGCCGCGTTCGCTTTCGGCCGCCGCGAGACAGTGGTGGACACCAACATCCGCCGCGTCCATGCACGGCTTTTTTCGGGCACGGCGCTGCCGTCACAGTCGCTGACGGCCGCCGAGATGCGGCTCGCCGCCGAACTGTTGCCGGCCGACGTCGGACTTTCAGTCCGCTGGAACGCGGCGGTCATGGAGTTGGGCGCCCTGGTCTGCACGGCAAGGGCGCCGAAATGCGGCGAATGCCCGGTGCGCAGCGCGTGCGAGTGGCTGGCGGCCGGCGAACCGCCGCCGTCGTACACCCCGAAAGGCCAGTCCTGGCACGGCACCGACCGGCAGGTACGGGGTGCCGTGATGGCTGTCCTCCGCCTGGCGGACTCACCGGTGGCACCGGAAATGTTCCATCAGCCCGCCGCGGACCTTGGCTTCGAAGCCGACGGCATCGGCGTCCCGCTTGCGGCCCTGCACCGGCTGAATTCCGCGCCGGAACAGCTGGAACGCGCGCTGGCTGGCCTGGTCAGCGACGGCCTGGCCGAGCTGCACTTGGGCGGCCTGAGGCTCCCGGCCTGACGCCCGTTACACATTCGTTCCGGAACTGGAATCACCCTGTGCTGGTGCGGCCGGCGCCGGCGGATCTACCCTGAAGCATGCGCAGCTTAGGGGTACTTCTGGCAGCGGTCACGACGTCGCTGATCCCTTCCGCTTGCATGCCCGAGGCAGTGCCGTGCCCGGCAATCGCGCAGGCGTCTGTGGTGGCGCTGACCGTGGCTTCCAGCTATGCCCCCGTGGTCGAGGCCATCCATCTTAAAGCCTGCCAGGACGGAACCTGCCGGGAAGCCGACCTTGAGCTGATGCCGGGCAGCACCACGGTGGACCAGGGCTGCGAGCCCTCGGCCGGCCCGGACGGCACGTGTTCCGCAACGTCCTCACCGGACGGCACGCTGACGGGCATGCTGATGATGGACGTCCTGACTGAATCGCGCATCGACGCCACGGCCACCGGCACATCCAATGCGGGGACGCCGCTGCCCGAGCGCAAGCTGAGCTTCATGCCCAGGGCTGAGTATCCGTACGGCGAACAGTGCGGAAAGTTCATCACGGCAGGCGTAGTGCTGGATGCCGACGGCCTCAGGCAGTCACCGTAAACAGAGGCTCGAAGTCATAGCTTGCCGAGCAGTCAGGGCTCGCCGAACCCGGCCTCCACCAGGCCTCCGACGTACTTCACAGCTTTGGCCGCGTCCGGCCCCCAGGCTTCGACGTGGAGGATCGATCCCCTGCCCGCGCCCAAGGTCATGAGGCCGGTCATGGACGCGCCGTCCACGCCGTTGACGGTCACCTCGGCCTCCAGCCCTGAAAGCCCCCCGGCGATCTTCGCTGCGGGCCGTGCGTGCATGCCGGCCTGGTTGACCACCTCAAAATCGCCCGAAGCGTCGGGCGGCCCGAGTGTTTCCGCCTCGGCCGGAATCTCCGCTGCAGCCGCCCGGCGGACCGCTTCCGCCGCCTGCTTTACTCCGGCGGCGTCCGCCCCGGCCTGCGCGGCAACGGCAGCCGCCACCAACCCCTCCACCAGCGGCGCGTCTGCCAGGAGTACCGAATCCGGGTCCGGCAGGAACTCCACTGCTGCTTCGGCCGTCATCACGGCGGAGCCGAGGTCCGTCAGCACCACGATTCCGTCGTCGCCGGCCGCCTGTTCGAGGGCGGCCATGACCTTCTCCAGGCTGGTTCCGATCCGGCCGTCGTCGGTACCGCCAGCCGGGAGGATCACGACGTCGGGTGCCATTTGGGCGGCCAGTTCCACCGCGCCGGCGGCGATCTTTTCGCTATGGGACACCACCACCAGCCGGACCGTCACTCGGCCGCCCCGGCCGCAGCGCGCAGGATGAGGGCGGTGGACACGGCACCGGGATCGCGGTGGCCCGCGCTCCGCTCCCCGAGGTAGCTGGCGCGCCCCTTGCGCGCGATGAGCGGATCAGTGGCAACGGCACCCGCCTCGGCTGCTTCTGCTGCCGCCAGGAGGACCTTGAGGACGTCCCCGTCCCCTGCGGCGGCTTGCGCTGCCGCAGCGTCGACGGCGGGGGTCCAGGCATCCACCATGGTCTTGTCGCCGGATTCGGCCTTACCGCGGGCCACGATGCCGTCGCGGGCGGCCTCAATGGCAGCGGCAAGTGCCCCGGGGTCGATATCCGTGGTGTCGCCCAGCGAGGTGGAGGCACGCAGGAAGGCCGTCCCGTACAGGGGTCCCGCCGCTCCGCCCACTTTGGACATCAATGCCATGGCAGTGAGCTTCAGCGCCGCTCCCGGCGTGGCGGGCGGCGCGTCCGCGAGCCTCTCCATCACGGCCTTGAAGCCGCGGTCCATGTTTTCACCGTGATCGGAGTCCCCGATGGCACGGTCCAGTTCGATTAGTTCCACGCGGTGCTCCGCCATGGCCTGCGCGGAAAGGGTGAGCCACCGCACCGCCCAGTCAACGTCCAGTCCCACTGTCAGATGCCCCATCGCAGCGCCGCAGTGTGGACCGGCGCGTCCCAGAGTGCGGTGAGTTCGTCGTCGAGCCGCAGCACCGTGATGGAGCAGCCCTGCATCTCGAGGGAGGTGATGTAGTTGCCCACCAGGGACCGTTCCACCGTAACGCCCTTCTCCGCGAGTACCTGCGCCGCGCGGCGGTACACGATGTACAGCTCGCTTTGCGGCGTGCCGCCCATTCCGTTCACGAACAGGAGGACCTTGTCGCCCGAGGCGATGCCGAGGTCGGACAGGATGGGCTCAAGGAGGCGGTCGGTGATGCCATCGGCGTTTTCCATGGGGATCCGGTGCCGCCCGGGCTCACCGTGGATGCCGATGCCGATTTCGATTTCGTTCTCTTCCAGGTCAAAGCTGGGCACCCCTGCGTGCGGGACCGTGCAGGCGGTCAGTGCCACGCCCATGCTGCGCACGTTTTGGTTGACCCGGTCCCCGATGGCGGCGACGCCGTCCAGGTCATCCCCGCGTTCTGCGGCCGCGCCGGCGATCTTCTCCACCAGGACAGTGCCGCCCACGCCGCGCCGGCCGGCCGTATAGAGTGAGTCCTCCACCGCGACGTCGTCGTTGACCAGGACGGTGCGGACCTGCACACCTTCGGCTTCCGCCATTTCGGCCGCTGTTTCGAAATTCAGCACGTCGCCGGTGTAGTTCTTGACGATGTGCACGACGCCGGCGCCGGAATTCACGGCAAGGGTGGCCGGAATAATCTGGTCGGGGGTGGGCGAGGTGAAGACGGCACCCGGCACAGCGGCGTCGAGCATTCCCAGGCCCACGAATCCGCCATGAAGTGGCTCGTGGCCGCTGCCGCCGCCGCTGACAAGGCCCACTTTCCCGGCCACCGGGGCGTCCTTGCGGGTAATGAATTTCGGCTCGGCACTGACGTTCACGAGGTCTGCGTGGGCCAGGCCGAAGCCTTCCACGGACTCGTCCACTACAGCGCGGGGATCATTGATCAGCTTCTTCATTGGAGTGCTCCCTGGAGTGTCCTGGCGGCTTTGTCTTGACAGTACTACCGCGGCCCGGGCAACGGTAGCGCTCTGTCGATTCGGCTGGTTCAGCTTGCGCCAGAGACCGGTTCAGCGCGGGCAAAAGAAAGGGACAGCCCCCAATAGACTGTCCCTTCCCCTTCCAGGCTTGTGTCCCCCGGCCGGGCTCAGCGCTTCCCCCAGGAGGCCGGGAGGAAATCCGGCCACGCCGCGGCGCCTATGTGGAATGCCGACGACTCACTGGGCTGACTCAGGGGATCCCTTCGAGTCAGTACTGTCGGCAGGTCCATTTGAAACGCCGAAAAATCCGGAAAAATGGCGTGTTCGCGCATTTCTGTCCTCTGAAGTGGTTTCGGGATTCTGGTGGTACTGGCAGGCGTGATTAATTTTATACATCGATTCGATATATGGGAAGAGTTTAGAAATACGACATTATGGGCGGTGCCGGGACAGGCTAGAGGGCCTTGATCATCCGGGTGTTGCCCAGGGTGTTCGGCTTCACCCGGGCAAGGTCCAGGAATTCCGCCACCCCTTCGTCATGCGAGCGCAGCAGCTCGGAATAGACGACAGGGTCAACGGCCGTCTGGTCAGCCATGACGTCGAAGCCGTGCTTCTTGAAGAAATCCACCTCGAACGTCAGGCAGAACACGCGCGAGACGCCCAATGCCTTTGCCTCTTCCAGCAGGCTTTCCACCAGGACGTGGCCCACGCCCTTGCCCCGCCACGCGTCCGAGGCCGCCAGGGTTCGAACCTCGGCGAGGTCCTCCCACATGACGTGCAGGGCGCCGCAGCCGATCACCTCGCCGTCGGCCGACTCCGCGATCCTGAACTCCTGCAGGCTTTCGTAATAGGCCACCGTCTCCTTGGCCATCAGGATCCTCTTGTCCGCCAGCGGAGCCACCAGGCGCTTGATGGCAGCTACATCGCTGGTGCGGGCAGGGCGGATGCGGAAGGTCTCAGTCACAGCCCCCATCTTACGGCTGCACCCGGTCCGGCTAGAGCCCCAGTTCCGGCGGCAACGGCAGGTCGCGGCCCAGCACGTTCTTCGCCAGGAAGTGCTCGACGACCCCGTACCAGACCTTGGCGTGCTGCGGCTGCAGGATCCAGTGGTTTTCGTCCGGGTAGTACAGGAAACGGTGTGGCGTCCGGCCGTTGCTGTCCGCTGCCAGCTGCGATTTGGACAGCAGTTCGTACCAGAGCCGCAGGCCTTCGCCGATGGGCACGCGGTAGTCCTTGTCGCCGTGGATCACCAGCATGGGCGTGCTGATTTTCTCGACGTGCAGGTGAGGCGAGTTAGCCATGGCCATCTCGGCCGTCATTTCCTTCAGGCAATACTGCGACGCGTCAGTGGTGGGGCCGAACTGGTCCAGCGCCCACAGGCTTGCGTGGGTAACGATGGCGTCGAAACGGTCTGTCTGGCCCGCCACCCAGTTCGCCATGTAGCCGCCGAACGAGCCGCCCATGGCAGCAGTCCGGCCGGCGTCAATGTCGGGGCGCTCCCCGACAGCGTCCGTAATCTCCATGAGGTCCGTGAAGGGCGCCTTGCCCCATTCACCCCAGCCGCGCTGGATGTAGGACTGCCCATAGCCGGTGGACAGGGCCGGATCCGGCAGGAGCACGGCGTAGCCCTTGGCCACCAGCAGCCACGGGTTCCAGCGCCACGTCCACGCGTTCCACGAACCCAGGGGTCCGCCGTGGATCCAGAGCAGCAGCGGCACCGGTTCCTGCGCGGAGGCGCCGTCCGGCAGGGCCAGGTAGGCAGGCACCCGCGTACCGTCGGCGGCGGTCGCATCAATGCGCTCCAGGGAAGCCTGGATATTCGGGCGCTCAGCCGGAGCCTGAAGGCGGGTGACGTCCCCGCTCGCCAGGTCGATCCGGACCGCCTCGGGCGGAAATTCGTACGAACTCCGCAGCGCGTAGGCGCTCCGCCCGTCCGGGAAAACCACGACGTCGGTGTAGGCGGCGGCGTCCCGGGTCACCCGGGTGACACTCCCTTCAGCGGCAGGCGCCGTTACGGCGATCCGGAAAACCGGCGACGCGCCGTCGTCGTCGGCCGTCACCAGGAGGGCGGAGCCGTCCGGCAACCACGCCGCCTTGATGGCCCAGCGGTCCCAGTCGCGGGCAAGCGGCCGGAGGGTCGCCTCCGAATCCCCCGGCGCACTGACGTCCAGCAGATGGAGCTTGACCTGCGGAGCCTCGAAGGGAGTGGTGTCGGATTCGCTCATCACCACCAGGGTGCGGTTGTCAGGGCTTACCGGCCCCGCAAAGTAGCTCATGCCTTCGCGGTCCAGCAGGACCCTATGCGTCGCTGTGGCCACGTCAATGGCTACCAGGATGGAGCGCGAATCGGCCTTGGCGAGGGGTTTGTCGAAGCTTGTGTAGATCGTCCTGCCGTCCGGGCTGACCACCGAATCTGCGTTGCGCAGTAGTCCTGCCGCGTCCGGCGTCAGGTTCCGGAGTTTCAGCGGCGCGGCGGCGTCAACCGTCGCAGGTTTGCCGCGCTCCTTCTCCTCCCCCGGCTCGACAGCGAAAATTCGCGGCTGGTCCGGGCCCAGGTCTGCATCCCAGTAGCGCACGGGGTAACCGCTGTGGAGGATCGCGGACACTTTGTTGTCCTTGCGGCTCTTGCGCCGCGCTTCGTCCGCCTCCTCGTCGGCGGAACCCGCCAGGACGGACGCCGTGACGAACGTGGCTCCGGTATCCCGGGCCGACATCACCTGGCCGATCCCGCCGGCCCGCGAAAGGACCACCCGGGCCTCGCCGCCGTCGGCGGGCAGCTGCCAGAGGGCACTGACAGGTTCATCGTCGGGGCTCTCGGGATCGGGGCGAGCCGACGTGAAGTAGAGATCCCCCGTGGAGGCAAAGGCAGCTCCCGCCTCGCCCTTGGCGCTGCGTGTGATCCGCCGGGCGTGCCTCTCACCCGCGGGGTCCAGTTCCCACAGGGCGGTGACGTACTCGGTGCCCTTGGAGTTGAGCGTGGCGACAGTGGTCACCAGGCGCTTTCCGTCCGGGCTCAGCGCCAGGCCGCTCACGCGGGGTATGGCGAGATAGTGGTCAATGTCGTGGAAAGGGGTCGCCGGTTGTTCGCTCAGGATCGCTGAGTCTTGGGAAGCCATAAAGAGATTCAACCCGAGCTGTGCTTTCCGTCACAACCACTTCACTACCGGCGAAACGCTACGGCCACCTCCTTCGCTTCATGGGCCTAAGGGCGCGGGGTTGGCTTGGCGCCGTCGGCCGAGACATTTGCCGGCGCCGAGCTGGAGGCGAGGGTCGGCGCCGGACCCAGCCACGTGAGGCGGATCCGAGAGACAACGCAAAGGCCCGCCGACTCCTTTCGGGAGCTGACGGGCCTTGGCGGTAATGCTTAGACGCTCGGAGCGATTTCCGGGATGCGCGGCTTGGCGTTTCCTTCGAACGTGAACTTGGCGTCGTCGCCTTCGCCGTCCACATCCACCACTACGATGTCGCCCGCGTGGATCTCTCCGAAGAGGATCTTTTCGGACAGCTGGTCTTCGATCTCGCGCTGGATGGTGCGGCGCAGCGGCCGTGCACCCATGGCGGGATCGTAGCCGCGGGTGGCCAGGAGCACCTTGGCAGCCTTGGTGAGCTCGATGCCCATGTCCTTGTCCTTGAGGCGCTTTTCGAGGCGGCCGACGAACAGGTCCACGATCTCGATGATCTCGTCCTGGGTCAGCTGCGGGAACACCACAACGTCGTCAACACGGTTCAGGAACTCGGGGCGGAAGTGCTGCTTGAGCTCCTCGGTGACGCGGGCGCGCATCCGGTTGTAGCCGGTCTGCGTGTCCGTGCCGGACTGGAAGCCGGTGGCAACGCTCTTGGAAATGTCCCGCGTTCCAAGGTTGGTGGTCATGATGATCACGGTGTTCTTGAAGTCCACCACGCGGCCCTGGGAGTCGGTCAAGCGGCCGTCTTCCAGAATCTGCAGCAGTGAGTTGAAGAGGTCCGCGTGGGCCTTTTCCACTTCGTCGAACAGCACCACGGAGAACGGACGGCGGCGGACCTTTTCGGTCAGCTGTCCGCCTTCTTCGTAGCCGACGTATCCGGGAGGGGCACCGAAGAGGCGCGACACCGTGTGCTTCTCGGAGTATTCGGACATGTCCAGCGTGATGAGGGCATCCTCTTCACCGAACAGGAATTCGGCGAGGGCCTTGGCGAGCTCGGTCTTGCCGACGCCGGTGGGCCCGGCGAAGATGAACGAACCGCCCGGACGCTTGGGGTCCTTCAGGCCTGCACGGGTGCGGCGGATTGCCTGGGACAGGGCCTTGATGGCCTCGTCCTGGCCGACCACGCGCTTGTGCAGTTCGCCTTCCATCTTCAGCAGGCGCGAGGACTCTTCCTCGGTCAGCTTGAAGACGGGAATGCCGGTGGAGTTCGCCAGCACCTCGGCGATGAGATCCTCATCCACCTCGGAGATGTCGTCCATGCCGCCGGTCTTCCAGTGGCGTTCCTTCTCGGCACGCTCGGCAATGAGCTTCTGCTCCTTGTCGCGCAGCGAGGCGGCACCTTCGAAGTCCTGCGCGTCAATCGCGGACTCCTTCTCCATCTTGAGTTCGGCGATGCGCTCGTCCATGGCCTTGAGCTCCGGCGGGGCTGTCATGCGGCGGATGCGCAGGCGTGCGCCGGCTTCATCGATGAGGTCGATGGCCTTGTCCGGCAGGAAGCGGTCCGAGATGTAGCGTTCGGACAGGTTGGCTGCCGAGGCGAGGGCGCCGTCGGTGATGGTCACGCGGTGGTGCGCCTCGTAGCGGTCGCGCAGGCCCTTGAGGATCTCGATGGCGTGCGCCACCGAAGGCTCCTTGACCTGGATCGGCTGGAAGCGGCGCTCAAGCGCGGCATCCTTTTCGATGTGCTTGCGGTATTCATCCAGCGTGGTGGCACCGATGGTCTGGAGCTCGCCTCGTGCCAGCATGGGCTTCAGGATGGACGCGGCATCGATGGCGCCTTCGGCGGCACCCGCACCCACCAGGGTGTGGATCTCGTCGATGAAGAGGATGATGTCGCCGCGGGTGCGGATCTCCTTGAGGACCTTCTTCAGGCGCTCTTCGAAGTCACCGCGGTAGCGGGAGCCTGCCACCAGGGACCCAAGGTCCAGGGTGTAGAGCTGCTTGTCTTTGATGGTCTCCGGGACGTCCCCGCGGACGATCGCCTGGGCGAGTCCTTCGACGACGGCGGTCTTGCCGACACCGGGTTCGCCGATGAGGACGGGGTTGTTCTTGGTGCGCCGGGAAAGGACCTGCATGACGCGTTCCATTTCCTGTTCGCGCCCGATGACCGGGTCCAGCTTGTTCTCGCGCGCAGCCTGGGTCAGGTTGCGGCCGAACTGGTCCAGGACCACGGAACCTGCAGGAGTTCCCTCCGGCTGGCCGGTGCCGACGCCTGCGCCGGTGGTCTCCTTGCCCTGGTAGCCCGAGAGCAGCTGGATCACCTGCTGGCGGACGCGGTTGAGGTCCGCTCCGAGCTTCACGAGCACCTGGGCAGCCACACCTTCACCCTCGCGGATGAGCCCCAGCAGGATGTGCTCCGTGCCGATGTAGTTATGGCCCAGCTGAAGGGCTTCGCGGAGCGAGAGCTCCAGCACCTTCTTGGCGCGCGGGGTGAAGGGGATGTGGCCGGACGGGGCCTGCTGGCCCTGGCCGATAATCTCCTGCACCTGCTCGCGTACGCCGTCGAGCGAAATGCTCAAGGACTCCAGAGCTTTGGCGGCAACGCCCTCACCCTCATGGATCAGACCCAAGAGGATGTGTTCGGTACCGATATAATTGTGGTTCAGCATGCGTGCCTCTTCTTGGGCAAGCACAACTACGCGACGGGCACGGTCCGTAAATCGCTCAAACATTTCGCCACACTCCTAGCTACGACGTACTTTGATGCTACGTGGCAGACCCGGACTTGTGGAGCGTGTTCGCCACAGGGGAAACCCGGGGTCGCCGTCCCGGGTTGACAGCGCAGGTCATCAAGACCGCAGGAGCCCCCGAACTCCGTGCCTATTGGCTTTGTTTTCAGTCCGGAATCCCGACACTTCCACGACTCCTATTGCAGCTCGGCCGCCCCGAACTTGAACGCGGAACTCGCCCCTGGCTTGCAACTGCCTTGTTCCCGGCCGCAATATCCCCGGAATAGCGGGTACCGCTTTACCCGAGCAGCTTCGCCGGCGGGCACTGGTATTCAAAAATCAATGCCCCCGCCGATTGGCAGGGGCATTGATTTTCCACGCAAAACTGCGGCAGTGCTAGGAATTTGCCTTCTGGTAGGCTTCCTGAATTTCAGCCTGGATGCGGCCGCGGCTGTTAACCGCGTAACCGTTCTCCCTGGCCCACTGGCGAATCTGTGCAGAGTCCTGGTTCCTGCCGCCTGAGACCTTGGTGCGGGTGGCGCGGCCGGTGGACGTCTTGCGGGCGCTTGAAACAAACCGCTCCAAGGAGGAGCGGAGTTCTGCAGCATTGGCACCCGACAGGTCAATTTCGTAACTGACGCCGTCAAGGCCAAATCGGACAGTTTCGTCCGCGGTTCCCCCATCCAGATCATCGACAAGGATGATTTTTACTTTCTGTGCCATATAAATTCTCTCTTTTGGAAAGGACGGGTATGCAGAAAAGCAGGATGTATCTGTAAAAAGTATCCCCCGGTTTATGGCAACGCGTCAAAGCGCCAAAAGGTTCCTGTGAATGGTGGGCAGGAATATACAGGGAGTATTAGTTTGTGCCGTTCCCGTTGCCGGCATTCGTCCCGGTATTCGGCGCGCCATTGGGTCCGTGATTGGTTTCAGCCGCGCGGGCGTCCGCCTCGGCCTGGGCGCGCGCTTCTGCCTGGCGCTCCGACTTATCGGCGTTGAAGATCGACTTCATGGCGAACCAGAACAGCAACCCGACCACAAGGGACGGCAGGAGGACTGCAACGTACTCCACGGTCAGTGCCCTTCGGGCTTCAGCAGCGGGAAGAGGATCGTCTCGCGGATGCCTGCGCCGGTGAACAGCATCACCAGGCGGTCGATGCCCAGCCCGATGCCGCCCATGGGCGGAGCGCCATACTCCAGCGCGCGGAGGAAATCCTCATCCAGCTGCATGGCCTCGACATCACCGGCCGCTGCGTGCATGGACTGTTCGGTGAGGCGCTCCCGCTGGATCACGGGGTCGATGAGCTCGGAGAAGGCCGTGCCGCGCTCCATGCCGCCGATGATGAGGTCCCAGGCCTCGATCAGGCGGTCGTCGTCGCGGTGCTGGCGTGCGAGCGGCTGCGCGGAGGGCGGGTAGTCGTACACGAAGGTGGGGTTCAGCAGCGTGGGTTCCACGATTTCGCCGAACAGTTCAACGGCCAGCTTTTCGGCATCCCACTTGGGATCCACCTTGACCTCGTGCTTGGCCGCAACAGCCCGCAGTTCCTCCACAGTGGTGTCCGGCGTGATTTCCTGGCCCACGGCGTCGGAAAGTCCGGGGTAGACAGCCAGCCACTTCCATTCCCCGTCGAGGTTGATCTCCCCCGCTTCGGTCTGGAGGGTGCGGCCCACACCGGCGGCGTCGGCGGCATCGAGGATGATCTCCTTGATGCGGTCCGCCATGACGAACTGGTCGGCCCAGGCTTCGTAGCATTCCAGCGTGGTGAATTCCGGGCTGTGCGTGGAGTCCACGCCTTCGTTACGGAACACCCGTCCCATGTCGTAGACGCGGTCGATGCCGCCCACCACGGCGCGCTTGAGGTACAGCTCGGTGGCGATGCGGAGGGTCATCTTCTGGTCGAAGGCGTTCATGTGGGTCTCGAACGGCCGGGCCAGGGCGCCGCCGTGGACCAGCTGCAGCATCGGGGTTTCCACCTCGACGTAGTTGCGGCGGTGCAGGCTTTCCCGGATGGAGCGGGTGATCGCCGCGCGGGTGTACACCATTTCGCGGGCCTCGTCCCGGACCATCAGGTCCACGTAGCGCTGGCGGACGCGGGTTTCCTCGTTCAGGCCGGCGTGCAGCACCGGCAGCGGGCGCAGCGCCTTGGACGCCATGGACCACGAATCGGCCATCACGGACAGCTCGCCGCGGCGGGAGGAAATGACCTCGCCCTTGATGAAGACGTGGTCGCCCAGATCAACCAGGGCCTTCCATTCAGCCAGTGCTTCTTCGCCAACGTTGGCGAGGCTCAGCATGGCCTGGAGGCGGGTGCCCTTGCCGTCCGTGCCGCCTTCCTGGAGCGTGGCGAAGCACAGCTTGCCCGTGTTGCGGATGAAGACGATGCGGCCGGTGACGCCCACGGTGTCCCCGGTGGTCTCGTCGGCCTGGAGGTGCGCGTACTTCTCCCGGATTTCGCTCAGGGAATGCGTGCGTTCAACACCCACCGGGTAGGCCTCGACGCCGCGTTCAATCAGCTTGGCGCGCTTCTCCATGCGGATGCGCATCTGCTCGCTGGCGTCCGCCGGTTCGGCAGCATTGGTCGGGGTGGGGGTGTTTTGGGAAGTCACAATCCCTAAGTTTACCGGGAGTTCTCCGGCATGTTTTCCGACCACACTTCGATCCCCCCTCCCGCGGGAGCGCATCGAAGAGCGGGGCATAGACTCGGGGCTGTGGAAACTCGGACGATCAGGACGGACGACGGCGAAGGCCACCTTCAGGTGCACTCCTTCAGTCCTGCTCCCTCCACCGCACTTGCCGTCCCGGCACCTCCCGCAGCGGACGGCGCGGCGCAACCCGGCGTCGTCGTAATTCACGGAACCCTGGTGACCGACGCGCTGTACCGGCCGTTCGCGCTGAAGATCGCACGCCTGCTGCGGCGGCCGGTGCACACGTACAACCGCCGCGGCCGGGCAGGTTCCTCGGAGCAGCGGGAAGACTATTCGGCCGCGACGGAGGTCAGCGACCTCCGTGCCGTCATGCGGGCAACCGGGGCCGCCGACGTCGTGGCCCACAGTTACGGCGGCTTCGTGGCACTGCAGGCCGCCAGGACGGAGCCCATCCGGCGGCTCGTGACCTACGACGCCGCGGTTTCCCTGTCCGGCAGCCTCAGCCGCCGGTGGCGGCCGGAACTGGAGCACTCCATGGCGGCCGGGCAGCTCGACCAGGCGTGGGCGCACCTTGTCCAGGGCCTGGAAACCGCCGGGCCGGTGTCGAAACTCCCGCTCGGGGCCCTGCGCATGCTCAGCATCCTGTCGGCCCGGACCCGCCTCGGCGCGGAAATGCGGCAACTGCTGCCCACCGCCGTCGTCGAAATGCGGGCGGTGCTCCAGGCCGACGCCGAACTTGGGGATTTCGCCGGCGTCACCACCCCCACCCTGATGCTGAGTGGCGGCTGGAGCCCGGCGTACTTCGCCGAAACAGGCCGGCAGCTCGCAGCGGCAGTCCCAGCGATCGACTTCGCCCTTGTACCCGGGCAGCTGCACGAAGGCCCGCTCCGTCCGGGGGCGCGACTGGCCCTCACCACCGCGCGGTTCCTGGCCGACGACGCCGCGCTGCGGCTCCCGCGCCTCCGCGCCGCCGGGATTCCCCTGGGTAACCGTTTTAGGATGGGCCGGTGAAGGAAACCCGCGCCCGTGAGGGAACAGCCAAACAGCAGGTCATCCCCACGCACGACGGCGGACGGCTGGCTGTGTACAGCTACGGAACCGTCGATGCCCCCGGCGAGCGCCGTGTGGTGGTGATCGGCGGAGCCTTCCTCACTGCATCGATCTACCGGCCGTTTTCCGAGGCACTGTCCAAGGGCCTCGGCGACGGCTGGGCGGTGGACGTCTATGACCGGCGCGGCCGCGGGGATTCCACGCCGCAGCCGGCGGACTACTCCATGGCCACCGAGATTGCCGACGTCCGGACCATCATGGATGCCACCGGCGCCCGCAACCTGTTCGGCCACAGCCTGGGCGGCTCCGTGGCGCTCAACGCGGTGCAGGAGTTCATCGGCACCGCCCACCAGCCGGACAAGCTTGCGGTCTATGACGCCGCAGTCAACATCGACGGCAGCGTGGATACCTCCTGGCTGGACGGTTTCGAACGCTCAGTCAACGAGGGAAACGTCCCGCACGCCCTGGCCAAGCTCAAGAAGGGCATGCAGCCAAACGCGGCGCTGGCCAGGATTCCGGAGCCGGTCCTCGCCGGGCTGATGGCGCTGGTATCGCGGACCAAGGTGAACCGTCTCTTCAAGGAGCTCATGCCCAGCGGGGTGGGCGAGCTGAAGGCGGTGTTCGACGAGGCCGACCACGTCCGCGACTTCTCCGTCCTACCGCCGAACACGCGTTTCATGGTGGGAGCCAAGAGCCCCCGGTACTACAAGGTAACGGCGGAACTGCTGCACCGTGCCGTGCCCGGCAGCGCCCTCCAGGTTTCACCCAAGTGCGTCCATGCCTCCATTCCTGCGGCCGTCAAGGAACTGGTTGAGGACATCTCCGCGTATTACAAGGGCTGACGCACTGCGTGCCGGGCCGAAGCTGCTGCGCGGTTCCGGCCGCCCCGGGTAGGCTCGGAACATGACGCGCGAGAACATCAAAACACCCGACGGCGGAACGCTGGAGCTTTACACCACGGGGGCCGAGCTGGCTTCGGCGGGCTCGGGCGTCGTCGTCGTTCAGGCTTCCATGGTCACCGCCGCGGACTACACGCGCTTTGCCCAGAAACTGAGTGCCTCGCTGGGCCGGCCAGTGCACACGTTCAATCGGCGCGGCCGGGGTGAATCGTCACCGCAGCCCGAGGATTACACCCTGGACGTGGACATCCGCGACCTGGATGCCGTGATGCGGCACACGTCCAGCACGGACGTCTTCGGCCACAGCTTCGGCGGCGCCGTGGCACTCCACGCCGCCCGCACGCTGCCGGTGGAACGGCTCGCAGTCTACGATCCCGCCGTCTCCGTCAACCACAGCGTGAAGGCTGACTGGATTGCCGAATACGAACGCGCCACCGCTGCCGGCGACGACGACCGCGCCCTCGCCGTGCTGGTCAGGGGACTCGAAACGGGAGGGGCCCTGTCCTCACGGATGCCGCTCTCGATGCTGACGTTGGCCAACAAGCTCATTGCCGGGACACCAATCGGCAAGCAGCAGCGCGAGCTGATGAAGACCGGGGTGCGGGAGATCAAGGCGATCATCGCGGCGGACATGCCGGCCGAGCCGTTCCTGGCCCTGCCGCTGGAGACCCTCATTATTGTGGGCGAAAAGAGCCCCGCCTACTTCGGCATCGCGTGCGGCCAGATCCACGACGTCCTGTCCGGGTCGAGCTACACCATCCTGCCCGGCTCCGGCCACGACGGCGTCAACCGCGCCCCGGACAAGCTGATCACCGAACTCAGCGAATTCTTCGCCGGCTGACCCCGGGTTCCCTGCGGCAAGCGCGAACGGACACTTGAGGCCCTCGGAACGGGGGCCTCAAGTGTCCGTTCGCGCTTAAGTCTTCGCGCTTGAAGGTTGGGCTAGTGCGCTGCCGGCACCGGGTGTTCCGCACCGGCGGTCTTGCGCATCATGGCGGAAAGCACGACGGCGGCGACGGCGATGATTGCCGCAGTCAGGAACGCTGCGTGCATGCCCGCGACGATGCCCGATCCTGCGGACACGACCGCGTAGATCGACACCAGGAGCGCGGTTCCGGCGGCACCGGCAACCTGCTGCAGGGTGCTCATAATGGCTGAACCGTGCGAGTAGAGGTGCGGCGGCAGCGGGTTGAGTCCGGTGGTGAACGCAGGGGTGAACAGGAGCGCCAGGCCGAGGCTGAGGACCACGTGCAGCGCCACAATCCACCAGACGGCTGTTTCGGCATTCAGCATGGAGAACTGCCACAGGGACAGCACCATCATGACGGATCCTGTGACGGTCAGGGGAAGGGGGCCCACCTTGTCGAAAAGGCGGCCGATGAACGGGCCCAAGAGGCCCATGGCCAGGCCGCCGGGCAGGAGCGCCAGACCGGTCTCCAAGGACTTCAGCCCACGGATTTCCTGAAGGTACAGCGGGAGCAGGATGACGGCACCGAACAGGGCGATCATGGCCACCACCAGGAGCAGCACGGACACGGTGAACATGCGGAAGTTGAATGCGCGCAGGTCCAGCAGCGGGCCGTCGGATTTCTGCAGCTTCAGCTGGCGGAAGACGAACGCCGTCATGGCCACCAGGCCGATTGCCAGCGCAGCCAGGGCTGTCGTTCCGGGGCCGCTTTGCCCGCCGTGGCCCCCGCCGACCTGGCTAAGCCCGTACACCAGGCCGCCGAAGGCAGGCACAGTCAGCAGCACGGACAGGATGTCCAGCCGGGTCTTCTCGGATTCGCCGATGTTGGTGAGGTAGCGGGCTCCAATGGCGAAGGCTGCCAGAGCGATCGGCAGCACGAACACGAACATGAAGCGCCACGTGAAGTGCTCGAGGATCAGCCCGGACACTGTGGGGCCCATGGCCGGGGCCACCGAAATGGCGATGCTCACGTTGCCCATGACGGCACCGCGCCGTTCGATGGGCACGAGCGTCAGGATGGTGGTCATCAGCAGCGGAAGCATGATGGCCGTGCCGCCGGCCTGCACGATGCGGGCCAGCAAGAGGACTTCGAATCCCGGAGCAAGCGCCGCCAGCAGGGTGCCGCCCGAAAACAGCCCCATGGCCAGCATGAAGACGGCCCTGGTGGACAGCCGCTGCAGGATGAATCCGGTGGTGGGGATGACCACGGCCATCGTGAGCATAAAGCCCGTGGACAGCCACTGCACCGTAGGGGCGTCGACGCCAAGGTCCACCATGAGCCGCTGGAGGGCGACGTTCATGATGGTCTCGTTGAGGATGACCACGAAGGTGGCAACCAGCAGGGTGACGATGATGGTGACGGACTCGCGGGACATCTTGACCGGGCCGGTCGCCGTTGCCGTCTCAGACGCTGGCGATGCGGGGGCCACGGGGTCGCCGTGGGCGTTGGAAGAGACGTCTGTAGACATGGGGATTCCCTCAGGGAGATGTGAAGTGGTTTCCGGCGAGCTTCGTCGCTGCAGATTCCAACAGTGTATCCGCCGGGGTAATTCCCGTCATTGGAAAAAAGTTCAGGAGCTGAGGGGCACGTTGTCAATCAGCCGGACCGGGCCCACCTTCGCCGCGATGATGGCCAGGCCTTCGCCGCGGAACGGTGTCTCCTTGCAGTTCTCGGCCAGGGGTTCGAGCGTGTCCGGGTCCACCACGTCGAAATAGTCCAGTCCCACCAGGGGCTGCGATTCCACCAGGGCCTGGGCGGATTCCAGGTCGAGCGGTTCGTGGGCGTTGGCCCGCTCTTCGAGGAGCCGCAGCGCCCGGGAGAGGACCAGGGCTGCGCCGCGTTCCTCCGCGGACAGGAACCTGTTCCGGCTGCTCAGGGCCAGGCCGTCAGCGGAACGGACGGTGGGCACGGCCACGATCTCCACGGGGAAGTTCAGGTCCGCCACCATGCGACGCACCAGCGCCAGCTGCTGGGCGTCCTTCTGGCCGAAGTAGGCGCGGTACGCGGGCAGGCCCGCGCCGGCGCCGGTCACGAACGCGCCTCCGCCGGGCAGCCCTGTCCCCGGGATCCCGTAGTGCAGCAGCTTGGCCACCACCGTGAGTGCGCCGTCGAAGTGGCCGGGGCGGGACGCGCCCTCCCATTTCTCGGCCAGCCGTCCTGCCGTCACGCGGACGAGGGGCTCGCCGCCGGGGTAGACCTCGTCCACGGACGGCGCGAACACCAGGTCCACGCCCTCGGCGTCCAGGAGTTCCATGTCCGCTTCAAGGGTCCGGGGGTACCGGTCCAAGTCCACGGCCTCGCCGAACTGCAGCGGATTGACGAAGATGCTGGCCACTACAACGTCGTTTTGTTCGACGGCGGTGCGCGCCAGCCTCGCGTGGCCTTCGTGCAGGGCGCCCATCGTGGGAACGAAGCCCTGTGACGAACCCTGTTTCTCCGTCAGCAGCCGGGCGCTTTCGGCGCGCAGCTGCGCCGCCGTGGTCACGAGTTTGATCGCCAAGTCAGTTACCTCCAGTGGCCTGCGGCCCGTCGTTGTCCGGCCCGTCGTTGTCCGGCCCGCTGTTGTCCGGTCCGCTGTTGTCCGGTCCGTCGTCATCCAGATCGTCTATGCCGGCCAGGGCTTTCCGGATAGCGTCCAGCTGGTCCGGTTTCAGCAGCCCCCGGCTTCCGGCGCGGCGGGCGGTGGCCCGCGCCATGGCCAGGTATGCCTCGAGAATATCGCCGCCTGCACCGGCGTCGTGTTCGCGCAGGGCCTCCGCGTGCGCGGCAACCGTGCCGGCATCACCTCGGGCCACCGGCCCGGTCAGGGCGGCCTCGCCGGAGGCAAGCGCGTTCTCCAGCGTTGCCCGCAGCAGCGGACCCAGCATCCGTTCAGGGAATTCGACGCCCACCTCGCGCAGCAGCTGAGAGGCCTGGGCAACCAGGGTGACCATGTGGTTCGAGCCGTGTGCCAGGGCCGCGTGGTACTGGGCGCGGTCGCCCTCGGCAATGGCCACCGGTTCGGCACCCATCTCCACCACCAGGGCCTGCGCGATGGGCAGCATCGCGGCGTCCGCCGTGACTCCGAAGGTGCAGTCCAGCAGCCGGGTGAGGTCCAGGCTCATGCCGGTGAAGGTCATGGCGGGGTGCAGCGCGAGCGGGATGGCACCGGCGGCCCGCACCGGATGCAGGATGCCAACGCCGAAGCGGCCGGAGGTGTGGGCCACGATTTGTCCGGGCTGCCAGGCGCCCAGCTTCGCAAGCCCCTGCACGAGGTCGCCCAGGGCATCGTCCGGAACGGCGAGCAGCACCAGCTCGGACCGTTCCACGATGTCCTGCACGTCGAGGACCGGCACGCCGGGCAGCAGGGTTTCGGCGCGTTCGCGGCTGGCGTCGGAGACGGCGGAAACCCCGACGACGGCGTGCTCGGCTGCGCGGAGTGCTGCACCGAGCACGGCTCCGACTTTGCCTGCACCGATGATTCCGATGCCGAGGCGTCCTGGCTTAGCCATGTTGCGGGCCTTCCTCGCGGGTTTGCAGGTCGACGGGTTCACGCCGGAGATCGGTTGTGTGGAGATACGGGGTTTCGCTCCCCGGCCGCTCCCTGACCACCGGAGGCTCAGCCGCCGTGGCCGGAGCGACCTGCGCGAGCCATTGCTCGCTGGTCTGGCGCTTGCGGGCTTCCCGTGCGCGGGCGGCCTGGGCATCGAACAGGGCCCGGGCTTCGTCCAGCCCGGCCTGGATGACCCGGGGCGACACCGGACCGGCCGTGGTGTGAAGGACCAGGTCCGCCACCCGGAAGCGCCGCGCCAGGGGTCCTTGGTGCAGGGCCATCGACTGCGTGCGCTGGTGCGGAACCACCACCAGCTCGCGCCACAGCCGGCCGGAACGGATGAGCAGCGCCGTGTCCGTAGCGGCGAAGCCGTTGCGGCGCCAGCCCATCGGAGCCAGCAGCCGCACGCGCTGCGGACTGGTGACGAAACCGCCGTCGGGCGCTCCGGTGGAAGACCCAGCCGCGGGAGCCTCCCCGGCGGGGACGCCTCCCTTGGAGACCGTTCCCCCGGGGGCGAGGCCGCTCAGGCCGGCACCAAAGACGCGGGCGGGGTCTGCTGTTCCGGGGTCGGGGAGCACCAGGGCGAGCATCCTCATAACGTCCGCCAGGACGCCCACGGGGAGAATCGTGGTGCGTGAGGCGGCTTCGCCGTTGCTGCCGGGGCCGCCGTAGCCGGCCACGTTCACCTGCATCCGGTACCAGCCGAAGATCCGCCACAGCGGCGGCTGCGTCACTTTCAGGGCCTGGATCCTGCCGGGCGGAAGGGTCTGCGCCTGGGTGTCCAGCAGCCCGTACCGGAGCCGGATGCCGTCGGGCGAAATGGCGGCGGTGAAGTTGTAGCCCTTGTTGAACGACCCCCAATAGGCGGCGGCCAGGCCAAGGACGGCGGGGATCAGATAAAAGTAGAAGCTGCGGTTGTCGGTGATGGCTGAGAGCACCACGGACGCCACCGCGCCCAGCACCACGAAGAAACTCTGTTCGCTCAGGAGCAGCGAACCGACAAGGCGCGACGGCGGGACGGCCAGGACGGGGTATTCCGGAGCCTCCGGCAGGGCTGCTTCGGGCCGCTCGGGGTCAGGCTCCAGCCCGGCCGCGCGGGCAAGGATGGTGGCCCGCAGCTGGCGGGCGTCGTCGATCCGGAGGTAGGCCAGGCGGACCGCCGATTCGCCGGCATCGGCAACCTCGAACTTGAGCTCGGCAAGGCCGAAGACCCGGGCCAGGAGGGGCTGCACGATGTCGATGGCCTGCACGCGGTCCAGTCTGGCCTGCCGCTGCTGCTTGAACAGGAAACCCGTGTTTACCCGGACGTAGCCTTCGGCCACCTGGTAGCGGGTGAAGTACCAGGTCATGATGAACCCGAGTACGGACAGCAGCAGGACCAGGCCGCCGCCGGCGAGCAGGAACGGCACGCGCCCGGCATACATGTCATCCATCAGGGGCCGGCCCTGCAGGAGCCTCTCAAAAGTGTCGCGGCCGAAGAAAAAGCCGATGGCGGCCAGCGCCACCCAGCCCCGGATGAACGGCGACGCAGGATGCACCCGCAGCCACTCGCCGTCGGGCTTCCCGGAAACCTGCCCGGCCCCGTCAGTGGCCACGGGGCCTTCAGGGGTCACGGCGTAGCCTGGGGTCACAGCCCGGCCAGCCGTGCAGCGCCCCGGGCGGAAAGCTGCTCGCGGAGCCGCGCCCCCTCATCGGCAGGCAGGCCCGGAATTTCAGCGTTGGTGCCGGCGGAGGCGGTGTGCAGCTTCAGCGTGCAGAGGCCGAGGGCGCGTTCCACGGGGCCCACGCCGATGTCGACGTACTGCATCCGGCCGTAGGGGACCACCAGGGTGCGCTGGAAGAAGATGCCGTTGCGGATCAGCAGATCGTCGTCGCGCTCGGCATACCCGATGGCCCGCACCTGGCGGGGTATCAGCAGCAGCCGCCAGACGGCGAGCAGCAGCATGACGGCCGGAACCGTGATGGCCAGCCAGAGCGGAACCCACTCCCACCAGCCCGCCAGGGTGAACACGAGCGGCAGCGACAGCAATGCCACGGCGATGAGGTTGCCGACCGCCCATTCGACCAGGCGGACGGTCACGTATTTGGGTGAAACGCGGAGCCAGGAGATCCCCGGCGGATCAATCGCCTCGGTACGCATATTCGCCCTCCCCCTTGGGCTTGCGGGCTCCCCTTCCGGGTGCTCCCGGCGCGCCGTCGGCGTCGCCGTCTTCGGGCGGAATCCGGCAGAAGCGTTCAACCACCAGCCCCACGATGATCATGGCAAGTCCGCCGCCGGCCATGGAAAGCGCCAGCCAGGTGATTCCCTGGTCGCTGCGCAGGTTCCAGAGCCGCAGCAGGTCCAGGAAGATTCCCGCGTGCCAGCCCAGGAGCACGGCCCCGGTGTACGCGCAGGCCTGGGCGAGGACCAGCGTCCAGGCGGCCAGGATGGGGTTGAGCATCTTCTTCTTGTTGCCGTTCCGCCAGCGCAGGACGCGGATTCCGAGCACCAGCGTGAGCGCCACGATCACGCCCATGGTCACCAGCCCGGTCTGGGGCAGCACCGGGGTGGCCAGGCCGTAGCGGGTGGTCATGACGGTCGCGAACCAGCCGGCGATGGCCAGGATCAGCCCGACGACGATCAGCAGGAAGGGGTTGACGGGTTTCACGGCCTACTCCACTGCTCCCGCGGTGGGCAGGCCGTCGAAGTCCCCGAAACCGTCGAAGGGGGCAAGATCGGGAAAGTCAGCGGCGCGGACCGCCAGTTCGCCCACGCGGACGCCGTTGAGCTCCGCCGCGGGGTCGATGAGCGACCACGGGTACAGGACAAATGCGCGCTCCGCGGCACGCGGATGGGGCAGGGTCAGCGCGGGGTCCGCACTCACCAAATCGCCGTAGGTAATGATGTCCACGTCCAGGGTCCGCGGACCCCACCGGACTTCGCGCACCCTGTGGTGCTTGTTTTCCACGGCCTGGCAATGACGCAGCAGTTCCGACGGCGGCAGCGAGGTCTCCACCGTGATCACCATGTTCAGGAAATCCGGCTGGCCTTCAGGGCCGCCCACGGCTTTGGTCTGCACCACCGGGGACACTGCGATCAGCCGCACTTCGGGCCGGTCCACGAGGTCTGCGACGGCGCTGGAGAGGGTGTCGTTCCGCTCCCCCAGGTTGCTGCCCAAGGCCAGGACGGCCCGAACGTACGGGTTGTTTGAGTACGGCGGGTTCATGACCGCCGCCGATGCACGCTGACGGAGACGTCGCCGAACTCAACCTCGATGGGAGCCTTGGGCTTGTGCACGGTGATGTCGACGGCGGCAAGCGGGAATTCCTGCAGCAGGTCTTCGGCGATGCGCACGGCCAGGGCCTCGATCAGGTTCAACGGCTCGCCGGTGATCCAGTGCTTGATGCGTTCGGCCACCTCACCGTAGTGGGCGGTATCCAGGACGTCGTCCGAGGCGGCCGCCTTGGTGAAATCCAGGTGCAGCACCGCATCAACGATGAACGGCTGGCCGTCGCGGCGTTCGAAATCGAACACCCCGTGATGGCCGACGGCGGTAACACCGCTCAGCGTGATTGTGTCCATTGTGGCTGCCTACTTGGCGGGTCTGGAGTCGCCGAGGGTTCCGGCGGACATCCGTGCGGCAACCTTGACGGCGTCAAGGCTGGGTCCGACGTCGTGCACGCGCACGGCCCATGCGCCGCGGGCGGCGCTGATCGCCGTGATGGCGGCGGTCGCGTGGTCCCGTTCCTGGGGGGCGGCCGCCTTGCCCGCCACGGTCAGCAGCGTGCCAAGGAAGCGCTTGCGCGAAGCTCCCACGAGAATCCTGTGGCCGAGGGCCTCCAGCGGTCCCAGGTTCCGCAGGAGCTCCCAGTTCTGGACATCGTTCTTGGAAAAGCCCAGCCCCGGGTCCACGATGATCTGCTCCGGCGCTACACCGGCCGCGTACAGCTTGTCGCGCACGCCCACCAGTTCGGCGGCGACTTCCTCTGCCACGTTGCCGTAGTCGGTGAGGGAGGTCATGGTCTTGGCGTCGCCGCGGCGGTGGGTCAGCACATACGGGGCGCCGGTGCGGGCAGCCAGTTCCGCCATCTCCGGCTCCATCGTCAGCCCGGAAACGTCGTTGATGATGGCGGCGCCGGCCTTGAGGGCAGCGGCTGCCGTTGACGCGTGGGTGGTGTCGATGCTGACCAGGGCGCCGGCCTTGACCATGGCCTCGACCACGGGCAGCACACGGCGCTGTTCCTCTTCGGGGCTGACTTCCTCAGCACCGGGGCGGGTGGATTCGCCGCCAATGTCGATGATGTCGGCACCGGCGTAGAACATCCGGAGGCCGGCCGCGATGGCGGCGTCCGGCGTCGGATGCGTGCCGCCGTCGCTGAAGGAATCCGGGGTGACGTTCAGGATGCCCATCACCAGCGTGCGGTCCGTGGGGAGTTCTTCAAACTTGGCTGCCGGCCGCGGTTTACGCAGGATTGGCAAGGGGTTTGTTGCGGGTCCGGTTCCAGGGGCAGCAGCTAGGGAGTCCATAGTCTGTTTTATTACCTTCCGAGTATGAGGCTCATGGCTTCGGCGCGGGTGGCCGGGTCATGCAGTTGACCGCGCACGGCACTGGTGACGGTCTTGGCACCGGGCTTGCGGATGCCGCGCATGGACATGCAGAGGTGTTCGCACTCAACCACCACGATCGCGCCGCGCGGCTTCAAATGCGTCACCAGTGCTTCGACGATCTGGGTCGTCAGCCGTTCCTGCACCTGCGGGCGCTTGGCGAACATGTCCACCAGCCTGGCGAGCTTGCTCAGCCCGGTAACTTTGCCGTCGTGCGAGGGAATGTAGCCCACGTGCGCCACCCCATGGAACGGCACCAAGTGGTGCTCACAGGTGGAGTAGAACGGAATGTCCTTGACCAGGACCAGCTCCTCGTGGTCCAGGTCGAAGGTGGTGGCCAGGATTTCCGCGGGGTCGTGGTGGAGGCCGGCAAAGACCTCCGAGTAGGCCTTGGCCACCCTTTTGGGGGTGTCAAGCAGCCCGCTGCGGTCCGGGTCCTCCCCGATGGCCAGCAGGATTTCCCGGACGGCCGCCTCGATCCTGGGGCGGTCCACCTTCGTGCCTCCCCCATGCCGCGAATGGCCTGCAGTGGAGGGGTTGGCGGTGCCGGAAACGTCGTTGTCGTCGAAATGATTCACAGCAGAAGCTTAGCCGTGATGCGGTCCGTCGGCGCCGACGTCCGTAACACCGCCGCCGAAGTTCTCCTGGCTTGCTACGCCCTGGGGGTGGGGCGGCTGGGCGTCCAGCGGCTCTTCCAGGCGGGCTTCCTTGGCTTCCTCCTGGGCCTCACGCTCGGCCCGCTCCAGCCGGGACTCAACGGGGCCGGCGGTCTGCACCGGACGGCTTTCCTTGGAGAGCCACACTTCGCGGAAGTCGCGTTTGCGGATGTCCCGGAAGACATGCGCAATCTCAGCCTGGTTGAGGGTTTCCCGCTCGAGGAGCTCAAGGGCCAGGGAATCGAGGATGTCGCGGTTCTCGGTGAGGATCGCGTAGGCCTCGTCGTGGGCCTGGTCGATCAGGCGGCGCACTTCCTCGTCCACGATGTAGGCGATCTGGTCCGAGTAGTTGCGCTCGTGGCCGGCGTCGCGGCCAAGGAACGGCTCGCCGCCGCCCTGACCGAGGCGCACGGCACCGACGCGTTCGCTCATGCCAAACTCCGTGACCATCTTGCGGGCCGTTCCAGTGGCCTTCTCAATGTCGTTGGAGGCGCCGGTGGACGGATCGTGGAAGACGATTTCCTCGGCCACGCGGCCGCCCATGGCGTAGGCCATCTGGTCCAGCAGTTCATTGCGTGTGATGGAGTACTTGTCGTTCTCCGGGACCACCATGGTGTAGCCCAGGGCGCGGCCGCGCGGCAGGATGGTGATCTTGGTGACCGGGGCGGAGTTCCGCAGGGCGGCAGCCACCAGGGCGTGTCCGCCTTCGTGGTACGCGGTGATCTTCCGCTCGTGTTCCTTCATGACGCGGCTGCGCTTCTGCGGTCCGGCCATGACGCGGTCAATGGCTTCGTCGAGTGCGCGGTCGTCGATCAGGTTGGCGTTGGAGCGGGCCGTCAGCAGGGCGGCCTCGTTGAGGACGTTGGCGAGGTCGGCACCGGTGTAGCCGGGGGTTTTCTTGGCGACGGCCTTCAGGTCGACACCGGGAGCCATCGGCTTGCCCTTGGCGTGCACCTGCAGGATCTGGTCGCGGCCCACGAGGTCGGGAGCCTCAACGGTGATCTGGCGGTCGAAGCGGCCGGGGCGGAGCAGGGCCGGGTCCAGCACGTCAGGACGGTTGGTGGCGGCGATCAGGATGACGTTGGTCTTGACGTCGAAGCCGTCCATTTCAACCAGCAGCTGGTTGAGGGTCTGCTCGCGTTCGTCGTTGCCGCCGCCGATGCCGGCGCCACGGTGACGGCCGACGGCGTCGATCTCGTCCACGAAGATGATGGCGGGCGAGCTGGCCTTGGCCTGCTCGAAGAGGTCGCGGACACGTGACGCACCCACGCCGACGAACATTTCGACGAAGTCGGAACCCGAGATGGAGAAGAACGGCACTCCCGCTTCACCGGCGACGGCGCGGGCCAGCAGGGTCTTACCGGTGCCCGGAGGGCCGTAGAGCAGCACGCCCTTGGGGATCTTGGCACCAACGGCCTGGAACTTGGCCGGTTCCTGGAGGAATTCCTTGATTTCCTGGAGCTCTTCGACGGCTTCGTCGGCACCGGCGACGTCGCTGAACGTCACCTGGGGCATGTCCTTGTTGACCAGTTTGGCCTTGGACTTGCCGAACTGCATGATCTTGGATCCGCCGCCCTGCATGCGGGAGAGCAGGAACCAGAAGAGGACGCCCAGCAGCAGTACCGGAATCAGGAGGGAGAACAGCCCGGAGAACCAGTTGTTTTCGATCGGCTGGTCAGTGAAACCGCTTGAGGGGTTGGCGTCGGTGACTGCCTTGACCACGTCCGCGGCGCGGGCGTTGACGAAGAAGAACTGGACGTTCTTGCCCTTGTCCTGTCCGTCGATGACCAGGTTGTCCTTGAGGACCAGGTCCACGCGGTTTTCCGCATCAAAGATCTTGGCCTGTTCCACCTTGCCGCTGTCTGCAAGAAGCTCGAGGCCCGGCTTGGTGTCGATCCGGGTAGCCCCGCCGGGGGCGAGCGTGGCAAAGGCCAGCAGGAGCATTCCGACCACAACTACGATCCAGATGCCCGGGCCCTTGAAGAAACTCTTAGCTTTCATCTGATCGGGGGCTGGCCCCGTCCCTCCTGGTAGTGCTGCACGGCGACTGGTCTGCGCGCGTGTGGTGCTGCGTCAGCTACTAGCTATACACCGTTCGGAGTGAATCACGCACGGTGTAGGGCAAAAGTTCCCTCTAGGCGTAGCGGTGCATGGCCGCGGCCTTTTCGGGCCCAGCCGGCCGGGAGGGATCCCGGGGAGTGCGCCTACTCGTAGACGTGGGGGGCCAGCGTGCCCACGAAGTCCAGGTTGCGGTATTTCTCGGCGTAGTCCAGGCCGTAGCCCACAACGAATTCGTTGGGGATGTCGTAGCCGACGTACTTGACGTCGATCTGGACCTTCGCGGCCGTGGGCTTGCGGAAGGCGGTGCAGATTTCCACAGAGGCGGTGCCGCGGGATTCCAGGTTGGTCTTGAGCCAGGACAGCGTCAGGCCGGAATCAATGATGTCTTCAACGATCAGCACATCCTTGCCCATCAGGTCCGTGTCGAGGTCCTTCAGGATCCGCACAACACCGGATGACTGGGTCCCGGAACCGTAGGAGGAAACTGCCATCCAGTCCATGGAAACGTGGCTGTGAAGTGCCCGCGCCAGGTCCGCCATGACCATCACCGCGCCCTTCAAAACGCCGACGATGAGGAGCTCCCGGCCCTCGTAGTCCTTGTCGATCTCTGCAGCGAGCTCGGTAATCCGCTGCTGGATCTGATCCTTGGTGTAGAGAACGTGCTTGAGGTCTGCCTGGACGTCGTTTGAATCCACCAATGGCTCCTGTGTAGATGCGGGTGCGACTATTTTTGGGGCGGCTTGTGAAGCCGGAATACTAGCTTCCCACAGCGGGCGGCTTCGCGGGGACCGCCGGTGGCAGCATCATGCGCCCCGGCCGGCTGATTCCGCCCTTCGCCGGCGAGGATCTCCGCCAGCGAAAGCCGGTAGGCACTCACACCGCCGGGAAGTTCCACGGGACCGGCGGAACCCCGCCGGCGCAGGAGCGCTTCCGCGGCGAGCAGCCGCTGGTAGCTCGGTTGCTGGCCCCCGACGGCGGCGGCCGCCTTGGCGATCACCCGGAACCGGATGGCGGGGGCCAGCTTGCCCAACGCCGTTTCGGGAAGACTGATTTCGACGCCGGACCGCTCGGCCAGTTGCTCAAACGTGCTGTTCGCCACGTCGTCGAGGTAGTCGGCGTCCAGCTGCAGGATGGCTGCCGTCCGGGCGAGGGACTCCGCGACGCCGGGACCGAGTTTTTCCTCCAGCATCGGAAGGACCTCCACGCGCGTCCGTGACCGGGCAAAGGACGGGTCGGCATTGCTCGGATCGTGCCACGGCTCCAGGCCTTCGACGGCGCAGATCTCCAGGGTGTCGGCGCGGCGGAGGCCCAGGAAAGGCCGGAGCAGGAGTCCGCGGACCGGCCGCATTCCCGCGAGCGAGCGTGTCCCGGAGCCCCGCGCCAGTCCCAGCAGCACCTGTTCCGCCTGGTCGTCCAGGGTGTGGCCAAGGAGGATCGCGCCGGCACCGGCCAGGGCGGCGGCTTCCTCCAGGGCGGCGTGGCGGGCGTCCCGGGCTGCGGCTTCGGGGCCGATCCCGGTGGACGCGACGTCAACCCGCCGGATGTCCACGGGAGAGAGCCCCAGGTCACGGAGGACGTCGGCGGTATGGGCGGCGACGCCGGCGGAACCGGGCTGCAGCTGGTGGTCCACGACGACGGCGCCCACCGATACAGGGTGCCCGTCAACATGGCCGCGCCGCCCGAAGTAGGACGCGACAGCGGCGAGGGCCAGGGAATCCGGGCCGCCGCTGCAGGCGACGAGCACCCGGCCGGGGTAGCCGACGTCGGCCAGGGCCTTCTGCAACATTTTGCGCGCCTTGCCGACGACGGGCGACAGCCGGCCGGGACGCCGTCGTCCGGTTGCGGGTTGGGACAACTAGAGCCCCATCCGCTCGAGCCAGAGCTTGGCGTCATGGATTTCCGGCTCCGTGGGCAGGTTCCCGGCGGATTCCCAGACCCGGTTGAAGCCCTCCATGCCGGCGACGTCCACCACGGCGCGGACGAACTTGGCGCCGTCCGTGTACTGGCGCATCTTGGCATCGAGGCCCAGCAGGCTGCGGATGAATTTCTCCACGACGCCGCGGTCCTTGCCGCGGGCGTTGAAGCGTTGCCTGATGGTCTTGACGGACGGGACGATGCTGGAATCCACGGCGTCCATCACCACGTTGGCGTGGCCCTCCAGCAGGCTCATCACGGCAGTCAGGTGCGAGAGGGAGGCTTTTTCCTCAGGGTCCTGCAGCAAGTCCAGGATGGCGCCGCGGCCCGGCGCGGTTCCGGCGGCCGTGCGGTCCTTGAGGGACCGGGCCGCGGCCGATGCGCGCTCGAGGAGGGTGTCGACGTTGCCCAGCAGGTGTTCGCTGAGGTTGTCGATTTCGTTGAGCATGTGGTGGCGGAGCCACGGTGCGGCGGCGAACTGCACCCGGTGGGTCTGTTCGTGCAGGCAGACCCACAGCCGGAAGTCCTCGGGGGCAACGTTGAGTTCGCGCTCCACCTGGACGATGTTCGGCGCCACCAGGAGCAGGCGCCCGGCGGCGGGGGCGGTGGAGTCCTCGGCGAGCGCCGAGAAGGGATCGTACTGGCCCAGGACCTTGCTGGAGAGGAAGGCGAGCACGGCGCCCAGCTGGCTTCCGGTGATGGCTCCGCTCACGGAAGCGGCACCGGGGCTCATGGTTCCGCGGCGGCCTTCGAGCATTTTCTCCATCGCCGGTTTCAGCATGACGGCAAAGCTCTGGGTGTTGGCCTTGGCCCAGGAGGCACGGTCCACCACCAGCACCGACGAATCACGGAGGTCCCGTGCCGCTTCCAGGCCGGTGATGTCGTGGACGTGCGGCACGGAGATATCGGCCATAAGGCGCAGGTTCTCCACGGCCGCCCCGATCTCGGCGGACCCCAGCGCCGGGCCGGCGGGAGCCAGGCGCGCGGCTGTTGACGCTGCGAGCTCCCAGTTGATCAGTGCCTGGGCCTGTGCTGATGAATCGCCTGCAGTTGACTCCATAGCGTCCATCAGATCACAGCACCCCGCCGTTACGCCTTAAGTTCGCTGACCGGCGAACGGGTTCAACGCACAGGCAGGGCACAGGATCGGAACAGAGGAACACAAATGTTCCGGGCCAGAGTTGGTACAGAAGTCCACACCACCAAGGAGAGTCCGATGATTGCGTACCGTCCGATCCCGCCGCTGAGCCTGGGGAAGAGCACCGGCTGGAGGTCCGTCCTGTCCGCCGTGGTGATGTCCGCCCTGCTGGGCACCGCCGCGTTTGGGACCCCCGCGGAAGCGGCTCCCGAGGCCGGCGTGAGTTCCGCGGCGATGCTCGGAGTAGGAGATGCTGCCGCCTAGCGGCACCCGCAGGAGGCCAGTGCCGAGGCCGTACGGTCAAGCGCCGTCCTGTTGCCCGCCGCGCCCGGCTGCAGTCCGTTGCCTATAAAGGAGAACACCAGGAGGCGCCCGTCGGCGTCCACAACGTAGCCGCTCAGGGCAATCACTGAGTTCAGGGTGCCGGTTTTGGCCCGGACCAGCCCTGCGCCGCGCTCCGTCGATGCGTCGGTGTACCTGCTGCCCAGGGTCCCGGTCAGGCCGGCCACGGGGAAGCCGCCGATGGCTGCGCGCAGGCTGGGTTCCGTGCCGGAGGTGATGGCCCGGACGATTTCGGCCAGTTGCCCGGCCGACACCTGGTTGCCCAGCGACAGGCCCGAAACGTCGGCCACGCGAAGGCCGTCCGTGGGGATTCCGAGGTCCTGCACCTGTTTGAACACGGTGGCCGTGGCGCCGTCATTGCTGCCGGGTTGTCCCGCGGCGACTGCCGCCAGCCGGCCCAGCACCTCGGCAAGGTAGTTGTCCGAGGTCTGAAGCATCAGGTCCACCTGCTGGCGGAGCGTGGCGGACTTGACCTCGGCCAGCACCTTGCCGGCCTCCGGCGCCTGGCCACGCACGACGCCGGGCGTGACGGACAGCCCGGCGGCGGAGGCCGCCGTCGTGAGCTGGGCGGAGAACGCCTCGGCCGCTGTCATTGCGGCGTCCTGAGGCCGCGGTCCGGTGGTTACGGCGGGGTCGTATCTGGCCGAGTTGAGGGCGAGCGGGAACAGGGGCGCGGTCTCGCCTGCGGCTACATCATCCGGGCTCCACGTGGGGTTCAGCGCCGGACCGGTGAACAGGGAATCGTCCAGCCGTACCTGCACCGGACCCTTGATGCCGCTTTCCTGCAGGGCCTTGACGGTGAGCTGGGCCAGCGTGGCCAGTCCGGCGTGGCCCATCACGGTGTCCGGGGACGACACCCCTGCACCGAGCAGGACGTCGCCGCCGCCGGTGAGAACCACGGACCCCGGCTCAGCCCCGGACACCACCTTGGTGCTGAAGCGCTGGTCCGGCCCGATGGCACGGACAGCGGCGGCGGCCGTCAGGAGCTTCATGTTGGAGGCGGGCACGCGGGCTTCCGCACCCCCGCGGTCGAACAGCACCTGCCCGGTGGCGGCGTCCTGCACCACGCCGGTAAAGGACCCGCCGCCGTCGGCCTGCAGTGTGGTGTTGAGCTGGGCGCCGAGCGTGTCCGGCCAGGGCACGGGGGCCGAGTCCTTGAGGGGCGCAATTCCCTGCGGGAGGGAAAGGTCCCGGGGAACCTGCTGCCAGGCGGGAACAGCGGACTCAGTGCTTTCCGGTTCCGGGCCCCGGCCGGTGAAGGCGGGGGCGACTAGCATGGCCGCCGGGACGGCGAGCGCCACAATCAGGATGGTTAGCAGCGCCAGCGGCAGTTGCCGCCTGATGATGGCCGCCCAGGGATGGCTGGCCACGTGGCTCATCATGCGTTTCATGCTGCTGCTGGTCCTTATAGTCCTGAAATGTCCCCACTAGTTCATGAAACCTGGGCCTATCGCTATATCCTCAATAGTAGTCGGCGGCACCGACACTCCTTTTGCTGGTCATTCTGTGTGCCGCGAACACCCTGAAGTCGAGGAGCATTCCATGAAGCATGACGTGACCATCGAGATCCCCAAGGGATCACGCGTCAAGTACGAAGTCGATCACGAGACCGGCCGCGTCCGCCTGGACCGTGTCCTGTTTACGTCCATGCAGTACCCCACCCACTACGGTTTCTTCGAGAACACGCTCGGCGAAGACGGCGACCCGCTGGACGCACTGGTGCTCCTGCAGGACTTCGATCTGCACCCGGGCGTCATCGTTGAAGCCCGCCCCATCGGCGTGTTCAACATGACCGACGACGGCGGCGGGGACGCCAAGGTCCTCTGCGTGCCCACCGACGCCCGCTTCGACCACATCAAAGAGGTCAGCGACGTCAGCGAATACCTGATCAAGGAAATCGAGCACTTCTTCACCCGGTACAAGGACCTGGAGCCGGGCAAGTGGGTCAAGGCTGAAGGCTGGGGCGACCGCGCCGCTGCCGAAGCCGAGCTGGAAGCCTCCATCAAGCGCTACGTTCCGGCCGCCGGCCACTAATTTCCGCCGGCAGGTACGCGTTAGTGCGGCCTGCGACACGGATCCCCGTCCCCCGGACAAATCCCCGCGTCATGCGAGGGGGAAAGGTCCGGGAGGCGGGGATTTCTGTTGCCCGGCACCAGTCAATCTGTGGAATCGTTGCCTTGTGACTTCCGTGCCTTCCTTTAATCCGCCGCGCTTTAGTCCTCCGTGCGGGCCGGTCACCGGCTGGCGCGACGGCGACGTCGTGCGCGCCACGGGCATCCCGTACGCCACGGCGGGCCGCTTCCAGCCGCCGGCCAGTGCACCTGACTGGACCGAGGTCCGGGCAGCAACCTCGCTCTCCCCCGCGTGCCCGCAGGGCCCGGTGCCGTTCCTCGATGACATCCTCGGAACCCGCTACGGTGAGCTTCCCGGCAGCGAGGACTGCCAGCGCCTCTCGATCACCATCCCGGCCGACCTTGCCGACGGCGAGCGCATCCCTGTCATGGTGTGGCTCCACGGCGGGTCCTACACCTCGGGCTCCGGCGACCTGGCCATTTTCGATCCGAAGACCCTGGTCGCCGAGAACCGGGTCATCGTTGTATCCGTGACATACCGCCTGGGCCTGTTCGGATATCTGGCAACCGGTACGGGCCGGCCCGGAAACCTCGGCCTCTTGGACCAGCTTGAGGCGTTCCGCTGGGTGCAGCGCAACATCCGGGCCTTCGGCGGCGATCCGGAACGCGTTACCGCCTTTGGCCAGTCAGCAGGAGGCGACGCCGTCGCCCACCTGATGGCGACCCCGGAGGCCTCCTCGTTGTTCCAGCGCGCCATCATCCAGAGCGCACCCCTGGGCATCACCCGGGGCCGGGAGAAAATGAGCGCCGCAATGGGTGTCGCAGCGGAACATGTCACCGAAGACACCCCCGCGATGGACGTTGTTGCCATTGAAGGGCGTGTTTCTCAGGTGGCCCGGAAGTTCGGGCTCAAGGCCGCCATGCCCTTCGGCACCCAGTACGGACACGCACCGCTGCCGCCGGAACACGAGATTGAAGCCGCATGGAACTCGGCCGCACCCGGAATCGAGGTTCTGATCGGCCATACTGCCGACGAGGCGCGCATGTTCCTGCCGGGAAACCCCGTCGCCGGCCGCCTGGCCAAAATCCCGGTGGTCGGAACCGCCGCCGTCAACGCAGTCAGCCGGGCCGTGACTGAAGCCGTCTATGGCCGGGCCGCCCGGAAGTTCGCCCGGCGGCACGCCCGGGCGGGAGGAAAAGCGTACAGCTACGTGCTCACCTGGGCCGCGCCCGGAAACTTCTTTGGGGCCGCCCACACCGTTGACCTGCCGCTGCTGTTCGGCAACAAACAGACGTGGGCCACGGCCGGCCTTGTCGCGGGCGCCACCTGGGACGACATCGACGCTCAGGGACGTGCCCTCCGCGCCGTCTGGGCCCGGTTCGCCTCCGGGGAAGGCCTCGACAGCCGGGGAGAACTCCCCGGCACACTCCGCTACCGTGCCGCCTGACCCGTGAAGACACTGGGCGTGGACCTCGCTGCGGCCACCAGGAAGACCGCGGCCGCGGTGCTCGAATGGACCCAAGGTGGTGCGCGGCTGGTCCACCTCTCCCTGGACGTCACCGACGAGGAGATCGTGGAGTTGTTCGGCGCCAGCGACATGACGGGCATCGACTGCCCGGTGGGCTGGCCAGACGCCCTCGTTCCCTTCCTTGCCGGGCACCTGAAGTTCGACGCGCATCCGGTCCTGGACCACGACGGGATTGCGGGCCGCCGGCTGCTGGCCTACCGGGACACCGACAGGTTCGTCACCGGCGCCACCGGCCTCATTCCGCTCAGCGTCTCCGCGGACCGGCTGGCCCATCCTGCGATGCGCTGCGCGGTCATCCAAGCCAAGATCGCGCTGGATTACGGTCCGCAGGCAAGGGACGGCTCCGGCCGGCTGGCGGAGGTCTACCCGGCAGCGTCGCTGAAACTCTGGGGAATCCACGCCCGCGGCTACAAAGGGCGCGGCACCGCGGAGGCGGAGCGACTGGGCCTGATCCTGGACAGCCTGACCTCCGCTGCGCCCTGGCTTGACCTGGCCGGACACCGTGATGCCCTCGAGGCCTCTGACGACATGTTCGACGCCGTCATCGCCTCGCTCACGGCCCGCGCCGTGAGCCTCCGCCAGACTCTGATGCCGCCGGGTACCCATGCCGCCGCGGCCCTCAGCGAAGGCTGGATCCATGTGCCCTCCGGCCCGCTGGCTGACCTGAGCAGGACCGGGACCGGGTAGCCAGCGCCCTGCGGGCTAACCGGTCCGGGCTATCCGCCGAGCTACCCGCCCGGGGCTAGCCGCCGAGCGTCCAGTCGCGGATCTCCTCCATGTCCTCGCCGTGGCTGCGCGTGTGGTTGTGGGCCCGGATGCGCTGGTCCTGCAGCGACTGGCGCAGCAGGGAGTGCCGCTCTGCCAGTCCGGGAACCCGGTCGATGGCATCGATGGCCAGCTGGAAGCGGTCAATCCCGTTGAGCATGGCCATGTCGAACGCCGTAGTCGTGGTTCCTTCTTCCTTGTAGCCGCGGACGTGCAGGCCTTCCTGGTTGGTGCGCCGGTAGGCCAGCCGGTGGATCAGGGACGGGTAGCCGTGGTAGGCGAAGATGATCGGCTTGTCCGCCGTGAAGATGCCGTCGAAGTCGCGTGAGCTCAGCCCGTGGGGGTGTTCGCTGGCGTCCTGAAGCCGCATCAGGTCCACCACGTTGACCACTCGGATCTTCAGCCCCGGGGCGCCTTCCTTCAGCAACTCTGCGGCGGCGACGGTCTCAACGGTGGGAACGTCTCCGGCGCAGGCAAGCACCACGTCCGGCTCTTCGCCCGGCACCTCGGATCCGGCGAATTCCCAGATCCCCAGTCCCCGCTGGCAGTGGTGGGCGGCATCAGCCGGTCCCAGCCAGGTGGGTGAGGGCTGCTTTCCGCTGACCACGATGTTGACGTAGTCCCTGGACCCTAGGCAGTGCTCCATCACGGAGAGCAGCGTGTTGGCATCCGGCGGCAGGTAGACCCGGATGACCTCGGCCTTTTTGTTAACGGCGTGGTCGATGAAACCCGGGTCCTGGTGTGAGAAACCGTTGTGGTCCTGCTGCCACACGTGCGAGGACAGGACGTAGTTCAGCGATGCCACCGGCTGGCGCCAGGCAAGCTCCCGGTGGACCTTGAGCCACTTGGCGTGCTGGTTGAACATGGAGTCGACGATGTGGATGAAGGCCTCGTAGCAGCTGAAGACTCCGTGCCGGCCGGTCAGGAGGTAGCCTTCCAGCCAGCCCTGGCAGAGGTGCTCGCTGAGCACCTCCATGACGCGGCCGGCCCGCGCAAGGTGCTCGTCGACGTCGTCGATCCGGTACTGCCAGACTTTGTCGGTGACGTCGTAGACGTCCTGGAGGCGGTTGGACGCGGTCTCATCGGGGCCGAAAAGCCGGAAAGTCTCCGGGTTTTGGGCTACAACGTCCCGCATCCAGCCGCCGAGGGTGATCATGGCGCTGACCCGCTGCACCCCCGGCACGGGCACTTCGACCGCGTGCTTGCGGTAGTCCGGCAGTTTGAGGTCGCGCAGCAGTATGCCGCCGTTGGCGTACGGCGTCGCACTCATCCGCAGTTCCCCGGCAGGAGCGTTTTCCGCGACGTCGGGGCGGAGCCGGCCGGCGTCGTCGAACAGCTCGCGCGGCCGGTAGGACTGGAGCCACTGTTCGAGCTGGGCCAGGTGCTCCGGGTTGGTGCGGACCTCGGACAGCGGCACCTGATGGCTCCGCCAGGTGCCCTCCACCTGCTTGCCGTCCACCTGCTTGGGGCCGGTCCAGCCCTTGGGCGAACGCAGCACGATCATGGGCCACTGGGCGGCCCCGGCGTCGTCACCGGCGCCATCTGGCGACACGGCGCCGGCGTTGCGGCGTTCGGCCTGGATGGCGCGGATATCGGCCAGGCAGGTTTCCAGGACAGCGGCGAAGTCGCGGTGGGCCCGTTCGACGTCGTCGGGATCCGTCACGGTGACAAAGTACGGTTTGTGGCCGTAGCCGCGCAGCAGCTGTTCCAGCTGTGCCTCGGGCATCCGGGCCAGGATGGTGGGGTTGGCGATCTTGTAGCCGTTCAGGTGCAGGATGGGCAGCACCGCGCCGTCAGCCACGGGGTCCAGGAAGTTGTGCGAGTGCCAGCTGGCCGCGAGCGGCCCGGTTTCCGCCTCGCCGTCACCGATCACGACGGCGGTAATCAGCTTCGGATTGTCGAAGACGGACCCGTACGCGTGCGCCAGGGAATACCCGAGTTCGCCGCCTTCGCTGATGGAGCCCGGAGTCTCGGGAGCGGCGTGGCTGGGGATGCCGCCCGGGTAGGAGAACTGCCGGAACAGTTCAGCAAGCCCCGGTTCATCGTTGCCCACGTTGCTGTAGATCTCCGAGTAGGTGCCCTCCAGCCACGCGTTGGCCACCACGGCGGGGCCGCCGTGGCCGGGTCCGGCGATGAACAGCATCTCCTGCCGGTCCCGCCGGATGACCCGGTTGAGGTGGGCGTAGACGAAGTTGAGTCCGGGGGTGGTGCCCCAGTGGCCCAGGAGCCTGGACTTGGCGTCCTCCGCACGGAGGGGTTCGCGCAGCAGCGGGTTGGAGCGGAGGTAGATCTGGCCCACGGACAGGTAGTTCGCCGCCCGCCACCAGCGGTCCACGAGCCCGAGTTCGCTGCTGTCCCTTGTTTCAGTCCTTGTACCGTGTGTCTTGGTGTCACTGACTGTGTCCCCACTCAGGGCGTCGGCCATGGCGGTCCTCCGTTTCCGTCAATGCCGCCGTCGGCAGCGTCCTCCCCCATCGCAACATCTTCGGGGCACGGGCACAACCTATGCGCGGGTGGGTTGTCCTGCCCATCGCGATGCAACGCGTCCCGGGGTAAGTTCATTCTGTTTTGATTCGGCGCTGGAATAAGGGGAAGCCACCGTGGCAAGGGTCCATGAAAGAAGCACCACACTGATCGACCCGGCCAGCGGACGCCCGGTCCGCCGGTACACCGTCTCCGGGGCCTCTTACGTGCCCATGCCGGGCTGGCCGCATTTCTGGGGCCGCGCCCTGGATGCCTTCGTAGTCTTGGCTGTCTCGGGAATCCTGATGGTCGTGCTGAATTCCTTGGTCCAGAATTTTGCCTTGGGCTCGCTGTCGCTGGCATTGCTATCCAGCGACTGGCTGTTTTTTGCGGCCTTGGCGGCCGTGTGGTTCCTGGTCCTCTTCGGCTACGGCATGGTCTGCGGTGCGGTTGGCAGCCTGGGTGATGCGGCAGCCGGGATGCGTTCTGTCAGAATCACGGACGGCACGACGTCGGGCGCCTGGCTCGGCGGCTGGCGTGCCGTCTGCTGGTCGTTCGCGCCCGCCTACATGCTGATGGCGTTCGCCTCCGCACTCGGAGGCGGCAGCGGGGACACCTTTGACGCGAAGTTCACGGCCGTGGACGTCCGTGCAGTGGTAGGCCCGGAAGGACGGCCACCGGGTATTCTGTGATCCACAATGTTCACGCTGACCATCAACCAAACGGACAGCCGGCGCGACGGTGACCGGGTTCCGCAGTTGCTCAAGGACCTGCGGCACATACCGGCGCGCCTTGACTTTGACCGCTCCGTTGAGGACGAGGTCCAGGGCATCGTTGAGTTCCCGCACCAGGCCGTGGAGGCAGCGTTGGTGGCCCTCCGCTGCGGCAGCTGGTTCGTGGGAATCGGCGTAGGTCCCGTGAATGAGCCGCTGCCCAACCAGATCAAGGACGCCAGCGGGCACGGCCTGATCTACGCCCGCCGTGCCGTGAACCGCCTGCGGAACGGCAAGGAACGCGTTCCCGTCGCGGTTGACGGCCCGCTGGCAGACCTCGCGGCTGAAGCTGAGGCTGTCCTGAAGCTGCTCGGCCACATTGTTCACGGCCGCAGCGCGGCCGAGTGGCGTGTCCTGGACTTGCTGACGCCCGGAGTGCGGGGCCAGCAAAAAGCTGTTGCCCAGGAACTTGGCATCACCACCCAGGCGGTCAGCAAGGCCGCGGCCAGGGCCCAGTGGAACGAGGAACATGCGGCCCGCCCCGCCGCGGCACGGCTGCTCCAGCTGATCCTTGAGGTCCGCTGAGCCGGTGCCGTCAGCAACCGGCGCCTGCAGCCCTACTGCGACTGAACACCTCTGACCGAGCACGAACGAGCCTGTTCGTATGCCTTGAACCGCACACATCTCGACCATAGTCTCGCCTTGCCCGGCTTCCGGATTCTTTAGCTCCGGCAATCCACACCACGGCCGGATCAGCACCGCACCCCTGAGACAACGAGGTACAACAATGACGTTTTCCGCCCGAAGAACACGCAGGCCTGTGGCGGCTTTTGCCGCCGCAGTCACGGCAGTTGCCGGCCTGGCATTCCTGCCAGCCGCGCCAGCGGCCGGAGCAGATGCCACCGCTTCTGTCACCATCACCCCCAACCCTGCGAGCCGCGGCGAAGCCTTCGAAGGCTGGGGCACTAGCCTCGTCTGGTTCGCTAACGCGACGGCAGGCTATTCCCCCGAGCTCCGCGAGGAGCTCTACCAAAAAGTGTTCGGCGAGGACGGACTGAACCTCAATATCGCCCGCTACAACGTAGGGGGAGGCAACGCGTCCGACGTCGCGGACTACCTCAACGACGGCAGCGCAGTGGAAGGCTGGTGGAAGCCGGTTACGGGGGCAACTGACGGCAAAATATCCTCCCGCCTGTACAACAGCGACGGATCGGTGGATCCCGCCCAGGCAAACAAGCTCGCGTTCCTTGAGCAGTGGAACCCGGACGATCCCGCTTCCTACAATCCTGATGCCGACCGGAACCAGCGCTGGTGGGTGGAGCGGCTGGCAGCAGACCGTCAAATCACCCACTGGGAGGCCTTCAGCAACTCCCCGCCCTGGTTTATGACCAAGAGCGGCTACGTCTCCGGCCAGGTCAACTCGAACAAGGGCGAAAACCTTTTGCCCCAAGCGGAAGCGAAGTTCGCCGCATACATGAAGCACGCCGTCGAGCTTCTCGAAAGCGGCAGCGGCATCGATGTGAAGACCATCGACCCCTTCAACGAACCCAACTCGGGCTACTGGGGCACCGCGATCGATCCGGCCACCGGAAAGCCGCCCACCAGTTACACCCAGAAGCAGGAAGGCGCCCTGATCTATCCCGCGGCACAGGACCGCGTCACCAAGCTGCTCGCAGCGGAACTTGGCAAGGACGGCACCAGTACCGACGCAGTCATCTCCGCGATGGACGAGACGGACCCCTCCAAGTTCATGACCAACTGGAACGGCTACAGCCAGCAAGCCAAGGACGCCGTCTCGCAGCTCAACGTCCACACCTACGGCACCAGCGATCGCCGCCGTGTGCGTGACCTGGCAAAGTCCACGGACAAGCCGCTGTGGATGAGCGAAGTGGGCGGCTTCTGGCCCGGCAATCCCGCGCTGGGCGACTCCACCAGCGGCTGGGACCGTTCCAACATCACCAACGGCCTGGGCATCGCCAGCCGCATGGTCAACGACCTGCGGGAACTCGAACCGGATGCCTGGGTGTTCTGGCAGCCGGTCGAAGACACGTACAAGCAGGAGAAAGGCGACAAGGGCTGGGGCTCCATCTACGTGGATTTCGACTGCAACTACGAGGGACGCGAAGGCTTCTCCAACCGCCGGCTCAACGACGGCAACGCTCCCGAGGACGCCAAGTGCCGCGTCCTGACCAACCAGAAGTACAACACCACCCGGAATTTCACCCACTACATCCGCCCTGGCGACTTCCTCATCCAGAACGACAACGCCAAGACGGCCAGCGCACTGGACGCTGACGGCAACGGCGCCACGCTGGTGCACTTCAACGACACTCCGACGGCGGAAAAGGTCACTCTGGACCTCAGCCGCTTTGGCGCCATCGCGCCGGGAGCAACCGTCACTCCGGTGGTCACCACCAAGTCGCCCCTGGAGGACATCGAACGCAACGCGCTCGTGAAGGGCACGCCGATCGCCGTCGACGCGTCGGCCAAGTCCGCGACGCTGGAGGTGCCTGCAGCCTCCGTGGTGACGTTCGTCGTCGACGGCGTCAGCGGCGTTGCAGAGGACGCCGCACCGGTTCAGGACGGCCACAGTTATCACCTGACCGGCGAGGCCAGCGGCAAGTACTTGACCGCCCGGGCCGAAGGATCGGCCTCCATCCAGGAAATCGGGACGACGACGGCGGAGGTAACCCCGCAGTTGTGGACGTTCCAGGCAGTGAACAGCAACGAGGACTACGCGAATGACCGACGGTGGGTGATCACCAACAAGGACGGACGCGTACTGACCGGCAACGGCGGAGTGCTCAATGCAAGCCAGTCCGGCGCTGCTTCGCTGGCCACGATGACACTCGATCAGGCCAAGTTGAGTCCGTCGGCCCAGTGGATCGTCACCAGCGAAAACGGCAAGCAGTCGTCCTTGGTCAACGCTGCGGCAGCCATCGCCCTGCAGGTTTCCGGCAGCCAGACCGCCGCCGGAACGGCTGTTGCGCTGGGCTCATCCACGGGCACCACGGCAACGGCAAGCGGTAACCCCCATCAGGCCTGGGGTTTCACCGACCTCGCGGACCTCAAACTCATCGGCACCAAACCAGTGGAGCTCAGCACGCCGATCGGCGTCGCGCCCAAGCTTCCGGCATCCGTGACGCCGCTCTACTCAAAGGGCGAGGGCCGGCCCGTGCCGGTCCAGTGGGAATACGTGGATCCAGCCGTCTGGAAGAAGCGCGGCACAGTCACCATCACCGGTTCAGGCACTGACGTCTACGGCCAGCCGTTCAACGACGCCAAGGTCACCGTGACGGTCGGCAAGTACACTGCCACAGACCCAGTCTCGGCCACGGTCGGCACCGGATCTCTCCCGGCCGACGTCCGGGCCGCCGCTCCGGCCACGGTCCCCGGCCAGGTGGGCACGGCAACGGTTCGAAACGACCTCCCGGTCACGTGGGACTGGACCACCCTTGACCCCACAGCGCTCCAGGCAGTGGGCACGGCAACCGTACACGGCAAGGCAGCCACGGGGGTCGACGGCGATAAACCGCTTGACGCCACCCTCACCGTTCTGGTGGTGGACCGCGTCCCGAGCAGCAACATCTGCAAGGACGATCCCACCACCGCAGTGACTGCCAGCTACACCGAGGGGTCCTACATTGCCAGGAACACCTGCGACGGCAACACCGTCACCCGCTGGTCCAACTGGGTGAGTGGAGGCCGGAGTGCTGACAGCCTGAGCTACGCCTTCAGCAGGGACTACACAGTGGAATCGGTAACTGTCAGCCTCGCCGAAAAAGCCGCCCAGAGCCTGACGGTCCAGTACCAGGACACTGCCGGGGCCTGGCAGGACACTTCGGCAGGAACCATCACCGGCCTCAGCACGGCTGTCCCGGCGATGGACTCCTTCAACCCGGTCACGACGCGCGGCATTCGGGTTGTCCTGGCAACAAGTGGTTCATACACGAAGGTGGCGGAGGTGGTCATCTCAGGCTCCCGCCTGGGTGAGGCGGGGCTCCCCGACCTGGGCCGGCTGCTGGTGGACCAGAAATCCGTAGCTGGCTTTTCACCGGCCGTTGAGGGCTACAAGGTGCTGACGGCCTCTGCGTCGGCCCCCTCGGTCGCGGCCTATCCGCTGGATACGAACGCCAAGGTGTCGGTGGTGCAGGCGACTACAGACACCCCGACGGCAGCCGTCACAGTGACCGCCCCGAACGGCACCACGCGGAGCTACACCGTGGCCTTCGTAACGGGTAAGGTCGCCTGCGCGAACGGCGGCTGGGCAACCAACGTCGAGCCGGGATTTCGCACCGAGGGAGAGTGCGTGAGCTACTTCAGCTCCAGGTAGCACTCGACGTAAACGGGAGCCCCTGGCCTGATGCCTCAACATCCGGCCAGGGGCTCGCTTTCTTTATGTCGTTGGCCGTCAGCTGGTGAAATCCGCCCATACGGCGCCCAGGTCAACCGAGGTGCCGTCCGCGAACTCGAACCGTGGTCCCCCGTCGACCAAAACGGCACCGTCCAAGGCCTGTTCCGTGCCCGTTCCATATAGCCCGACGACGGCGGCGTAGTCACCGTCCGCCACCGGCCCCGACGTGCCGACCCACGGAATGATCAGGCCCTCCCCCATCGGATGCGGACCCTCACGCCGCCAGGTTCCGGCGTCCCCAAGCGGTGAGCCCCACCCGGCGAGTGGACGAAGCCCGCTGGCTACGGAGGCCGCGGAATCCACCGGCCAGCCGCCGATCCGCAACCTGGCGTCCGTGTCCGGGGCTGCGCCGCGGACTCGGACGAGCCGCAGTTCCACCGCTCCCCTGGTCAGTGACACCACTGTCACTTCGGGGCCTCGGGTCGCAGTCCCTGTGGCTCCGCTGCCGTGGTCGGGCCCGCCGTCGGGATCAACCGCAATCCAGTTGGTGCCGGCCCGGGATGCGCCGGCGAGGACGCCGCCGAGATCCCTCTGGCCGAGGGATTCGAAACCGGTGCGGTGCGTGAGCCGGCCCTCGCTGTCCACCAGCACGACGGCGTTGTCCAGGGATTCCGGTTCAAGGTCCGGGAAGGTGTGCGTCGAGTAACCGAGGCGTGCATAAAGCGGTGAGTCTGCCGCCTCAACCCCCGGATTGGCATGGTCCGTTCCGTGGTTCCGAATGCGCACCACGCCGTCTGCCGCGGTTCCGTCCACCTGCCACCCCGGGGCGGTGATGAGCCGCTGGATATCGCCCGATTCCACGGGGAGGGGCTCCTCGACTGTGGTCCACACCCGGTGATCCGCCGGCAGGGCCAATCCGAGGAACCCCTTGGCGGCCCAGTACGGCGAGCCGGCGCCCGAATAGGACTGCCTCATTCCGGGAAACTCGCCGTGCCAGCCGATGGAGAGCAGGCCGCTCCCGGTGATCGCACCGCGGCGGGCGAAATAGTCCAGCATTCCGGAAGCGGCCCGCCGGCTCATCCCCGGCGCCAGCCGGGTGTGTCCCGAAAGCTCACCCGCCCAGAAGGGCGCGGCGGCGGCGAAGCGGTAGATGAGGCTGCGTCCCTGGATCAGCGGCGCACCGTTGCCCCCGACAAGGCAGGCGGCGTCGTCGAGGAAGTCGGCGAGCCGCTCGCCGTCAAGCTTCTTCCTGGCCTGCACCCGCGGATCGTCCGGGACCATTAGCGCCCAGAGCTGCGGGTAGACCTGGAAGGCCCAGCCCACATAGTGGTCGTAGGCGCGCTCGGGGCCGTCGGCAAACCAGCCGTGGCCGCGGTAGAGGGAATCATGGATGGCCAGCCCGGCGTCGATGTCTTCGTCCGAATATCGTCCTCCGACGCTGGCAAGGAACGTCTCCACCACAATCTGGAACCACACCCAGTTGATGGGCGGGTACTCCTCACCGATCACCGTTTCGAACCACGCGACCAGTTGCTCCTGGACCCGCTGCGGGAGCTTGTCCCACAACACGTCCCGGGTCAGTGCCAGCCCCACGGCCAACGACGCCGCCTCCACCTTCGCCTGGCCCAATTCACCGGGCGTGGGCCAGCGGTCCGGGTTCCCGGGGTTGGTGCCGGCGTCCAGGCCCTTCGCGTACCAGTCTGCGATCCAGCCTGTTTCCTGCGGGTCGCCGGCGATCCGGAAGGAGGCCAGCAGGAAGGTCCGGGCGAAGGCCTCCAGCGAGTCGCTGCGCGGGCCATAGGCGCTGTTGGCGCCGGGCAGGTGGATGTTGGCGTGGTCATCGGTGCCGTAGCGCTGGGCCGAGCGGAGCAGATAGTCGGCGTAGGCGCACCAGTGCACGCGGGTCAGGCCGGTGTGCGGCGAAAGCCCGCGGTCCAGGGCGGGCAGGGTCAGGGCAAACGGGGTCGCTGTGGATGGCATGGGGTCCTCAGGGTTGGAGGGCTGGCGGTCGGGAAGGCTAGCCGGCGGTGAGCCACGCGATGGCACGGAGCAGGACCTCGCGGTGCTCAGGGGATTCGTAGGAGGCGGCGTCGTGGCCGAGGGCGTCGTAGAACGTCCGGCCCGGACCCCGGTCCAGGGACCACATCACCGGATGCTCGAGGCCGTCGTGAGTGTGCGTGGCATGGACGTTGATGACAGGCGCTGTCTGCAGGTAGCTGTACCGCTCGTCCATCAGCTCAAAGTCCGTGATGCCCTCAACCAGGTCACCGGATTCCGTCCGCACGCGAATCGATGCTGGGCCGTAGTCAGGGTGCATGGACGTTCCGCGGATCCAGCGTCCGCCCAGCGCGTCCGCCCATTCAGGGGCGTCAAGGAAACTGGTGGAGCTGACGTGGCTCACCAGCATGGGCCTGCCGTCCGCCAGCCAGCGCCGCAGACCTGCCGAAGCTTCGGGCGTTCCGGGCGAAGGCCCGCCATCACGCGGGAGGCCGACGTTCACCACGAGCAGGTCGGGAAGACCCGAGAGGGATGACCCTGTCGGGGCAGCCAGCCCGGCAAGGGCGGCGTCGACTTCGTCGGCCGTCTCCACGCCGAAACGCGCTTCCCGGAGGAGTTCCGCAAGGGCCGCGGAGGTTTCCGCGAAGGGGTGCCACGGATCCGCGTACCGCCCCGCGCCGCTCAACACCAGCGCCCGCGGCGCAGCCACGGCCGCGGTCACCGGGAGTCCTGAAGCGCGCCTTCGGCAGGAACGCGTGGCGCGCCGACCGACGACTCACGAAGGATCAGCTCCGGGTTCAGCTCAATGCGGTGTACCGGCCGCATCCTCCCCTCCGCCAGGCGGGCGGCCATGAGCTGGACGGCAACCTTGCCCACATACTGCTTGGGCGGCCGGACAGCAGAGATGGCGGGCTCGGCAAGGTAGGCCACTTCGTCGTCGTACCCCACGATCGCCATGTCCCCCGGCACCTGCAGTCCCCTATCCACGCAGTGCTGCACGAACGCCACCGCCTGGGTGTCCGAATGAACCAGCATGGCCGTGGTTCCCGTCTTCTTGCACAGCTCGAGGACGTGGTCGAAGTGTGCGGCCCGGTCCCCGTTGACCAGCTGGGCCGAATCCTCATGGATGGAGTCTTCCACCGGGATCTTGAGGGCTTTCATGGCCTGCCGCCATCCACGCACCACGTGGGGGCTGGTGGGACTGGAGGAATCGGTGAGGCAGCCGATCTGCCGGTGGCCTTCCTGCCACAGGTGCCGGACCGCCATGCCGGCGCCGAACGCGTGGTCAGTGGCAACCCACTCAAGGCGGTGCGCCGGGTTGTCGCCGGGCGCACGGCGCTCGGCCAGCACCACCGGAATGGGCAGCGCATTCAACCAACGAAGCAGCTCCTGGCCGCGGTCCCCGGTCATGTCCGGGGCCACAATCAGCCCGTCGATGTTCTGCGTGTCGAGCAGGGCCTGCACCTGCCGGCGGTTGTCGGCTGCGTCGTAAGCGGAACCGCGGACCAGGATCCGCAGGTTTTGCTCCTCGGCCTCGGCTCTGGCGCCGCTGATCACCTGCGGCCAGTAGTAGTCCAGGGATGGGACCACCATGCCGATGGAGTAGCTGTGCGATGACGGCCGGCCCATCGCCGCAGAACGGTCCAGCGGGCTGGGCAGCGTGGCGCCGCCGTGCACGCGGGACACCAGTCCTTCGTCCGCGAGGGTGTTCACGTCGCGGCGGATGGTCAGTTCGCTGACGCCCAGTTTCGCGGCGATGTCGCGCACGGTGATCGCGCCGTGCGCCCGGAGTTCCTCCATGAGCCGCTCACGGCGCTGGAGCGAGAACAGGGACTTGCCGCCCGCTTCCGGGCCTGATTCAGTACTCATTCGTTGCCTCCACAGTGAGGGTGAATGCGCCGGAGGCGCGGGTTTCGGCCGGCATGCGGAACCGCAGGCGGGTCAACTTTTCGCCCCAAACGTCCCGCAGCAGCGGATCGTCAAGGTCCCATTCGTCCACCAGCACGACGGCGGTGGCCGGCTTCCAGCGCAACCGGACGCCCCAGCCTTCACCACCGCCCGGGATGCCGTGCGGCAGGACTGTTGCGGTGGCGTCGTTGCCGACCCTCAGGGTTCCGGCGACAAGGTAGCTGATGTCGACGTCGTCCGTTCCCCCGGGCGGAAGCCCTCCTGGCGGCCGCTCAGGCAGGCACCAGCGATCGTCGATGACAACCGTGCCCTGTTCCCGGTTGAGCAGCGACGTGCGGATCCACTGTTCGGCGTGACCCAGCCCGTAGGCTGCGCCGAGTCCGAGGGCAAGCGCCGGTTCGTCCGCCGCGGGCTCCTGGAGGACTGTCGCGGCGAACTCCTTCCCGGTCCCCTGCTCCAGCCCGAACGGCGCAGGAACACTGTGCCAGGCACTTTGCATGGCCCGGATTTCGTAGCGGTCGGGTCCGAAAGTCTGGGCGGTGTAGGTGGGCTGGCCGGCGTCCACGAGCAACGGCACACCGTCGACGGCCACCACCACCGACCCGACGTCGCGGTGGTTGTGGTGCTCGCCGTTGTGGCCGCCCTTGGCTGCCAGGGTCAGGCCGGACACGGTGCCCGGAGTTTGCCGGGCCACCATGATCTGCACGGACGGAAGGTAGGCGAAGGCCGTCAGCGGCGGCCCAGTCTGGTGCTTCCCGCCGGCCTCCGGACGGGGTGCCAACAGCGAGTGCAACACCCGGCCGAGTCCCGCCGTCGCATCAGGTTCCTTGCCGGCGAAGGCCGCCGCGTGCTGCGCGGCTTCCGCGTCGCCCAGGCGAACGGCCCACCGGTGCAGCATGTCCCACGGGAGCCCCTCGGCTGCGCGTGCCGGGCCATCGGCAACATTGAGGAACCAGCGGTGGCCGAGGTGCATGCGGTGCGGGAAGGCGGCCAGCGCACGGATGACCGGGAGGTCGACGTCGAGCAGCCCGTCGGTGGCTTGTTCCAGGACGGCGAGGCCTTCCAACGCCCGGCCTGCGCCGTTCCACCAATAGGCGAAACCCTCGTCGATGGCGCCGTCTTCCGGAATGGAGGCGAGGAAACGGTCAATGCCCTCGATGCACCGCGCGATGGTGCGGGCCTGCAGTGCCGGATCGTCCACCAGGAGCAGCGCAGCAACGATGATGTTCGAGTGGATCCAGGGGTTCCAGTTGTGGACATCCCCGTCGAGGCCGAGCCAGTGCCAGTCAAGGCGGTCCAGGAAAGGCCGGATCACGCGGTGGTGCGTCTCGTGCCGCAGGCGCTTCCGCAGCCCGGGTGCCCGCTCGTCCAGCCGTTCGCCCAGCACCAGGTCCAGCCAGGCCAGCTGCGCCGCAACCTCGCCTGCGCCAAGGTCCACATACGGGCGCGAACGGTCGGGGACCACCTCCCCGGCGCGGCTATTGACGTCGTCGTGCGCGGCCCAGCTCCAGGAACTCTGCTCGCACAGGAGATACGCCCCGTCGATAGCCTCATCCAGCCAGCCAGGCTCTCCGGTAACAGCAGCCATCACGACGGCTCGGGTCAGCCGCTGCTGGCGATCCGCCACGAGACCCTCATAAGACGTGCGATTTCCATCGCGGAAGTACCTCGCGTACTGGGACACAAGCGGCTGGGGCCACGGGCTCCCCTTCTCGCCTTCCGCCCGGGCGGCCAACTTCCCCAGCGGTCGGGAGCCAGCGAGCTGCCACACGCCGTGGGACGCGGGACGCACGATGAGGCGCTGCCTCGAACCATGGAGCGCCTCAATCAGTGCAGAGGCGTCAGCTTTACGGCCCCACGCTGCGCGCAGCGGGTGCGTGCTGGACAGTGGCGGCGCTTCCACGGCTGCGGTGCCGGGGGTTGTTGCCATACTGGATTCGTCCCTCGTTTGTTCGAATCTGATCGTTTCGGATCGAGTTCGATTGGGTTGAATGAATTGTCTTGTTTATGAGTATGTACTGATTATTAGATGTGATGCAACACATAAATAACCGGCCGAGCAGGGCCGCCCAAAACTCGAAGGGAGGATCCCCTCAATGTCGCTCAAGCCCCAGGCACTGCTGGTAATGAATAGCGGAACCTTTGCTGACCAGTTTGATTCCACGCGGCTGGACCGGCTGGCAGGACTGGTCGACCTCGGCGGTCAGCCGTGGACGGATTCCCTGGACTCACCTGAACTCGCGCGACGTTTGGAGGAGGTTGAAATCCTCCTCACCAGCTGGGGCGTGCCGCATCTCAACGCAGAGCGGCTGGAGCGTATGCCCAGGCTGCGCGCCGTCTTCCACTGCGCGGGAACGGTCCGGGGCTTCGTCAGCCAAGAACTATGGGACCGGGGCATCCTCGTGACCAACGGAGCCGACGCCAACGCGATCCCCGTTGCCGAATTCACGTTCGCATCGATCGTCCTGGCCGGCAAGAAGGCCCAGGTTCTCGCCAACGATGCGCGCTTCTCCCGTGATGACTGGCGCTACGCCACCGAACGGGGCGAGCTCGGAAACATCGGCCGTGTGGTGGGCGTCATCGGCTTCTCACGCATCGGCCGCAGGGTGGTCCAACTGGTCCAGCAACTCCAGGACGTTACCTGCCTGGTCAGCGATCCCTACGCCGATCCCCTCGAGGTGGCCGCCGCGGGCGGAAGGCTGGTGACCCTTGAAGAACTCCTGCCGGTGTCCGATGTCGTCACCATCCACGCACCGGCACTGCCGGAAACACGCAACATGATCAGCACACGGGAGCTTCGCGCCATGAAGGACCACGCAACGCTCATTAACACCGCACGCGGTTCGCTCCTTGATACCAAAGCACTCGAAGCCGAGTGCGCCACGGGACGCATCACCGCGCTGCTTGACGTCACGGCCCCCGAGCCCCTGCCCGCGGACTCCGTGCTGTACGACCTTCCCAACGTCATCATCACCCCGCACATCGCAGGCTCCCTCGGCACCGAAACGCGCAGGATGTCGGATGCAGCCCTGAACGACCTTGAACGGTACCTCGCCGGCAAGGACCTCCTGGCCCAGGTAATGCACGAAGACCTCGGCCTCAGCGCTTAAGCCCCACCCCGCCCCACCTCATGACGGCCGCGCGTGCGGCAAACTTTAACCCCTACTAAGGAGAACGCAATGAAGCGCACAACCCTCGCCGGGATCGCACTGGCGGTAACTGCAGGGCTCGGCCTTACAGGCTGCGCCGGCGCCGCCGGACCCGCGGAACCGCAGGCGGCCGAAGGCAAGACCCGGCTGACGGTCTCAGTCTGGAACTACGAGGGCACCCCGGAGTTCAAGGCACTCTTCGACGGCTACGAAGCGGCCCACCCCGACGTCGACATTGAACCCGTGGACATCCTGGCGGACGACTACCCGCAGAAGGTCACCACCATGCTGGCCGGTGGCGACACCACCGACGTCCTCACCATGAAGAACGTCATCGACTACTCCCGGTACGCCAGCAACGGTCAGCTTCAGGAGATCAACAGCGTGGTGGACAAGGTGGGCAAGGACAACCTTGCAGGCCTGGACGCCTTCAACCTGGACGGCAAGTACTTTGCAGCCCCGTACCGGCAGGACTTCTGGCTGCTCTATTACAACAAGGACCTGTTGAAGGCCGCGGGAGTGGACGAGCCCAAAGACCTCACGTGGGAGAAGTACTCCGAGCTCGCCAAGAAGCTCACCACCACCGCCGACGGCAAGAAGGTCTACGGCACGTACCACCACATCTGGCGTTCAGTGGTTCAGGCAATCGCGGCTGCCCAGAACGACGGCGACCAGGTCAGCGGCGACTACGGCTTCTTCCAGGACCAGTACAACACTGCGCTGGACCTCCAGAAGGCCGGCGCCACCCTGGACTTCGGCACCGCGAAGAGCCAGAAGACCAGCTACCGCACCATGTTTGAATCCGGCCAGGCTGCCATGATGCCCATGGGAACCTGGTACATCGCCGGCATCCTCCAGGCCAAGAAGGACGGCAAGACCAACGTCAACTGGGGCCTGGCTCCGCTGCCGCAGAAGGACGCCAACGGCAAGGTCACCACGTTCGGTTCCCCCACCGCCTTTGCTGTGAACAAGAACGCAGCGCACTCCGATGAAGCCAAGAAGTTCATCCAGTGGGCAGCCGGAGAGGAAGGCGCCAAGGCCATCTCCAAGATCGGTGTTGTGCCAGCCCTGAAGAACGACGCCGTCACGGCGGAGTACTTCAAGCTGGACGGCCTGCCCACCGACGAGCTCTCGAAGAAGGCCTTCACGCCGGACGAGACAGCCCTTGAAATGCCGGTGAGCGACAAGTCGGCAGCGACGGACAAAATCCTCAACCAGGAGCACGACCTCATCATGGTCGGCGAGCGCTCCGTCGCCGACGGCATCGCCGAGATGGGCAAGCGCGTCAAGGACGAAGTCCTGAAGTAACCATGACTACAGAGACAATCACCCAGGCTCCTATCCCGGCACGGACTGCACCGCACAGCCGCGGCAACAGGAAGCAGGCCAGGCGCAACACGCTGATCGGCTGGACATTCATCCTTCCGAACTTCCTCGGCTTCCTGGCCTTCACCCTCATCCCCGTCCTGGCCGCTTTCGCCCTCTCCTTCATGGAATGGACCTCGTTCACCGCACCGAAATGGGTGGGCCTGGCCAACTTCCAGCGGATGTTCGCCAGCGACTCGTTCTGGGTGGCCCTGCGCAACACCGTTGTCTACGCACTCGGCCACGTCCCGCTCACCATGGCCCTCGCCCTGGTCCTGGCGATGCTGCTGAACCGCAAGCTCAAAGGCATCGGATTCTTCCGCGTAGCCATCTTCTTCCCCTACATCACCTCGCTGGTGGCTGTCGCCGTCGTCTGGAACATGCTGTTCAGTCCGGACAGCGGCCCCATCAACCAGCTCCTGCACGCCATCGGAATCGCCGAGGCGCCGGGCTGGACGTCCAGCTCCGACTGGGCCCTTCCGGCCGTCATTATCACCAGCGTGTGGCGCGACATGGGCTACTACATGGTTCTGTATTTGGCCGGCCTGCAGGCCATCCCCACGGAACTCTACGAAGCCGCCGAAGTTGACGGCGCCAGCGCCTGGCAGCGCTTCTGGAACGTCACGATCCCCTCGTTGCGGCCCACCACCTTCTTCGTGGTGGTCATGCTGACTGTCTCCAGCTTCAAGGTGTTCGACCTGATCGTGGTCATGACCAACGGCGGTCCCGGACGTTCCACCACGGTGCTGTCCCAGCTCATCTACCAGGAAGGCATCGGGGAAGGGAAGTTCGGCTACTCATCGGCGATCTCCCTGGTCCTGTTCCTCATCGTCCTGTCGGTTACCGTCCTGCAATTCAAGATCCAACAGCGGAGGGAACGCTGATGACCAACATGGCCGAAGACCTCAAGGCCCCTGAACTCACAGGCGGAGTACCGTTGAGGGGCGGCGCGATTAGTCCGGAAGATCGCCGTGGCTCACAGCGCAAACGCTCCACGCGCGAACAGAAGAAGCGGACCACCAACGTCATCATCTACGGCGTGCTCGTGGTGCTGGTGGTGGCCCTGTTGGTGCCGTTCATCTGGATGATTTCCTCCTCGCTGAAGGAAAACAACCAGGTCCTCACGGTCCCCATCCAGTGGATCCCCAGCGAGTTCGTGTGGAGCAACTACACGGACATCTGGACCCGCATCCCCATGATGGGCTACCTGCAGAACTCCCTGTACCTTGCCGTGATCATCACCTGCCTGCAGGTGCTGACGGGGTCGCTGGCCGCCTATGGTTTCTCCAAGGTCCGCTTCCCGGGCCGGGATGTCCTGTTCCTGGCGTACATCGGCACTATCGCCGTACCGTGGCAGGCCTACATGGTGCCGCAGTACATCATGATGCAGCAGCTGGGACTGACCAACAGCTTTAACGCCCTCATCCTCCTTCAGGCGTTCGGTGCGTTCGGGGTATTCCTGATGCGCCAGTACTACATGACCATCCCGGATGAACTGTGCGAGGCTGCCCGCATCGACGGCCTGAGCGAGTACGGCATCTGGGCCCGGGTGATCCTGCCCTTGTCCAAGCCGGCCCTTGCCAGCCTGGCGCTGTTGACCTTCGTCAACACGTGGAACGACTACATGGGCCCGTTCATCTACCTCACCAGCAACCGCCTCTGGACCGTCCAGCTGGGCCTGCGCTCCTTCGTGGGCCAGTTCGACGCCGAGTACGCCATGATCATGACCGGCTCCGTGATCTCCGTGATCCCGATCCTCATCATCTTCCTGCTTGGCCAGCGCTACTTCATCCAGGGCATCGCGACGAGCGGAATGAAGGGATGACAGCTGTGCTTGAACAGCCTGCGTCGGGGCGACGCCGGTGGGCGGGACCGGGATTCGAAACCTTCGGGAGCATCTTCGGGTTTATTTACACCTTCCTGGCCGGGAACGTCCTGCTGGCCGTGGCCAACGCACCGTTGGTGCTCTGCCTCGCCCTGGTGGCCGATCCCGCGGCCGCCTGGCCGTTCTTCCTGGCGCTCACGGTCACCGTGGCTCCGTCGCTCGCCGGCATCTTCGCTGCCTTCCGCTCATTGAACGACGACGGCGGCGCGGTCAAGCCTGTTGCCGCCTTCCTTCGCGGATACAAGCGCAGTTTCCGGCGGACCGCACCCATTGGATTGGGTGCGGTGGCCATGCTGCTGTTCCTCGGCGTGGACCTGGCGATCGTCCAGTCCATGCCGGCTGCGGCCGCGCTGGTGCCGCTGATCGTCGTCGCAGCCGCCGTGACGGTGAGCCTGACGGTGACGGCGATTGCCGGCGTCGTACTTTTGCCCGAGGCGAGCCTGAAGAGCATTCTCAAAGCGTCCCTCTACCTCAGCGTCCAGCGCTGGTACCTGAGCCTGGCCATGCTGATCCTGCTGGGCATCATTGTCTCGGCCGCTATCCTCCAGCCCGTGCTCGGCATTGCACTGGCGCCAGCGCCGCTGCTGTTCGTGGTCTGGAGCAATGCGTCTTACGCTTTCCACGCCGCCCTGCACTCCGCTTAGCACCGCCGGTGCAGCACCATTGTTAGGACCCTTCTTGGACACCTTTGCCATCGGCGATCGGGACTTCCTTCTGAACGACGAACCCTTCCGCGTCCTCTCCGGAGCCATCCACTACTTCCGGGTCCACCCCGACCTGTGGGCGGACCGGATCCACAAGGCCCGGCTCATGGGGCTGAACACCATTGAGACGTATGTGCCGTGGAATGAGCATTCGCCTGTCCCGGGCACATTCCTGACGGAGGGGCCGCTGAACCTGGGCCGGTTCCTTGATTTGGTCGCGGCCGAGGGTATGCGGGCGATCGTCCGTCCCGGTCCGTTCATTTGCGCCGAGTGGGACAACGGCGGATTGCCGGCGTGGCTCTACACGGACCCCACCGTGGGTGTCCGTAGCAGCGAACCCGGCTACCTTGCCGCCGTCGAATCCTATTTCGAAGCGCTCCTGCCGATTGTGGTGGAGCGGCAGATCAGCGGCGGCGGGCCGGTGATCCTCCTGCAGATCGAGAACGAGTACGGCGCCTACGGCAAGGACAAGGTGTACCTGCAGCACCTGGTGGACCTCGTAAAGCGGGAGGGTGTGGACGTTCCCCTGTTCACGTGCGACCAGCCCTTTGGCACCATGATCGAGGACGGCTCGCTGCCCGCGCTGCACAAGACCGGCACGTTCGGTTCGCGTGCCGTGGAACGCTTGGGGTTCCTGCGCGAGCGGCAGCCCGCCGGGCCGCTCATGTGCGCGGAATTCTGGAACGGCTGGTTCGACAACTGGGGCACGCATCACCACACCACCGACGCCGCTGCTTCCGCCGCCGAGCTGGATGCGCTCCTCACCGCAGGGGCTTCGGTGAACATCTACATGTTCCACGGCGGCACCAACTTCGGCTTCACCAACGGCGCCAACGACAAAGGCATCTACGAGCCCACCATCACCTCGTATGACTACGACGCGCCGCTCGCCGAGGATGGCCATCCGGCCGCCAAGTACTTTGCATTCCGGGATGTCATCGCCAAGCATTTCCCCGTGCCGGACGAGGCGCCGGCTGCGCGGAAGGAGGCGCCTGCGTCGGTTGTTTCCGTGGAGACGTCCGTGCCGCTCCTGGACTTTGCGCCCCTCCTCGGTTCCCCGTCCTTCGCGCCGGGTCCGGTGCCCACTACCGAGGCCACCGGGCGCTATCGCGGTTTCTATCTTTACGAGGTGGACATTGCCCGCGGAGGCGTCCTGTCCTTCGCCGAGGTCCGGGACCGCGCCCAGTTCTTCCTGGACGGCGTTCCCGTGGGCGTCCTGAGCCGCGACCTCGGCGAGCGCGCCATCACGCTGCCCGGCGGAGGACGCCTGCGGGTCCTCCTGGAGGACCAAGGCAGGGTCAATTACGGGGAGCGGATCGGCGAGCCCAAGGGACTGATCGGACCGGCGCTGCTGAACGGCACCGAAGTGCAGGACTGGGAGATCCGGAATGCCGATGTGGGCGACTTGGAGCGCTTCCGGGATGCGGCCAAGGAACTGCCGCCGGTGGGCGGCGCTGAGGCAGGTGTGCCGGGCCCGTCACTGTCGTTTGCCAGGTTCGAGGCCGACGGCCCGGGCGACCGGTTCCTGCGCCTCGACGGCTGGACCAAGGGTGTTGCGTTCATCAACGGGTTCAACCTCGGCCGCTACTGGAGCCGCGGCCCCCAGCGCACCCTATACATCCCGGGACCTTTGATCCGCAAAGGCGCCAACGAGCTCGCCGTCCTGGAACTGCACGGAAGCGCGACGCGGGAGGTGCGGTTCGCCGTCGGGCCCGACCTGGGACCGGACGAGAAATGAAAGCGACACTACCTGGCGGCGCCCGGGAAGCAGTTGCCTAGGACAGCAGGCTGCGCAGAACGTGCGCGGCGCCGTCGTCGTGGACGGACATGGTGACCTCGTCCGCGGCGGCAACCACTTCGTCGGGAGCCTGGCCCATGGCGACCCCGCGGCCAGCCCACGTGAGCATCTCGATGTCGTTGCGGCCGTCGCCGATTGCCACCGTGAGGTGCGACTCGATGCTCAGGTGCCCCCGGAGGTGTTCCAGGGCGCTGGCCTTGGTGACGCCTTCCGCGGCAATGTCCAGCCACGCGGTCCAGCCGACGGAATACGTGACGCCGGACAGGCCGATGTGCTTGATGGCCTCGTTGAACTCCTCGGACGTATTTTCAGAGCTAAAGACCACCACGCGCACTGCGGTGGCGTCGAGCATGGTCTGGAAATCCACACCGATGGCCTCCACGCCGAAGCTCGCGTCCTGGAAGCGTTCGGTGGAGAGGAAGTTGCCGTGCTCGTCCTCCAGCGCGTACTTGGCCATGGGAAGCCGCTTGCGGAGGGCGCGGAGCGCCGGACCCGGATCAAACGTGGCCTTGCGGATGACTTCGTAGCCGTCCGGGTGGGCCGGATCCAGCCGGAGGGTCACACCGCCGTTGCAGCACACCGCGTAGCCCGTCTCGATCCCGATCTGCTCGATGATGGGCAGGGTGGCATTCAGGGACCGGCCGGTGGCGATCATGACCTCGTGGCCCGCAGCCACAACCGCCTGGGCCGCTTCACGCACGGGAGCCGACATGTGGCCGTCGTGGTTGACCAGGGTGCCGTCCACGTCCAGGGCCACCATGAGCCTGGTTGAGTTGTTCTTGCCGTTGTTTCGCTGGTCATCGTTGCCAGCGACTGAGGTTTCAGTCAGTGTTGTCATTCACCTAGTACAGCAGACGCCCCCGGACAGCCGCTAGGACGCACGCCACAGCCAGTGTTAACTTGTGGTAAACACCCACAGCTTGTCCACACTGTGAGTGTTTGCCTGCGTGTCACCCAACGCCGTGTGCGGGCGCGAAATCCCCGCGGGGCAGTCAACTCCCCGCGGCGTTCCAGGGGGATTGGCCCACTTCGAGGGGAGTTGCGGGGACTTATCCACATCCGGTCGGGTGCTTCTGGCTGCGTCGGGAAGGCCAGCCCAGCATGGGAGCATGGACTCCACTTCCCCAACGCTCTTACTTGCCAGCCGAAGGCGTGCCCTCACAGGAAGCAGCCGGAGCCTGAGCCGCGCCTACAACAATGGCGAATTGGTGAGGGTCAGATTCGGCGTCTACTACAACAAGCCGGCCTGGCCCGCGCTCAAAGCGTGGCAACGATATTCGGCCACGATTGCTGCAGTTGCATGCTGTGACCCGTCGGCGGCCTTCTGCTACCTGACGGCGCTTCGGCTCTGGCGATTGCCCCTCCCCCGGGTGCCGGAGCACATTCACATCGTCACTCAGTCACCCCACAAAGCTGGTCGGCTTCCGCCAACCACCCGGGCTGCCAGGGATCCGAAGACAGGCCTCACCGGGCTGGAGCACACGCGAAGCTACGGAATTTACCGGCATCACTGGGCCGCTGACATCGTGGAACACCGGGGCGTAGCAGTCACTTCGCTCGTCCAGACGGTTGTTGACTGCATCGTCCGAATGGAGCTGCCGGAGGCTGTGGCCGTTACGGATGCGGTGCTGGGAAGCCGCCGCACTACCGGCGAGGGCCTCACACGGCAGGAATTGCTGGACGAATCGGCCCGACTCAGTTCAGCGGCCAAACGCCGCCGGGTCCTGGAGGTACTCGCGCTGGCCGACGAGGCATCCGAATCCGTCGGTGAATCCCGGAGCAGGGCGCTCATCCACGTCCTTGGACTCCCCGCGCCCGTCCTGCAACACTGTTTCTACGACGACGATGGCCTCATCGGGCGGACGGATTTATACTGGCCCGAACAACGCGTCATCGGGGAATTCGACGGCGACGCAAAGTATCTCGACGACGCCCTTCTCGGCGACAGGAACACCCGCGAAGCCATTCTGGCCGAGAAGAAACGGGAGGACCGGCTTCGGGCGCTCGGCTGCAAAGTTGTCCGCTGGGACTGGAAAACCGCAACCAACGCACGGCTGCTGAGTCGCAAGCTCGCAGCCGCAGGGATCACAGCGCGAAAATCCCCGCCGCGTGGCCAAATCCCCCTGGCGTTACCCGGGGAGTCGACCACGTGACGGGGATTCTTCGTTGGAGAACCCGAAACTACAGGACCGGCAGCACTTCCAGGCCACCGAGGTACTTCTGAAGCGCGCGGGGGACGTTTACGGAGCCGTCCTCGTTCTGGTGGTGCTCAAGGATGGCCACAATCCAGCGCGTGGTGGCCAGCGTGCCGTTGAGGGTGGCGACGGCGCGGGTTCCCTTGGGCGCACCGTCCTCGTTCAGCACCCGCTCACGGATGTTCAGGCGGCGGGCCTGGAACGTGGTGCAGTTGGAGGTGGACGTCAGTTCGCGGTAGGCGCCCTGCGTGGGCACCCAGGCTTCGCAGTCGAACTTGCGGGCCGCAGAGTTGCCGAGGTCGCCGGCGGCGGTGTCGATCACGCGGTACGGCAGCTCGCACTTGGCCAGCATCTCCTCTTCCCATGCGAGCAGGCGCTCGTGCTCGGCGGCTGCCTCTTCCACCGTGGTGTAGATGAACATTTCCACCTTGTTGAACTGGTGGACCCGGATGATTCCGCGGGTGTCCTTGCCGTGCGACCCTGCCTCGCGGCGGTAGCAGGAGCTCTGGCCCGCGTAACGGATGGGGCCGGCGGAGAGGTCCAGGATCTCGTCCGCGTGGTAGCCGGCGAGGGCCACCTCCGAGGTGCCCACCAGGTAGAGGTCGTCCTCGGCGAGGCGGTAGATCTCGGCGTCGTGCTTGACGTCGAATCCGGTGCCCTGCATCGTTTCCGGACGGACCAGCGTGGGGGTGATCATGGGGACGAAACCTGCATCGATGGCCTGTTCCATGGCCATCTGCAGGAGCGCCATCTCCAGCCGGGCGCCGACGCCGCGGAGGAAGTAGAAGCGCGAACCGGATACCTTGGCGCCGCGCTCCATGTCGATGGCGCCGATCAGCTCACCGATTTCCAGGTGGTCCTTCGGCTCGAAATCCGGGAATTCGCGGGGTTCGCCGACGGTCTTGACCACAATGTAGTCGTCCTCACCGCCTTCCGGAACGCCGTCCACAATCAGGTTGGGGATGGCGCGGAGCAGTTCCTCCTGCTGGGCCTGGGCAACGTCGGCCTCGGCCGAGGCGGCCTTGACCGAGGCGGCCAGGACCTTGACCTCCGCCAGCAGGGCCTGCTTTTCCTCGCCCTTGGCCTGCGCCACCTTCTTGCCGAAGACATTCTGCTCGGCGCGGAGGTTTTCGAAGCGGATCAATGCCGCGCGCCTGGCCGCGTCTGCTGAGATGATCGCATCCACCACGGATTCGTCGGCGCCGCGGGCGCGCTGGCTGGCACGGAACTTGTCCGGATTTTCGCTGAGGTCTTTTACGTCGATCACCAGACAAGAGTATCGAATCCGCCTGGGATGGCGCGGTGGGCCGTGCCGAGGTCCGTGCGGGATAGTGTTGGAGCACCATGAACGATTGGCTGCTCTACCTCATCATTGCTGCGGCCCTGGCTTTCGCGGTCTCCAGCTGGTGGGGCGTCCGGAGGCTCAAGGCGCTGCACACACGGAGTGCGGTCCAAGAGGACACGTACCATCCGGGCCTGGTGCAGCAGAAGGTGGCCGTGGTGATGAACCCGGTCAAGGCCAAATCGGCCGAAGCCCGCGCCCTCATCCAGCGCGCCTGCCTCTCGGACGGCTGGGACGCCCCAGTCTTTTTCGAAACAACCGCAGAAGACCCCGGGTATTCGCAGGCCGACGCGGCACTCAAAAGCGGGGCCGACGTCGTCCTTGTGGGCGGCGGGGACGGCACGGTACGCGTTGTGGCCGAGAAGCTGGCCCACACGAACGTGCCGATGGGCATCATCCCGCTCGGCACCGGAAACCTGCTGGCCCGGAACATCCACCTGGACGTCAACGACCTCCACGGCAGCATCCAGACGGCGCTCTTCGGACACCAGCGGCACATCGACACGGCGCGCATGGCCATCCGCAATTCGCGGACGGGCGCCTCGTCGGAGCATGTGTTCCTGGTGATTGCCGGCATGGGCATGGACGCCGAAGTCGTCGGGGACACCAACGACGGGCTGAAGAAGGCAGTGGGCTGGCTGGCCTACACCGAGGCCGGAGTCAGGCACCTGCCCGGTCGGCGGAAGAAGGTCTCCATTGCCCTGGACGACCAGCCGGAACAGTCCCGGAAGATCCGCAGCGTGCTGTTCGCCAACTGTGGCCTGATTCCGGGTGGCATCGACTTCATCCCGCAGGCGATGATCGACGACGGCATGCTGGATGTGGTGGTGATGAGCCCGCGCAGCGCCATCGGGTGGATTGCGATGTACACAAAGATTATGTTCAAGCACAAGAGGAACTTGCCGGTGATGAGCTACTACCGCTCCGGCAAGATCGTGATCAAATGTGCGGAGCCAGTTGCCACGCAGGTCGACGGCGATCCCTCCGGCGAAGCGACAGACGTTACCGTCCAGGTGGCGCCGGGATCACTGTTGGTGCGGGTTACGGAAAGCAAGGGCGGCGAACCGTCCGCAGGGGAAGCTTCCACCCCGCAGTAGGCCTCCGGAAGGACGCTTCCTGCGGGGACGCCGGAATCAGGCGCTGGCCTTCTTCTCCTCCGCCTCGGCTGCGGCCTTTGCCGCCGCGCGGGCTTCGGACTGTTCACGGATCATGGCTTGCTCCTCTTCGAAGCGCAGGCGATCCGCCCTGTCTGCATCGTCGCCGTCCCAGTCCTGGTTTTCGGCAGTCGGCTTGGGATTGACAATCATTCCCTGGCCGTCATTGTCGCTGCTGGTTCCTGACACTGACCCGCTCCTTCCGGTAGAGGTCTTCCCCAATGGATCAGGCAAGCATACGCACTGCTGTGCGGGCGGGGAAGTACCCCGAGGGGCATTTGCCTAAGCTGTGGGCGAACCTTGCGGGGCATGGACGGGAGCGACCGATGCCCCTCGGAGAATCCCTGCCACCCATTCATGTGCGGCCTGGAATGCTTGGTCTGAGGTGTGCGGTGCCACGTCCGGGCTCTGTGCGTCGGCCCGCGGGTAGGAACCGAGGAATCGTGTGGCCGGGCTGATCCGGTGCAAACCGGCCAGGGCGTCGGCAACGCGGGCGTCCTCCACATGGCCGTCGGCGTCGATGCTGAAGAAATAGTGACCGAGGTACTGGCCGGTGGGGCGCGACTCGATGCGGCTAAGGTTCACGCCGCGGGTGGCGAATTGGTCCAGGATCTCCATCAGGGCACCCGGCCGGTCCTCCGGCAGCGGTACTACCACCGTCGTCTTGTCAGCGCCGGTGCGGTGTGGAAGTGCCCCGGGCCGGCTGACCAGGACAAAGCGCGTCACGGCGCCGGGGTTGTCGCCGATGTTCTCCGCGAGCACATGCAGCCCGGGCTGCTCGGTGGCCACGATCGGGGCGCAGATGGCGGCGTCATAGTGGACCCCGTCCTCGTCCAGCAGCCCCATTGCCCCCGCGGCCGTTGAGGATGCGGGAATGTATTCCACACTCGGCATGTTCGCTTCGACCCAGAGCCTGCACTGGGCCCAGGCGTGTCCATGGGTGGATATCCGGCGGATATCCCGGATTTCCACGCCGGGGCGGGCCACCAGGACAAAGCTGATGGGAACCAAAGCCTCGCGGACGATCCTCAGCTCCTGGCCGGACGCGATGGCATCCAGGGTTGCCGTGACGCCGCCCTCCACGGAATTTTCGATGGGCACCATGGCGGCATCGGCTGATCCGTCACGGACCTTGTCCAGCGCAGTGTTCACATTGGAGGAGGGAATGCGGACGGCCTCGACGGCGCCCGGCACCTGCATCAGTGCCGCCTCAGTGAACGTCCCCTCCGGGCCGAGGAAGGTGTAGGTGACGGGCGACGCGGGCATGGACTGTCCTTCTCGATAATCTAAGCGCCGCCCGGCGGGCGGCCTGGCGGCAACTGCGGTGCCGCAGGTACTGGCAGAAGCGCTAGAGGATGACCGGCTTGAGGCCGTTGTCCGAAACGAGCGGCAGGCCCGATTCAAGCCATTGGTCCATCCCGCCGGCCACGTTGATGGCGGTATAGCCCTGCCCCACGAGCCATTTGGCAGCCCGCAACGAGCGGCCGCCTGTGCGGCAAATAACGTACAGGTCCTCGTCCGGATCCAGTTCTCCGAGCCGGCCCGGCAGCTGGTCCAGCGGTATGTGCAGGGCACCTTCGGCGTGCCCGGCCGACCACTCGTAGTCCTCCCGCACATCAAGGATCTTGGCGTCGGCGGGAACGTCGGTCACGGTCACGGTTTCGAAGTCGCTCATGGAAATCCTCTCCGGAAAATGAAGGTCTGCCTCCAGCGTAGCCGCCGCCGGAGGCAGGCACCCCGAATCCGGAGCACGTTACGCTTCAAGGTGACCGCAAAGGAGGGAATCGTCGATGACAGCCCAACAGCCAACCATCCTGGCAACGTCCGGCGGATATAAAGCCGGCCGGCGTTCACGGCTGGAGTTTGACGCCCTGCTGCACCACGCCGTCGAACTTTCCGGCGTCACGGGGCGCGCCCCCCGCGTGACGCATATCGGCACTGCCGCCGGCGACCAGCGCTGGTTCAATGCGGAGCTGGACCAGGCCGCGAAGATCGCCGGCTTCGATTTCAGCCACCTCAACCTGTTCACCATGCCCAGCATCGACGATCCGGAAGCGCACCTCATGGAGCAGGACGTGGTGTGGGTCAACGGCGGGTCGGTGGTGAACCTGCTGGCCGTGTGGCGGGCGCACGGCCTCGACGGGATCCTGCGGCGCGTGTGGGAAGGCGGCGTGGTCCTCGCCGGCGTCTCGGCCGGGTCCATCTGCTGGTACCAGGGCGGCACCACGGATTCGTTCGGACCGCAGCTGCGCCCGGTGACCAACGCGCTCGGCTTCCTGCCCTACGCCAACGGTGTCCACTACGACTCCGAGGACCAGCGCCGCCCGCTGGTGCACCGGCTGGTGGCCGACGGCACACTCGGCGAAACCCACTGCACGGACGACGGCGCGGGGCTGGTTTACTTCGGCACGGAACTGGTGGACGTGGTCACCGAAGTGCAAGGCAAGGCGGCGTACCGCGTCACCCGCCAGGCCGACGGCGGGACAGACGCCGCTGAAGAGCGGCTGGAGGCCCGTTTCCTTGGCTGAGATCCACGAGCTCTCCGCGGTGGGGCTCCGCGACGCGCTGCGCTCGGGCGTGCTCTCCGCCCGGGAGGTGACGGGGCATTTCCTGGCCCGGATAGCGGCGCGGAATCCCGGCCTCGGCGCCTTCATCACGGTGACCGGGGAACAGGCACTGGCCGACGCCGCCCGTGCCGACGCGCTCTACGCAGAGTCGCCCGGGCAACTTCCGCTGCTGCATGGCATGCCGGTGGCCTTCAAGGACCTCACAGATGTGGCGGGCGTGGTGACCACCCACGGCAGCGCGGCCCTGGAGCACAAGCCAGCCCCCGCGGACGGCGCACTCGCGGCGACGTTGAAGGGCGCCGGCGCCATCTCGCTGGGCAAGACCCAGGTTCCGGAGTTCGGCCTGACGGCCTACAGCGAAAACCTGATCGCGCCGCCGTCGCGCAATCCGCATGCGCTGAGCCGGAGCTCGGGCGGATCCTCGGGCGGCAGCGCCGCCGCGGTCGCCGCCGGTCTTGTGCCGTTCGCTCCGGGGTCCGACGGCGGCGGTTCCGTCCGGATCCCGGCGGCCGCCTGCGGACTGGTGGGCCTGAAACCGGGGCGCGGACTCGTCCCGGCCGGTGAAAGCACCGGCGATCCGGCCCGGCTGGTGGTGGCCGGGCCGCTGGCCCGTTCAGCAGGGGATGCCGCCCTGATGCTTGACGCCATGGTGGCAGACGGCGCCGGCCGGTACCTCGAGTCGCTGACGCGGGCGCCGGGGCGGCTGCGGATCGGCGTGAGCCTGGACAGCCCCTGGCAGGCCATTTTTCCGTTTACGCCGGACCCGGAAGCAATGGATGCCCTCAACGAGGGCGTCCGCCTGCTCGAAGCAGCGGGCCATTCCACGGCCGAAGCCGCCGTCGGGTACGACAACCGCTACCCGGACGCGTTCACCACGGCGTGGACGGCCGGTGTCGGGAGCGCCCGGATTGCACCGCAGCGCGAAGCCTTGCTGACCCCGCTCACCCGCACATTCCGCCGGCGCGCACAGCAGCGGAGTGCGTCAAAACTTAATGAGGCGCTGGGCTTCCTGCGGCAGTTTGAGAGGGACACCGTGTCCCAGTACTCCCGGTGGGACCTCATGCTGATGCCGGCACTGGCCCAGACACCCCGGCCCGTGGGCTGGTTCACGGGGGCGTCCCACGGCGACGGTTACTGGCCAGCCTCGGAATGGGCCGGCGACGCCGACGGCGACTACCGGAAGCAATGCGAATACGCGCCGTGGTCCAGCATGGTGAATGTGTGCGGACTGCCCGCCATCAGCATTCCCGTGCACTGGACCGGCGGCTCAGCCGGTGCCGGTCTGCCCATGGGTATCCAGCTGGTGGGGCCCACGGGATCCGAGGAACTGCTGCTGCAGGTGGCCGCCCAGATCGGATTTTAGACGGGGCGTCCACCCAGCGTGTCCGCCTTGCTTCCTCGCGCCGCGAATGTGACAATCCCGCCCTCCGGTGTCACCCTTAAGTAAATGAGCACTACTCATTTATCTGATCGTCCCGCTACAACGCCGGGCGATACGTCATTTTTTGGCCACCCAAAGATGCTGGCCAGCCTCTTCTCCGTAGAGATGTGGGAGCGCTTCTCCTTCTACGGCATGCAGGGCATCCTCCTCTACTACATGTACTTCACGGCTGCGCAGGGCGGCCTTGAAATTGAGCAGGGCCTGGCTGCCAGCCTGGTCGGAGCCTACGGCGGCGGAGTCTATCTCTCTACCATTCTGGGCGCCTGGCTGGCCGACCGGCTCTTCGGTTCGGAACGGGTCCTGTTCGGCTCGGCCGTCCTGATTATGGCCGGCCACATCGCCCTGGCGCTCGTGCCCGGAATTCCCGGCCTCATCGCCGGCCTGGTGCTGGTGGGCGTCGGCTCCGGCGGCTTGAAAGCCAACGCCACCGCGCTGGTGGGCACCCTGTACGAGGAGAAGGACGAACGCCGCGACGCCGGCTTCTCCATCTTCTACATGGGTATCAACGCCGGCGCGCTGATCGGCCCGCTGGTGACCGGCTGGCTGCAGGAAAGCCAGGGGTTCCACTGGGGCTTCGGCGCCGCGGCCGTCGGCATGGCCCTTGGCCTGGGCATCTACGCCATGGGACGCCGGAGGCTTCCCGACGAAGCCCATCACGTGCCCAATCCGCTGCCGGCTGCCCGGCGCACCAGGTACGGCCTGATCTTCGTGGGCATCGCCCTGGTGGTGGCGGTCCTTCTGGCCACCGGCACCGTCAATGCCGAAAACCTGGCCATGTCCATGGCCTACGCGGCAATCGGGGCCTCCGTGCTCTACTTCGCCCTGATCTTCAGCAGCAACAAGGTCAACGGCACCGAACGCAAGCGGGTGGTGGCCTTCATCCCGCTGTACATCGCTTCAGCGGCGTTCTGGGCTCTCTTCCAGCAGCAGTTCACGTTCATTGCCGTGTACTCGGAAGAGAAGCTGGACCGGAACCTGTTCGGCTGGGAAATGCCGGCCGCCTGGGTGCAGTCCATCAACCCGGTGTTCATCATCATTTTCGCCGGCGTCATGGCGGCACTGTGGACGCGCCTCGGCCAGAAGCAGCCCGGCTCGGCCGTGAAATTCTCCATCGGTTTGTTCGTGATGGGCCTGGCCTTCCTGGCCTTCATCCCGCTGGCCGGCGACGGGAAAACGCCCCTCCTGGCCCTGGTGGGCATCCTGTTCCTGTTCACCCTGGCGGAGCTCTTCCTCTCCCCAATCGGCCTGTCGGTGACCACCAAGCTGGCGCCCCAGGCCTTCCACACCCAGATGGTGGCGTTGTTCTTCCTGTCGGTCTCGCTGGGCACCACCCTGGCCGGCATCCTGTCCGGGCTGTACAACCCGGCCGACGAACTGCCGTACTTCATCGGCATCGGCGGCACGGCCATGGTGCTGGCCGTCGGCCTTGCGGCGGCCTCGCCGGCCATCAAAAAGCTCATGGGCGGCGTACGCTGACCCGCTGAGCATCCAGCGTCCGGTGGTGTCGTAGGGGCCGGCTGAGTCCGGCGCCTGCGCCCCGCCGCCGTCGAGGCACCCGGTGGGGCGTCCGACGTCGAACTCATGCCCGCGGGCGACGTCGCCGAAGGCGTGGTGCGAGTTGCCCGGCCCGGTTTGGTAGCCGTAACCCCGCGGATTCAAGTAGTCCTGAGTAGGTTCAGTCACCCTACTCGCATTTTGCCTTCTGCAGTCCAGTAGTGATCACTCAAGCCCCCTTGGGAAGGTAACGAATAGTATCCGAAGTGGGCTGGATAGTGCCCACGGCTCTCAGCATTGAGCTGCCGAGATGCAGAAAAGTACCAGGGCGACTGAGGGTTCCTTGGAACGGCGATGCGGGGGGAAAGCCTGTGCATAGCTAGTCGCCTCTAGACCTAGCTATGGGATGCAGACATGAAACTTTTGCAGCACCGGCCTCATCTTCGGCGCCGGACTAATCCCGGCCCTGAGGATACCTCCGTGGCCAAGACACACGCCCGCTGGACTGCCGCCGGAAGCGTTGTGGCAGTCGCTGCCAGCCTCCTAGGCGGTGCAGTATTTGCGGCGCCCGCCCAGGCGGCAGACCCTCCGGTCATAACGCTGACATTTGACGATGCGGACGGGGACCAGGTCGCAGCCGCGCAGATTCTCAATCAGGCAGGTTTGAAGGGGACGTTCTTTACGCCGTCTGGCTATCTGGATGCGACCGGCTACATGACCACGGCCCAGGCCCTCGCGCTCCAAACGGCCGGCCATGAGATCGGGGGGCACACCGTGACCCACCCCGACCTTGTGCAGATGGGGGCCGATGAGGCTAAGCGCCAGATCTGCAACGACCGAGTCAATCTAGCCAACAAGGGATTCCGAATCACCAGCTTCGCGTATCCGTTTGCATCAACATCCGACGCCGTCCTGCAGGTTGTCCGGGACTGTGGTTACAACAGCGCCCGGGGCCTTGGTGATTTGGAAAGCAAAGTTCCGGAATCGGTGGGCTTCGGTTTTGCGGAGGCAATCCCGCCCCTTGAGCCGATGCTGACAAAGGCCCCTGATCAGATCGACAACACATGGACCATCTTGGACCTGAAGAACCTGGTCACGAAGGCACAACCGGCGGGCGGATGGGTTCAGCTGACGTTCCACCACATCGGCGACGGGATCGACCCGACGACCAATACCGCGGACCCGCTGACCGTTTCCACTCCTCTCTTCCAAGAATTCGTAACCTGGCTCGCAGGCGAGCAGGCCGCCGGACGCGCCACTGTCAAGACGGTTGATCAGGTCATTGGCGGGACGGTCAAGGCTTTGGTCAACGGCCCGGCCGCTCCGGCTCCCCAGACCACGGGCAATCTGATCAAGAACCCTGGCCTGGAAACAGCGCCCCTTGTGGCGGGCGGGCTCCCGCAGTGCTGGGCCGCCGGCGGCTGGGGGACCAATACGCGCGCTTTCAGCGTCGCAACGCCAGGCCACACAGGAACAGCAGCCGGACAGATGGTGATGTCCGCGTACACGAACGGCGACGGGAAGCTCCTTCCCTCACTCGACCTGGGCGAGTGCGCCCCGAGCGCCGTTCCGGGCCACATTTACCAGATAAAGGCGTGGTACAAATCCACAGCTCCCACCCAGTTCGAGCTGTATTACCGAACAGGCTTGGGTACCTGGAGCTACTGGAATCTGGCAGCGAGCCCCCTGTACAACGCCGCTGCGAATTGGACCCAAGTCACCTATACGACGCCTCCCGTACCAGCCGGCGCCTCGGCCATCAGTATGGGCATGAACCTGATAAGCATAGGTACCCTGCTGACCGATGACTTCGAACTGACAGACACAGCGTCGGCCGCCCCTGCTGAGGCAACGGCCGCTATTCTGGCGGCAGCTACTGCCTCAAGCCTCGGCACGGCAACGGGCACCGTAGTTTGCGGGCTGGCTGCCGGCGGGTGCTACCAGAACTACCAGGCCGGCGTCATCCACTGGTCATCGGTAACCGGGGCCCGCATCACCAAGGGCGCCATCGACGCCGCATGGGCAGCGCAGGGCTGGGAAAACGGCGGGCTGGGCTACCCCACCAGCAATGAAATCGGCGGACTCAAGGACGGGGGCGTCTACCAGAACTTCCAGGGCGGCGTCATTCACTGGTCACCGGCAACCGGGGCCCGCATCACCAAGGGCGCCATCGACGCCGCATGGGCAGCGCAGGGCTGGGAAAACGGCGGACTGGGCTACCCCACCAGCAATGAAATCGGCGGACTCAAGAACGGAGGCGTCTACCAGAACTTCCAGGGCGGCGTCATCCACTGGTCACCGGCAACCGGGGCCCGCATCACTAAGGGCGCCGTCAGGGCCACCTGGGCGTTCTTCAACTGGGAGAACGGCTTCCTCGGATACCCGACCAGCAATGAGATCACCGGCCTGAAGAATGGAGGCGTCTACCAGAACTTCCAGGGCGGCGTCATCTACTGGTCGGCTGCTACCGGAGCCCACCCCAACGCGGGCGCCATCCGCGTGGCCTACGCTTCGCAGGGCTGGGAAAACGGACGGCTTGGGTACCCGACCACAAATGAGTTCGCCATTGGTGGCGGGGCAGTGGCCCAGGACTACCAGGGCGGACGCATCACCTGGTCGCCCACGTCCGGCACCTCCATCACGTACAGGTGAGCACGGGCTGGACGCTGGCAGGAAGTCACACTCCTAACAGCGGCTGACAAGACACAGATCCAACAAGGGAGTGCCCCGGTGACCGCATCTTCACCGGGGCACTCCCTTGTTGCGCCCGGCCCGGTTTAGTAGCCGTACCCCGCGTTGGCCGCAGCGAAAATCGCCGCCACGGCGAACGTGAGCACAATCGCGGTCAACGCCAGGCCGAGGTAGCCAAGGACCAGTCCGGCGATGGCGAGTCCCCGCCCGGCGGGTTCCCGGAGCAGGGCCAGGTGGCCCAGCACCACGGCCGCAATCTGCGGCAGGATGATGAGACCCAGGCCAAGGAAGACGGCGATGCCGCAGCACAGGCTGGCGATACTCAGGCCCTTGGGCTCGGGTGGCATGCCGTAGTAGGACGGCTGCCCGTAGACGGCGCCGTAGGGTCCGGCCGGCTGTGACCCTTGCGGTGGAATGTACGACGGCGGGGGGTAGCCCTGTGGCATCCCCTCGTCGCCGGGGGCAGGCTGGTTCGACATGGGAATTCCCCTTTTGAAAGGCTGGAACCAGCCTACCAACGCACGGCCCGGAGGTGCGCGGCCGTGATATACCCGTGATACGCCAGCGGGCAGGACCTACAGGTTCCAGAGCGGCGCAGAAAGTGCGAACGCCACGATCCCCAGGACCAGCAGGCTCCATAAACCGGCTACCAGCCAGCCTCTGTGGGGCTGGCTTCCCACGGACCGGCTTCCCATGTGCGGGGGACCCGCGACGGACCGGTATCCGGTGCGGGCCGGAACCGGCGCCGGATAGGCGCCCTGATACTGGCGGACCGGGGGATGACGGCCCGCGCTCCCGCGGACGTCCGATGCTGCGGGCGACTGAGGCTGCGTCAGTTGCTGTCCCAGGTGGGAGTAAATTCCAACCACCGTTTGCGAATCCAGCACTGCCGGGAGGGCCGCCACCCTCGCAACCACGCGGTTGATGCCCAGCACCTCGACCCCGGAACCTGTCACCTCTACAAGGTCGGGCTGGCCGGTCAGGCAGATGATCGAGCGGACCAGGTGCCGGTGCGGCGCGTCGAGCAGGGCAGCCACGGCGGCAGCCTGCCCCAGGGAGCCGTCCACGGCGGGGTTCCGGGAGTAGCCGTTCTGCCTCAGGACGCCTGCCCTGACCTCAACGGCGCCTGACCAGTTCTTGGCATCCACCACGACTATTCCGCCCGGCCCCACCAGAACGTGGTCGAGGTTGGCCAGCGGCCGTCCGGGCCAGTGCACGTCGTGCAGCAGGAACCAGCCGTGCGGGGTCAGCTGGCCGAGCCGGGTGGCGGTGCGGCGCTCTCCGTCCGCACCGGAACCCCACGATTCCGCAGCGTGTTCGGCATGCTCCAGCTGGCGCTTCAGCCGCGCAATCCGCTCGGCAGCCAGCCGGGCCTGTTCCGATGCTTCGTCGCCTGCCGCCATTGGCTGTCCTCCCTTTGATTCGCCGCACCCTGGATCATCCCGACCTGGATCAATCCATCCAGGATTCACCGCAACGCTGACGGCGGCGGAGAGCCCGCCGTCGTAATTTGTTTAGAAATTAGCAGCCGCGGGACAGCCGGTATATAGGTACTTTTGGCGCCACTACTCGCTTTTCCGCAGCCAATTACTGCCCCTCAATAAATACAAAGGGAATGAATTTGGTAAATGCCGGATGAAATTCGGCGTCACAGGGGCCGGATTCCGGACAAACCGTGTTGCGTCCCGCCGTCGTCTGGCATGCTGGTGCCATGGCTAGCCGCGCGGGCACAGTTGCCCAACCCCAAGACCTTGTTGACCTCACTGCGCTCCTGGATGCGTACTACGATGTTTCTCCCGATCTAAGCGACCCGGGCCAGCGCGTTGCGTTCGGCACGTCCGGGCACCGGGGATCCAGCCTGAAGGCATCCTTTAACGAAGGCCATATTGTGGCCATCACCCAGGCGATCGTGGAATACCGTGCCGGGCAGGGCATTACCGGCCCGCTGTATATGGCAAAAGACACCCATGGCCTCAGCGAACCGGCGCAGAACTCGGCTCTGGAGGTGCTGGCAGCCAACGGCGTGAACGTCCTGATCGACGCCCGCCACGGCTACACCCCCACTCCGGCGCTGAGCCACGCCATCCTCACGCACAACCGGAACGCCCCCGCCGGCGCACCGCAGGCTGACGGCATCGTGGTCACCCCCAGCCACAACCCGCCCGGTGACGGCGGGTTCAAGTACAACCCGCCGCACGGCGGCCCCGCGGACACGGACGCCACCGGCTGGATCGCCAACCGCGCCAACGAACTCCTTGAAAACGGACTCCGCGGCGTCAAGCGCATCCCGGTGGCCGATGCACTGGCCGCCGAGACGACCGGCAAGTTCGACTTCCTCAGCAGCTACGTGGACGACCTCCCGTCCGTGCTGGACCTGAACGCCATCCGCGATTCCGGCGTCCGGATCGGCGCCGACCCCATGGGCGGCGCCTCGGTGGACTACTGGGGCGAGATCGGCGAGCGCCACCACCTGAACCTCACCGTGGTGAACCCCACCGTCGACCCGCAGTGGGCCTTCATGACCCTGGACTGGGACGAGAAGATCCGGATGGACTGCTCCTCCCCGTCGGCCATGGCCTCGCTGATCAACCGCATGTCCAGCGGCGCAAACTTTGACGTCGCCACCGGCAATGACGCCGACGCCGACCGCCACGGCATCGTTACGCCGGACGGCGGGCTGATGAACCCGAACCACTACCTCGCCGTGGCCATCGACTACCTCTACCGGCACCGCACCGGCTGGAACCCGGAGTCGGTAATCGGCAAGACCCTGGTTTCCTCGTCCATCATCGACCGCGTGGCCGAAAGCCTGGGCAGGAAGCTCGTCGAGGTGCCCGTGGGCTTCAAATGGTTCGTTCCCGGGCTGCTGTCCGGCGAGGGCGCGTTCGGCGGCGAGGAATCCGCCGGCGCTTCGTTCAACAAGATGGACGGCAGCGTGTGGACCACCGACAAGGACGGCATCCTGCTGGCGCTGCTGGCTTCGGAAATCACCGCCGTCACGGGCAAGTCTCCGTCGCAGCTGTACAAGGGCCTCACCGACCAGTTCGGCGATCCCGTCTATGCCCGGATCGACGCCGCCGCCACGCGCGAGCAGAAGGCCGCCCTCGGCAAGCTGTCGCCGTCGGACGTCACCGCCACCGAGCTCGCCGGCGAAACGATCACGGCCAAACTTACCGAGGCTCCCGGCAACGGCGCCTCGATCGGCGGCCTGAAGGTGGTCACCGAGAACGCCTGGTTCGCCGCCCGCCCGTCCGGCACCGAGGACGTCTACAAGATCTACGCCGAGTCGTTCAAGGGCGCCGACCACCTCAAGCAGGTCCAGGCCGAAGCCAAGGCCTTGGTTGACGGGGTTATTTCGTAAGTTCCCACAGGCGGAGGATGCGCCGGACGGAATGGTTTCCGTCCGGCGCCATGTCCACCAGGGCCACGCGGTCCAGCACGACGTCGTCTCCCGGGCGGGTGCGCTTGTCACCGTGGTGTGACACGTGCGGACGATAGTTCGCCAGGGTGTGGTCCGGCGTGGGCACCCGGCCGGGCAGCCCCGCCACGACCCCAACCAGTGACTCGTGAAGTTCCTGGAGTGGTTGGCTGGGCTCCACGAGGCTCACCGGGATGGACTCCCGCCGGCCGAAGCCGGCGTCCGCACCGATCGTCAGCCGCGCGCCAAGGGCCGCCCGTACGGGCTGGTCGATAAGTGCGGCGATCCGTTCGGTGAGGTCCTCGCCCAACGTCGGGTCGACGTCGAACTTGACCAGGGTGATGTGCAGGGGCCAGTCGTCGCGGGGAAAAACGAGCCCGTCAGTGACGGGCTCGGTGAAGGCCACCAGAATCAGGTTCTGCATAGGGCCAGTGTGCCACTGCGCAGGGCCGGCTGTGCCCGTCCGGGCGCGGACGGGCACAGTAGCCAGCGTGGCGATTTCGACTAAAATGGGAAGTGGCCCAGGACACATGCCGTGCATTCAACTGCAAAAATGTGTCTAGAGTGCCTCCGGCGTGTCCCCCATCGTGCCGGGGGCCTCTCTGCGTGTCAGGGCGCGTCTTCGTGTCCGGCGTGCTGCACCCGGGGACAGTACGGACCTAGACGGTGCGGACTACATCCTCGTAGGCGAACTTCGGCTTGGCTTCGCCCCAGGCGTCGGGCCCGGGCTGGCCAATGTTGACCACCAGGAAGCTCTTCTGGTCCCCGGCCGGGAAGAATGCCGCATCAATGGCGGAGAAGTCGGCACCGGTCATGGGGCCGGCAGCCAAACCGAGCGAGCGGACCGCAAGGATGAAGTATCCGGCCTGCATGTGGGCGTTGTTGTTGCCCGTGCTGGCGGCGAGATCCGGGGAGGCGTCGTACATGGCCTTGGGGGCGTTGTAGCCGGGGAGGAAGTTGTCCCACTGTCCGGCCCAGTCGGTGTCGTAGCTGAGGATGGCGACGAGCGGCGCGGACGCCGTCTTGGCCTTGTTGCCGTTGGCCAGGGTGTCCACGAGCTGTGCGCGGGCCTCGTCGGAGCGGACGTAGGTCACGCGCAGCGGCTGGGAATTGAACGCCGTCGGGCCGAACTTGGTCAGCTCGTAGATGGCGCGGGCCTGCTCATCCGTGACCTCTCCGGTGAATGCGTTGGCCGTACGGGCTTCGGCGAAAATCGCGTCCACTGCGGCTGCGTCGATCACTGCTTCTTCATGGGCAATTGTCATCTGCATACCTTTCGCTGGGCCTGCTCACCCGAAGGCGGCCGGCGGTTCTGCTATCCATAGTTGCAACTTCAAGCGAATCGTTCCTCTTCCCGTGACCCCGCGTGACCTTCCCCACAGTGGCGGGCTGCCGAGCGGCAGGGCTCCACAGCGGCCGGACGCACGGCCGTGCGAATTGCGGGGCGAATTGCGGGGCCTGCGCGGTAATGTTGCTCCGGAAGATTCCTTCCCCGCTCCCGACACATACTCCTTTGAAAGGCTCCCGGCCATGAGCATGCTTGGTACCAAATGGAAGCTCCACGGCAACGGTAAGTCGGTCCGCCCGGGCGAGGTGGTGGCCCCCGGCGAACGGCTGACCTGGCCGCTGACCATCGGGGTGGGAATGCAGCACGTCGTGGCCATGTTCGGTGCGACTTTCCTGGTGCCCATCATCACGGGCATGCCGCCGGCCACCACACTGTTCTTCTCCGGCATCGGAACCCTGCTCTTCCTGGTGATCACCCAGGGCAGGGTGCCCAGCTACCTCGGTTCGAGCTTTGCGTTCATTGCCCCGATCATGGCCTCCCAGCAGCAGTTCGGAATTCCCGGGGCCCTGGGCGGGGTCGTGCTCGCCGGCGCGGGCCTGGCCGTCATCGGCGCCGTGGTCCAGAAATTCGGGGCCGGCTGGATCAACCGGCTCATGCCGCCGATCGTCACGGGCGCCATCGTAGCCCTGATCGGACTGAACCTCGCCCCGGCCGCGAAGCACAACTTCGACGCCGCCCCCGTCACCGCGGTGATTACCCTGGCCACCATCATCCTGGTGAGCGTGCTATTCAAGGGCATCCTCGGCCGCCTCAGCATCCTGGTGGGCGTAGTGGTGGGATACTTTGTGGCCATGCTCCGCGGCGAAGTGAACTACAGCAAGATGGACGCCGCCGCGTGGGTGGGGCTGCCGCACTTCCAGACCCCCGAATTCCACCTGGGCGTGGTGGGTCTCTTCGTTCCCGTGGTGCTGGTGCTGGTTGCCGAGAACATCGGCCACGTGAAATCCGTGTCCGCCATGACGGGCCAGAACCTCGACGGCGTCTCCGGCCGCGCCCTGATGGCCGACGGCGCCGCCACCGTACTGGCCGGCTTCGGCGGCGGTTCCGGAACCACCACGTATGCCGAAAACATCGGCGTGATGGCGGCCACGAAGGTCTACTCGACGGCAGCCTACTGGGTGGCTGGCACCTTCGCCATCATCCTCAGCTTCTCCCCCAAGTTCGGCGAACTGATTGCCACGGTTCCCGCGGGCGTGCTGGGCGGCGCTGCCACCATGCTTTACGGCATGATCGGCATCCTGGGCGTCAAGATCTGGGTCCAGAACAAGGTCAACTTCTCCAACCCGGTCAATTTGACCACCGCGGCGGTGGCACTGATCATCGGCATCGCCGACTACACCTGGACCATCGGCGAACTGACGTTCACCGGCATCGCCCTGGGCTCCGCCGCCGCACTGGTGATCTACCACGGCATGAAAGCGATCGCGAAGGCCCGCGGCAGCGTCGCTGAACCGGAGACCGAACAGGCCGGCCTGCCCCCTGCAGTCAAGGCCGCGATCAACGCCGCCGCCAAGCGGACTCCGAAAAAGCGGCCTTAGGCGGCACTGACGGGCGGCCGCCTCGGCAGCCGCCCGCACGGGCTGTTAACCAGCGCCGGGTTTATCCGGCGTCGAACGTATCGTCCTCGCGGTCCTTGGGGGCCTTGCTGTCCGGCAGGTCCGTGCCACTGCCATCGGGGATCCCGGCAGCGTCCTGCTTCGGTTCTGACGAGAAGGGCCGTCCGGCGTCCGGATCCTCCGTGTTGGATTCGTCCATTTCCGCCTCCGCGGACGGTACCGCGGCATCGCTTTCGGCCGGCTCAAAGCCGGGGTCCGTACTTTCGCTCTCTGCGTGCAACTGATCCTCCGTTCCTCCGAAACGACCCGCTCCGGGTTCGCCTGCGCTGTCCTGGTCTTCTTCGCCGAACTGGCTAAGGTCAGGCGCCCCGGCAGGGTAGGTTTCGCCGTCCGGGCTGTCCTGGCTCAGGCCCGCCGCGTCGAACGCCTCTTCCTCACGTGGCTGGGCGAACTTCTTCGTGTCAGCGCCACCCATTTCCTGCTCGACCGTGGGCGTACCGTACCCGCCCTCTTCCTCAATGGGTGTTCCTTGGTTCTCCTGCGTCATGTCATTCCTCCTGGGTGGTAGGGCTGGTTGGTTAGCTGGATACGCGGACCTGGATGCAAGTCCGGGCGGGGCTCAGAGCCCCTTGCCGCCTGTCACCGGAAGCACGGCCCCGGAAATGTAGGAGCCGGAGTCCGAGGCGAGCAGGACGTAGGCGGCCGCGAGTTCTGCAGGCTGTCCCGCGCGCCCGAGAGGAGTGTCCTGACCGAACGTCGGCAGCTTTTCGGGCCATTCCGTGGCTGGAATGAGCGGCGTCCAGATGGGGCCCGGAGCCACGGCATTGACCCGGATGCCCTTGGGCCCGAGCTCCTGGGCCAGCGCCTTGGTGAACGCCACTTGGGCGCCCTTCGTCATGGCGTAGTCGATGAGTTCCGGTGAAGGATTGAAGGCCTGGATGGAGGCAGTGGTGATGATGGAGGCGCCTGCCTTGAGATGGGGCACCGCGGCCCTTGCCGTCCAGAGCAGGGAATACAGGTTCGTCTTGAACACACGGTCGAATTCATCGGTGGGCAGCGCCTCAAAGCTGTCGCGGTTCTTTTGGTAGGCGGCGTTCAACACCACCACGTCCAAGCGCCCGAACTCCGCGAGCGTGTCCGCCACGATCCTGGTGCTGAACTCTTCACTGCGGCCGTCGCCCGGCAGCAACAGGGCCCGTTGACCGGCCTTCCGGATCCACGCGGCGGTATCCTGGGCGTCGGTTTCCTCTTCGGGAAGGTACGAGATGGCGACGTCGGCCCCCTCGCGGGCGAAGGCAATGGCCACTGCCCTTCCGATGCCGGAGTCTCCCCCGGTGATGAGCGCTGCCTTGCCCGGGAGCGCGTTGTTTCCCTCGTAGCTTTCCTCGCCGTGGTCCGGCTGCGGCTCCATGGGCGCCGTGAGCCCCGGCTGCTTCTGGACTTGCTCGGGGAACGGCCCGTCATGGTAGCCCGCCCTGGGGTCCTGCGGCTGGTGGTCCTGCTTTTCGTCGGTCATGTCCACCTCGCTAACGTCTGAGTTTGTACTGCCTCCGGTGCGTGGCCGGCTCTTCGAAACTATCCCAGCGCACAAGGCAAGTCCACGGTTTTGGCAAAATTAGTCAGCAAACTTAGTAGTGCTTGATAATGGGCATCTTCAAGCCTAGGTTGAGACATAGTTGCGGCCATTCGCGGCCGCTCGCGGCGACCGGAGGTGGGCAATTGTCTGACCCGGAGGTGACGCCGGGCAACGGTAGAAACGAAACGGTCGAGCAGCAGATGGACCGTAACTGGATGGAGCTCATCCAGGAACTGCGCGTGTTACAAACCGGAGTCCAGATCCTTGCCGGTTTCCTACTCACGCTTCCCTTCCAGTCCCGGTTCGAGGACCTCGACGCCTTCCAGGTGGGCCTCTACCTGACCAACGTGGTGCTGGCTGCCCTGACCACCGCGCTGATCCTCCTGCCTGTCAGCGTCCACCGCAGGTTGTTCCGGCAACGGCTGAAATCCACCCTCGTTTCGAGCGCGGACAGCATCACGAAGGTTGCCCTCGGCGGGGTGGCACTCCTGAGTGCGGGAACCTCAGCCCTGGTTTTCGACGTAACCGCCGGACGCAACGCGGGCCTCACGGCAGGCGGATTGCTGCTGGCAGTCCTGCTGATCCTGCTGGTCATCGTCCCGATCCAGCTCAACAAACGGGCCAGGCGTGGATAGGACAACGTCTTTCCCAGCGAAGTTCGCCAGTCAAAATCGGAAGGCACCATGAAGAAGTGGGTTAAGGAACACGGGCTGATGCTGGCCAACATCGGGCTATTCGCGGTGTTTTTCGGCGGAATGGTGATCAGCGGAGCCAGCGACTACAGCGAAGACCAGCTCGCCCACGGCCAACCGGCCGTAGGCATTGCGGGCTACCTCGCCACCGGGGCGTTCCTCGAAGCCACCTTCGAGAACTGGGAATCGGAGTTCCTGCAGATGGGCATGTATGTCATCCTGACGGTTTTCCTTTTCCAAAAAGGCTCCTCGGAATCGAAGCCGATGGGAAAGGTAGCGCCGCAGGACCAGGATCCGCGTGAGGCAGCCATGAAGGCCGCCACGCCGTGGCCCGTACGGCGCGGCGGCTGGGTCCTCAAGCTCTATGAGCACTCCCTCTCCATCATGTTCCTGTTTCTGTTCCTCGCATCTTTCACCCTCCATGCGGTAGGCGGCAGCGAGGAGTACAGCCAGGAACAACAAAGCCACGGGCAGCCGGGCGTGACGCTGCTCGGCTACCTCGGCACCAGCCGGTTCTGGTTCGAGTCGTTCCAGAACTGGCAGAGCGAATTCCTTGCGGTCGCCGTGCTGGTTGGTGCGTCCGTCTACCTGCGCGAACGGGGCTCACCCGAGTCCAAACCCGTGGCCGAACCGCATTACGAGACCGGGGCTTAGCGGCCCGAGTCAGGCCCCCTCAAGGACCTGGCTGGTGGCCCACGTGAGGTACTTGGCGGCATTGGCGACGGCGTCTTCCGGGCTGGACGCGACGTCCAGCAGCTGCGCAGCGGCCACCACGCCGTGCCTCGCCAGGTCCTCCGGCGTGACCAGGATTCGGCCGGCCACCACAATCACCGGGATGCCCCGCTCGCGCGCTGCATCGGCCAGCGCAATGGGCGCCTTGCCCTCCAGCGACTGCGAATCCATGGATCCCTCGCCGGTGATCACCAGGTCCGCCTCGGCCAGCTGGACCGCCAGGCCCGTGAGGCCCGCCACCAAGGCAAAGCCGCCTTCGAGAGCGGCATTGCTGAAAGCCAGGAACGACGCCGGGAACCCGCCAGCCGCGCCCGCTCCGGGAACGTTGACGTCGCGCCCCGTGGACTGCCGCAGAACGGACGCCCAGTTGCGGAGCCCCGCATCCAGCAGCTCCACGGCGTCCGCGTCGGCACCCTTCTGCGGACCGAAGACGTGAGCCGCTCCGTCGCTTCCGAACAGCGGGTTCTGAACGTCCACGGCGATCCGGAACTTCACGGCAGCCAGCCGCGGGTCCAGGCCGGAAACGTCAACACCGACAACGTCCCCAAGGGAACCGCCGCCCAGCGGAACCACGTTTCCGCTGGCGTCCAGCGGCTTCAGGCCCAGTGCGCGCAGGGCGCCGCTGCCGCCGTCGGTCATGGCAGAGCCTCCCACGCCCAGTACGATTTCGGTAGCCCCGGCGTCCAGCGCGGCAGCGATCAGCTGGCCGCAGCCGTAGCTGTGCGCGCGCAGCGCGTTGGCCGGCGTCGGCTCCATGTGCGCCAGCCCCGAGGCCTGGGCCGTTTCAATCACGGCGGTGGCACCGCCGAAAGCATCCTTGCGGAGAGCCCAGGCCGCACCAATGGGCGCCAGGATGGGACCGACGACGGCGTTCAGCCGTTCCTCGTAGCCGGCGGCAACGGCGGCTTCAAGGGTGCCTTCTCCGCCGTCGGCAACGGGAAACTGCGTGGCGACCGCGTCCGGATAGACGCGCAGCGCCCCCTCGGCGATGGCACTGGCAGCTTCCGCGGCAGTCAGTGACCCTTTGAACTTGTCCGGAGCGATGAGAATGCGCATGGGTCTATCCTGCCAGCATCCGCAGGAAAGCGCTTGCCTGCGTGTAATGAACCGGGACTATTGGAGCACTGACCCCGATGGGCGGCCGCGACGGGCCTAGCGGCGCTTCCGGGTCTGTTCCGCGGCGCCGGAATCCGGGAGCCCGGCGAAACCACTGATGGCGTCAGCGACCTGGGCCGTGCCGGTGTACTGGACCACATGTCCGCAGCCGGGCACCTCCACCAGCCTGCCGGCCGGAGCGCGGCGGGCAAGGATCCGGCACCACTCCCCTGTCGCGATGGGGTCCGAGGCCCCGCGGAGGACCAGTACGGGCGCCCCCAGCCCGCGAATCCGGTCCTCGGTCCTGTAGTTCATCATGACCCGCAGTTGCTTGAGGTACCAGCCCGGGCCGCAGCGCAGGTAATCGCTGAAGACCACGGCATTGGACCCCAATGTTTCATAGCGGATCGCATCCCTGGCCAGCGCAAGCATCTGGCGGAGCACTGTGCGGCGCCGGACGTCCACCACGGGTCCCATCAGCACAACATGCGGCACCTGGCCGGGGCGCTGAAGGGCCGCTTCCAGAACGAACTGTGCGCCCATGGAATGGCCCACGAGGATGCGCGGCCCTACTCCCGCCTGATCCAGCACCTCGTGGATAAACGCCCCGTGGTCCGCAACGGTAAGCAGGCGTTCCGGGCGGGGTGCGGATCCAAAGCCGGGAAGGTCGATCGAAATCGTGTCCGCGGTCCTGGCCAGGACGTGGTGCAGCCGTGCAAGGTACCGGTGGGAGACGCCGATCCCGTGAATGAGGACGATGGTGGGGGCCTCCGCGGCGGCGCCCGGCAGGCCGCTGGGCGTGGCGCGCGAGGCGTGCATCCGTCCACGGAGCCCTCCGGCCTCGACGACTGTTGCTTCGGTCCCCTTCATCCGTCGAGAATAGCTTCCCGCGGCGCGGATTCAGGGAAAGGCTCCTAATTCCTTGCCCGCAGCACCGCAAAGTAGCCGGGGATGAGGTCAGCCCGCGTCGGGTCGGACAAGGGCATCGTCTCGATCGTCGTGGGACCGTCCTCGATCAGCTCCCAGCGGCCCGCGGGGAAGGCCAGGCTCCGCTCCTTCGGACCGAAGCGCCCCGGCATGGGCAGCCCGCGGATGGCTCCTTCGAGAGGCGACGGGATGGACCGGAGCGTTGCTCCGAGGTGGGACACATACTCGACGGCGTTTCCCTGGAAGTCGGTTTCGGCCAGGAAAACGCGCCCGTTCATTCCCGTGATGGCACGAACGTTTTCGGCCAGGGCCTGCCGGTCACGTTCTCCCAGGACGTGCAATACGCCCCGGATAAAGACATTCGCCCCTGCGCCAGCGCGGCCTCCCCCGCCAAGCAGCCGAAGCTCTTCCCCGAGTCCGCCGCCGGCGTCGGGAGCTGTCATGTCACGGACGACGTACGAAACGTTCGCCAGCCCGGACGACTCGCTGACCGCCCGCCGTACTGCATGGGCGGAGACATCAACACCCATGGCGTGCGGGAAATGAGCGGCCAGTTGCCGGGTGAAGCTGCCGTTGCCGCAGCCGATGTCCACCACCGGCAGCCCGGGGTCCAGGTGCAGGTGCAGCCTGTCCACGTAACCCTGCATCTCGTGGTCGCTGCCGGAGTCCCACAGCACGTCGCCGGTGGCCCCTGTGCTTTTCACGGAGGACCAAAACCGGTCCCAGGCAATATGGTGGTCCCGCGGTGCGCCGGCGGACAACCGCACAAGCCTGGGGATCATCAGGTATTTCTTTAGGGCGGCGAGCATGGTCCAAATATAAGGGCACCACCGTTGATGCCCGGCTAGTCAGGCACGGAAATCAGGTCACAGACAGCCACGTGATGGCGTCCCGCTCGGAGGTGAAGAACTTCGTGGGACACGGCACGGCATTGATTCCCAAAAAGAAATTGGCCAGGACGCGGTCAACCGGCGAGGCCCCCAGCAAGGCGATCCGGGAGGCCTGGCACGGGCGGCCAAAAACGGCGCGTGCGCCCCGGCTCACATCGGCGGTGGTGGCCATGTCAACCAGCATGGGATGCCGTTCGTCGCCACACAACTGGTTCACCCTGAGCATGGCGCGCTCCGCGTCCTCGGCTGTGATCACGGCGCCGCGCGGCCACGTCAGCCGGAGCACTCCGTCGGCTCCCAGCGTCAGTCCCGCTTCCGTGCCCATCTCGCGATTTCCGGACATATCCACCCTTCCTCCCGCCAGGGTAAGCCCGCAAGGAATGCGTGCGACCTAAGTCACCCTACAATGTAGTCAACCGGGGACCGAAGGGGGCAGCGTGGTAATCCAGGCGGCGCAGAAATCACTTGTACCACGCACGGCTATCGTGGCCGATCCGGACAGCGGGCGCTTGTCCGCTACAGCGGCCGTTTTAGCGGCCGCAGGGTTCGAGGTCTCCACGGCCTCCAGCCACGAAAGCCTGGCCGGGCTGCTGGACGGGCACCATCCCAGCATCGTCGTCGCGGATCACTCGCTTGCCGGCCCTCCGGTGGATGCACCGCTCCTTCTCCTGATCGATCTGGACGACGAGTCCGCGGCGGAGAGCGTGCGGTCGCTCCCCATGGCGGACTACATCGCGAAACCCCCCGCCCCCGCCGAACTTGCCCACCGGGCGGACGTCTTGGTCAGCCGCGCTGCGCAGCGCTCCGATGCGCGGCAAAGCGCTGAACGGCTGCGCGAAAAGCTCCGCGGGGTGTCCTCTGCCGTTCGCGCCACCCATGATCCCCTCCTGATTTCGGATTATCTGGTGACAGGATTCGGGGAGACGTTCGGCGCCGACCGCGTCCTGTTCACTACTTTCGACGACGACCGCGTCCCGCGGATAGCTGCCCAATGGCACCGGCCTGGCCTTGCCCCGGTGGCGGACGGACTGGGAATCCAGGAATCGTCCGCGCACCGCGTTGCGGACCGGCTGTGGTCAGAGGCGGAAGTGCTCACCGTGGAGGACCACCGGTTGCACGAATGGTCCCCCGAGGACCAGGAGCTGGCGGCATGGTCTGAGCATATGGGCCCCTGGGCCTCCGCCTTCGTTCCTGTGGGTGAGGGCAAGTCATCGCTCGGCGTCATCTGGATTGCGCAGCTGGACGAGCCGCGGGTCTGGACGCGAACCGAAATTTCACTGATCCAGCACGTGGCCGGAAACGTCGCGTACGGGCTCATCCAAAGCCATTTGATGAGCGCCCAGCAGCGTGTGGTCAAGCAGCTGCGGCAGCTAGACCAGGCGAAGACCGATTTCCTTGCCACCGTCAACCACGAGCTCCGTACTCCGCTGACGTCCATCTCCGCTTACCTGGACATGATCCAGGACGGCGTGGGAGGGCCGGTGCCCGCGGAAGTGGAGAGGATGCTGGACATCATTGTCAGGAACTCAGAGCGGCTGCGGCGCCTGATCGAGGATATGCTCACTGTTTCTCGTCAGGATTACGACGGCGCCAACCTCCATCTGGGGCCCGTCCAGCTGGGACACACTCTCCAAATCGTGACAGTGGCGCTGCGCCCGCTGGCTGAGTTGGGCGACGTTTCCATCTCGCTGGAGCTCTGCGACGGCGATTCAGAGATAATCGCCGATGAAGTTCAGCTGGAGCAGGTGTTTACGAACCTTGTTTCAAATGCCATCAAATTCACGCCTCGCGGAGGCGGGATTGTTGTTAGCTGCCGCCTCGAAGCAATGACGGACGGAGAGTCCGGCATTAATGTCCACGTGCGTGATACTGGGGTTGGAATCCCGGAGGAAGAAATCCCGCATCTTTTCACCCGCTTCTTCCGTGCATCCAACGCGACGTCAGCCGCCGTCCCCGGCAGCGGCCTGGGGCTCGCCATTGCGTACGACATCGTCAAGGCGCATCGGGGGGACGTGGCGGTCAGTTCGCAGCTGGGCGAGGGCACCACGATCACCGTGAAACTGCCCGTTTCCGGGCCTTAAACGGAACTGCCCCCGGATTTGAGATCCGGGGGCAGCCTTGGCGCATGGAGCTTAGTCTGGCCACCAGCCGATGTGTGCCTGCGTGGTGGGCGCCTTGCTTGACGTGCTGACGGTGGTATCCGACTTGGGAGCGGCCGTGGCGGGCGCAGCGAAACCTGCGACAGCCAGGACGCCGGTGAGCAAGAATGTAGCGGCTATTTTCTTCATCCGCGGGTCCTTTCAATCAATTGGGCGCAAAAACTCATTACGAGCGTCAGTATACGGTCACAAGATCAATATTTAACTCTGGTAACACCAGCAAAATTATGACTCGGGTGGTCGATGTAGAACCTTTCCGGGGGATAATTGGAAAATGCCGATTCCCCGGAAATTGTTGCCGCATGTGGTTGCGGAGCTGCAGGCCCGCGAAAGCTGGAAAAGCCGCGAGTACTCAAGGGCGCGGGACGAGGCGCGCAGAGCAGCGGAGCTCGCTCTGCTGGAGGGGGACCAGACCGCCTGGTGGAACATGACGCTCTTCCAGGCTGAATGCCTCAAGGACCTGGGTCAGATCCACGAGTGCATGGAACTGATCACGTACCTGGCCAGCCACCCGCTCTCCACTGCGGAACCGGCCCTGGGAGCACGGGCCTTCGTCCTGCTGGCGCTGTCGCAACAGGGGCTGGGGCGGCTACCCGACGCCGTCGCCGCAGCCACCTCCGCCGCCGATCTCGTTGCCGGCAACCCCGAGTACGTCTACCTCCACATCCAGGCCCAGCGTGCGCTCATCGCCGCCCTCGCAGAAAGTCGCCGGCTGGATGAGGCGTGGGACCAGTGCCTCCTGCTGGAGGGCCTGCTGACGGACCTCGTGGACGAGGACACTGCCGGGAAGGCCTACTGGGTGATAGGAAACGTCGCGTTCCTCACCGGCCGGGTGAAGGACGGCGGCCGCTACCACGACATGGCCGCAGAGAGCCTGTCACCGTCGAAGGACGTGGACCTCTGGGCCAGGTTCAACCGCGCGTCGGCGGTGATGCGCCTCGAGGCCGAGCTCACCGACCCCGCAACCCTTCGCTGCATCGAGCGGGCCGAGCTCGCCACCGAAGTGGTCGGCGGAAGTGACCGCGACCTCCTGGAAATGTCGTTTGTGCGCGCGCACTGGCATTTCCTGACCGGCGATATGGCAACGGCAATCAACATGCTCCGGCCGCTGTGCACCGAAGCAGGAATCCTGGCCACCCAAACAGCGGGAGAGGCCTCTTTCCTGCTGGGCAAATCGCTCCTTGCCAACGGTGACCACGAGGAAGCACTCCAACGCTTGGCTGATGCAGCCGAACTCTTTGACGATGCGGCCGCCTCCGAACGGAGCGCCCAGGTTCGCGCGTTTGCAGCAGGTGTAAGCTAACGCACCCCGGACGGCGAAGGACAGTGTATTTTTAGTCTCAGAGCCTCGTGGAAGGCTGAGTGGCGCAAGGGAGGCCAAACGGCTCCTCTCACATGTTCGGGGGATTAATGTCTAAGCCGCTTGGATTGATGCAAGAGCAAATTGTCAGGATCGTGCTTCCCCGGGACGAACACTTGGATGAGCATTCAGCGCGCGTGCTGGCTGCCGGCCTTCAACGCCCGCACTCGGGTTCTCCGCTGGCCGTACTCCTGGATGTGACAGGCGTTGCGTCCGTGAGCAGGGCGGCGAGGGCGGTGTTCAGCAATGTGAGCACAGTGGCCGCCTGGGCGCTGCTCGGACGGACTCCGGTGGACCGGATCCTGGCGCATTTCATCCTTGGCGGCGACTTTAAGTCCGGGCCTGCCAGTTACTTCACGTCCGAGCCCGAGGCCCTCAAGTGGTTGAAGGAAAACGCCCATGTTCACTGAGGGCGACCCGCGCCTGGGCAAGCTGCTGGACGGAATCGTCCGCCTTGCCGCAGGGGAGCTTCACTCCCGGATCGAAGTATCCCCCGCCAGGGATGAGCTGGATGCCGTCATCATGGGCACCAACCTCCTGGCCGAAGACCTGCAGATCATGTACCAGGAGCTGGAGCAGCGGGTGGAACTGCGCACCCGGCTGCTCAACGAAGCGCACCTGGAAATGCAGAAGATGGCGCTGACGGACTCGCTGACCGGCCTGGCGAACCGTGCGGCCCTGGTCAGTGCCCTCAACGACACCCTGGCGGAGGCTGAGCGGGGCGACCTTCCGCCCGCCGTCCTGTTGCTGGACCTTGACGCCTTCAAAGGCATCAACGACTCCCTCGGCCACGCTGCCGGGGATCAGGTTCTGACCGCCGTCGGGGAGCGGATCAAGGGATCAGTCCGGGACACTGACACGGTGGCCCGCCTGGGCGGTGACGAATTCGCCGTCCTGATGCCCGCCACCACCCTCGCCCGCGCCGCGAGCGTGGGTAACCGCATCCTCGCTGCCCTGGACAGCCAGGTGGAGCTCGAGAACGACTCCGTCCAGTGCGGGGCCAGCATGGGGCTGTGCATCGGCGGAGCCGGACAAAGCGCGGAACAGCTACTCATGGAAGCCGACGTGGCTATGTACGCTTCCAAGGCCGGCGGGCGCAACAGGCTCAAAGTATTCGAACCGGCCATGCTGCACGCGCGCCAATTGCGGAGCCAGCTTATCGATGACCTTCGGACGGCCATTTCCGAGTCAGAGCTGGTGCTTTTCTACCAGCCTGTGGTCGCGCTGGCGTCCGGGCGGATCGAGGGTGCGGAAGCCTTGGTCCGCTGGCAGCATCCTTCCCGCGGCATGGTGATGCCGGACGAGTTCATTCCCCTCGCTGAAGATGCCGGACTCATTTCCGAGCTGGGCGGCTGGGTGCTCCGCACTGCCGTCAGGCAGCTACAGGACTGGCGGGCCGAGGGCCGCGCCGGGGACGACTTCTCCATGCGGATCAACATCTCACCGACCGACCTTCAGCGCCTCGAGTTCATCGAAGAGGTCCGGGATGCCCTCAGCGGGGCCGGAATCAGCCCGGAGCTGCTCGTGCTGGAGCTGACCGAGGGCGCGATTGTCAGCGGCAATGAGCTGGACCGGTACTCCCTGAGCAGCCTGCGGAAGCTGGGGGTAGGGCTGGAAATCGATGACTTCGGTACGGGCTATTCCTCCATCAGCTACCTGCGCAAGCTTCCGGTGGACAAGGTCAAAGTGGACCGCTCGCTGCTGAAGGACCTCGGAACGGACCCGGCCCAGCCGGACCTGATCGCCGCCATTCTCCAGCTGATCCGGGCGTGCGGCCTCGAAGCAGTCTGGGAAGGGGTGGAGACGGCGGAACAGGCCCAGCACCTGGCCAGCATCGGGTGCGTCAGCGCCCAAGGGTATTACTTCGGCCGGCCGGTTCCTGCGGACGAATTCGCAGCGGTGCTGGAAGCGCAGCGGGCTTCGCACCACGGCAGCTAGTCCCACTGCCCCCGGTCCTGGAGCACTGTCTTGAGGAGATCGGCCCGGTCCGTCACGATGCCGTCAACACCAAGGTCCAGGAGCCGGTGCATCTCCGCGGGATCGTTGATGGTCCACACATGGACCTGGAGGCCGTGCCGGTGGGCGCGGCGGACAAACGCCGGTGTCACCACCCGGACGGCACCATAGCTGACCGGAACCTGCAGCGCGTGGATGCCCCTCACCACCCGTCGGATGACCGGCGCCGGAAGCACCGGCCCCAGCATTGTGAAGATCGCGTTGGACACGACGCCGGCCGACGCCGCGACCGGCCGGCTTAACCGCCGAAGGACCGCCCGGCGGCGGCGGTCCGAGAAACTCGTAATCAGTACCTGGTCGTGAACGCCGTACTTCTCAATCGCGGCCGCAAGCCCGGGGACGGAGTTCCAGTCCTTGACGTCCAGGTTCAGCCGGACGCCGGGGAAGGCCCGCACCATTTCCTCGAACAGCGGGATGGGTTCCAGGCCCCCGATCCTCGCCTGGGCCACTGTCCCGGCAGGGAGCCTGGAAATGCGTCCCTGTCCGTCCGTGACACGGTCGAGTGCGGGGTCATGGAACACCAGCAGCACGCCGTCGGCAGTGGTGTGGACGTCCATTTCCAGGTACCGGTAGCCGAGTTCGACGGCCGCGCGGAACGCCGCCATCGAATTTTCCAGCCCGTCCGGCGAGAACCCGCGGTGCGCCATCGCGATCCGCGCGGACGCGCTTCCGGCGGTGAAGAAAGGCTGGGGCTCAGTCATTCCAGGCGCCTGCCTAGACGCGCTTCACGCCAAATTCGGCCAGTTTGGCTTCGAGGATCTGGGCCACGCCGTCGTCGTCGAAATGCGGCGCCTGCTGCCCCGCGGCACGGATGGCCTCCGGGTGGCCGCTGGCCATCGCGTAGCCGTCCCCGGCCCAGCGCAGCATCTCGATGTCGTTGGGCATGTCCCCGAACGCCACCACGTCCGCTGCGTCAATCCCCAGGGTGGCGGCGTATTCCGCGAGGGTCACCGCCTTGTTGACACCCGGGAGGGCAAGTTCCAGCATGGCCACGGTGGGTGCCGAGTGGGTGGCGGAGGCGAGGTGGGCGACTGCGGGCGACACTTCGGCAAGGAAGTCGTCCGCCGTGCCTTCGCGGACGATGGCCAGGAACTTCACCACGGCGTCGTCAGCGGTGAGTGTGCTGGCCAGCGGAGCGGGGGTGAATTCGGTCAGGAGTTCGCTGGAGTCGTTTTCGATGAAGCCCGGCTCCAGGTGGAAGCCGGTGAGCGTTTCCGCGGCGAACAGCGCGGACGGCCGGAGCTGCTTGATGATGCGGCGCGCCTCGAAGACCGCTTCCAGGGCGAGCGCCCGCGCGGAGACCAGGCGGCCTTCCTCAAGGTCCCACACCACGGCACCGTTCGAGCAGATCACGGTTCCGGCGTGCCCCAGCTGGTCTTCCAGGGGGTGCAGCCAGCGGGGCGGGCGTCCGGTCACGAACACCAGTTCGACGCCGGCATCGCGGCAGGCGTGGAAGGCGCGGACGGTCCGGTCACTGATCTTTCCATCATGCCCGAGGATCGTTCCGTCAATATCACTTGCTACCAGCCGCATACAGCCAGTCTACGTTGGCCCGGCGGCGGGCCCCTCCGGGGCGGGCTCAGGGCCGTCCGCCCCGGATCCTGGAGCGCGAATTCGCCGGAATGCTGCCAGATCGCCGTAAGTTTCCGGCGATCTCGCAGGTTTCCGGCGATCTCGGCGCGGCAATCTCGCGCGGCGGGGTGGACCGGGCTCAGCGTTCGAAGATGCCCGTGAGCGTCCCGCGGCCCAGCACGTGCGGGGCCAGCCTGGATTCCAGCTTGCCCGGGCTGACCCCGGAGTCCACACCGAGGTGCTCCACATCGAGGGCGTAGACCGTGACGATGTACCGATGCGGGCCGTGGCCGGGCGGTGGCGCGGCGCCCAGGTAGCCGTGGAAACCGCCGTCGTTCTTCAACTGCAGTGCACCGGCCGGAAGGTGCCCACCGCCCTCGGCACCGGCACCGGCGGGAAGCGACGTGACGCCTGCCGGGAGATCCAGCACCGCCCAGTGCCAGAAGCCGCCGCGGCCCGGGGCATCGGGATCGAACATCGTGACCGCATAACCCTTGGTCGCCGCCGGCGCACCGCTCCAGCTCAGTTGCGGCGATTCGTCCTTGCCCCCGGCGCGCATCTTGCCGCTGCGCTGGGCGGGCGGCAAGGTTTGGCCGTCCTGGAAGGACTCGCTGCTGACGTGCAGGGAAGGGGAATGGTGGCTGGACATGTGCTGCCTTTCAGTTGCTGGCGGAATCGGCATTCCTGCGGTCGTCGCCGGCGAGCGCGGCGTCCCGTTCGACGGCGGACTCCGCCTCGCGTTCCAGACTTTCGAGCTCGAGGTGGTTGAGTTCCGCCCTCGTGGGCGGGTTGGCCCCCGGCCGGGACACGGTGACGGCGGCTGCCCACGCCGCATGGGCCAGCAGTTCACGGAGCGACTCGGCCGGTAGCTCACGCAGCTCCTTGCGGTTCTGGGCACCGTCCAGGCCGCGGTCCACCAGCCCGGAGATCAGCGCGGCCATGAAGGAATCGCCTGCGCCCACCGTGTCCGCCACCTCTACCTTGGGTGCGGGGAACTCCGCTTCGCCGGCGGCGGTGATTCCCCACGGGCCGGCCGCGCCGCGGGTCACCACCACCAGGGCGGGCCCCTCGGGACCGCCCAGGGACAGCCACCGCCGGGCCGACTCCAGGACGTCCACACCGGGGTAGAGCCATTCGAGGTCCTCGTCGGATGCCTTCACGATGTCCGCGAGGGTGACGAACTTTTCCGCCTGCCGGCGGGCATAGTCCACATCGGTGATGATGCTGGGGCGGCAGTTGGGGTCGAAGCTGATGGTGGCGGAGGGGTGCGCGTGCTCGACGGCGGCGAGCACCTCGGCAGCCCCCGGCTCCAGCATGGTGGCAATGGAGCCGGTGTGCACCAACGTGGTGCCCTGCAGCATCAACGGCAGCCGGTCCGCGAGGCCGGGAAGTTCCCAGGCGAGGTCGAACGTGTAGGTGGCGGCGCCGTCGTCGTCGATCAACGCGGTGGCCACGCTGGTGGGCAGGGCATCCGGGCCCTGCGGGACCATCACCGAGCTGGATTTCAGGTGGGCGGCCACGGACTCGCCGTAGGCGTCGCGCCCGAACCTGCCGATGAACTGCACGGGGTGGTCCAGGCGCGCCAATCCCACTGCCACGTTGAGCGGGCTGCCGCCCACGTGGGCCTCGATTCCCGAGGATCGTTGGACAACGTCGACCAGGCCTTCGCCAATAACTGTGAGCATGGTCATACTCTGCCAGAGAAGGGACGCGCGCGCTCCTGATTACGCTGGCGGGGCGTTGTCCAGGGCCACCCCGGCTGCCTCTGCGTCGCCGAACCTGGCATCCAGGTAGATCACGTCCCTGCCCGCGCGCTGCAGAAGGCTGGCGGCCACTCCGGCCCGGTAGCCGGTTCCGCAGTGGACCCACAGCCGCCCCGCCGGCACTTCGTCCAGGCGGGTCAGGAGCTGGTGGACGGGAACGTTGACGGCACCGGCCACATGGGACGCTGCAAACTCGTCCGTCCGCCGCACGTCAAGGACCGTATCCCCATCCGCGCGGCCGGCCAGCAGGCCGTCCCAGCCGAGCCGCGGGTAGGAGGCGACGGCGGCATCCGGCGCCAGCGCCTGCGGTTCGGTTCCGACGGCGGCATCCGGCGAATCGATGCCGATGCGGGAGAGGTCGCGGATGGCCTTTTCCACGTCCTCGCGGGAACCCACGAGGGTGAGCTTCTCGTCCCAGGGCAGGACCCAGCCCAGGTAGGTGGTGAAGTTGGAGCCGCTGCCGTATTCAAAGCTGACGCTGCCCTTGAGATGGTTGCTGGCGAACGCCACGCGGCGGCGAAGGTCAACCACCCATTCGCCGTCTTCCAGGCGGCGGGTGAGCTCTGCGGGGTCCACTGACTCCGGGACGGCGAGGTCCGCCGGACCGGGTCCCTTGGCGTTCAGGGCGCCCATGTGCGCGTAGTACGAGGGATATGCGGAGAGGTTGGCGATGAGTTCCTGGACGAAGTGGTCCTCGTCCGGATCGATGAGGGCGTGGTTGGCAGCGAGCTGCTCACCAAGAGTGGAGGAGCGCGCCTTGCTGGCCGGACCGGACGAACAGAAGGATCCGAAGCCGTGGGTGGGGAACAGTGCGGCATCGGGCCGCGCCTCGGCCACGAGCCGGCGTACGGATGCGTACTGGTCGTGCGCCAGGCCCACGGTGTCGGACGCCGCGACCAGGTCTGTCCGGCCGACGGAGCCGTACAGCAGGCTGCCGCCGGAGAACACCGCCTGCTTGTCGCCGTCGTCCACGATGAAGGACAAGTGGTTATGGGTGTGTCCCGGAGTGGCGACGGCCCTGACTGTCAGGGATCCCACGCGGACGGTCTGGCCGTCGGTGATGGCTTCGCGCTCGAACTGGACCTGGTCCGCGGCGTTGACCAGGTACCTCGCACCATGGGTTCTGGCGAGCTCCAGGCCACCGGTGACGTAGTCGTTGTGGAGGTGGGTTTCAGCGACGTGGGTGATGGTCACGCCCGCTTCACGCGCGGCGGCTTCCACGCGGTCCGTGTCCCGTTGCGGATCGATCACCAGGCCCACCGTGCCGTCGTGCACCAGGTAGCTCCGGTCTCCCAGCGGCGGCGTATCGATGATAATGACATCCATGGCATCCTCCTCGACGGCCGCATTTGCCTCTGGCGTGGCTTCCGGCCGTACTCAAACCATACCCCTAGGGGTATGAAGCAGCAAGAGGCCAACGAGGTCCGTCAGGCCTGGTTTCCGTGTTCGTAGACGTCCGGGATGCCGTCCCGATCCGAGTCCACCTTCTCGCGTTCTTCCGCCTCACGGTACTGGCGGTTCCTGGTCCGCAGCACCACGGCTGCCAGTATTGCAGCGAGGAGCGACGCCGCCAGGATGCCAACCTTCGCGTGATCATCGTGCAGGCTGCCGTGGCCGAAGCTGAGTTCCGCGACCAGCAGGGACACGGTGAAGCCGATACCGGCCAGGAGGGAAACTCCAAACACGTCGATCCATTTGAAGGACCCGTCCAGCCGCGCCCGGGTGGCCTTGGTAAGGATCCACGTGGTGCCCATGATGCCGAGGGGTTTGCCCAGGACGAGGGCCATGATGATGCCGATGGCCACGGGGTCGGCCAGCGCCGAACCCAGGCCTTCCCAGCCGCCGACGGCCACGCCGGCAGAGAAGAAGGCGAAGACCGGAACGGCCACCCCGGCCGAGATGGGACGGAAGCGGTGTTCGAAGATTTCCGCGAGGCCGGGGCCGGCGTCAGGACCACCGCTGGCCTTGGACCGGAGCACCGGCACGGCGAACCCCAGCATCACACCGGCCACCGTGGCGTGGATGCCGGAGGCGTGCACCAGGGCCCAGGTGGCGACGCCGAGCGGCAGGAGGATGCCCCAGGCTGCCATGAAGTGGACGCCGAAGAAGCGGCGGTACCTCTGGGCAAGGAAGGCGTAGAGCGCCAGCGGGATGAGTGCGAGCAGCAGCGGGGCGGCCTGGATGTCTCTTGAATAGAAGAACGCGATGATGCTGATGGCAATGAGGTCGTCCACCACCGCCAGGGTGAGCAGGAAGATGCGCAGGGCACTGGGCAGGTGGGATCCGATGATCGCCAGCACTGCCACGGCGAACGCGATGTCCGTTGCGGTGGGGATGGCCCAGCCGCGCAGGGTTTCCGGGCTGTATATGTTCACGGCGGCATATATCAGGGCCGGGACAATCACGCCGCCGGCCGCGGCAGCCACGGGCACGATCGATTTGCTGAGCTGGCGCAGGTCCCCGGCCACGAACTCCCGCTTGAGTTCCAGGCCCACCAGGAAGAAGAAGATGGCCAGCAGACCGTCGGCTGCCCAGGAGCCCAGGCTCAGCTCGAGGTGCCAGGGCTCGTACCCGATCCGGAAATCCCGCAGTGCGAAGTAACTGTCAGAGACCGGCGAATTCGCCCAGATCAGCGCGATGACCGCAGCGGCCACAAGGAGTGCACCGCCCACTGTTTCCTTGCGCAGGATCTCGCCAATGCGCAGCGATTCCGCGTAGCTGCCGTAGCCAAGGATGGTGAAGCGCGGTTTGGCGTCAGGTGCGGGCGTAGGTGTTTGGCTCATGAAGCGTCCTAAACGTTGAGTCGACAAGACTATGCCGACCAGACTTCCCGGCGCACCTTCCTCCAGTCTAGGGGACGGACCCTGCCGCCGGGCGGACAGAAGCCGGGTAGATGTTCAGCCCAGGAGTTCCTGCACCAGGTCCCGGCACTTCCGGTAGGCCGGGGCCTTGGGGTCAATCAATGCGAAATGGTCTCCGGGGACGTTCAGCAGCTGAACGGGTCCGCCGGCAGCCTTCGCCGCGCCGGCGTAGGACACGGACTGGCTGGCGGGAACGTCGTCGTCGTCGCTGCCGTGGACGGCGTAAACAGGGACCCGCAACGGAATAGCGCTCATGGGGTCCACGTACTTGTGGCGCTTCGGATACTTCGCTGACGAACCGCCCAGCAGGTTGCTGACTGCGCCGTTGCTGAGGTTCAGCTTTTCGGCATCGGCCAGGTTCAGGAGGCCGGCCTGGCTGACCACCCCGGTGAGCTGCACGGCGCCGTCGTCGTCGTTCCTCCGCTTCAGCTGGCGGTCGGCGTCCGGCGCGCCCAGCTGCCCGAGCCGGGTCCGGCCGGCAGCCCAGACCGCCAGGTGCCCGCCGGCCGAGTGGCCCAGGGCCACGACTCTTTCCAGGCCAAGTCCGTGGATCGCCGCCACGTCCCTGAGTTTGTCGATTCCCGCCAGAACATCTTCGAAGGTGTTCGGCCAGCCGCCGCCGTTGCCGGCACGCCGGTACTCCAGGTTCCAGGCGGGCATTCCGTGCATGGCAAGGTCCCGGGCCAGCGGCTCGCCGAGCTCGGCGCCGTACTGCGAGCGCCAGTACCCGCCATGGATAACCACCACCACGCCGCGGGTTACAGCCGCGTCCGGCAGGAACAGCTCACCCCACTGACTCGGGTCATCGCCGTACTGGTACTTGTGCCGCTTCACTGCGTCCTCCTTCTGGCCCGACGAACAGGAAGCGGACAATGCCCCCAGTGCCACTGCTGCGGCGGCGCCAAGAAGCCCGCGGGAAAGCAGGGTCCGACGCCGCACATCAGCCATGTGCCGAGCCTACCTTGGGAGGCAGACAGCTTGCGCCAGCGCATTCGACGGCGGCGTCTGGCGCCGTTCGCCGCGTGCACCGCGGGCCCACGGACCGCACTGCCCGGGGGGTGTCACCCCCCTGGGTGTCGCAGGCCGCCCGTAAGCTGGAAACATGGCTACCAACTGGGACCGCCTGGACGCAGGCCTGCGCGAGTCCGTGCAGGAAAACGTGGAGCTCTATGCACGGGTGCGCCCTGCCCTGAAGCTGGTCACGCGGGAAGTCCTGCTGACGCTCCGGAGCATGCTCAAGGACACCGAGGTAACGCCGCTGTTCGTCACCGGCCGCACCAAGACAGTGGAGTCCTTCAAGGAGAAGATTTCCCGCACGGAGGAGCCGCTGGAACCCGGCGGTGCGCCACTGCTGAAGTTCCCTGATCCGTTCCGCACGCTCAATGACATGGTGGGCGTCCGCGTCATCACCAAGCTGCCTGCAGAGAATGCGGTGGTGGCCAACCTGATCAAGCGCCAGCGCCAGCTCTTTGACTGCCGCGGCGACCGCGAAAAGGACATCGGCTCCATCGAATCCGGCACCTACGGCTACTCCAGCCGCCACCTGATCCTGCGGACCATCCAGAACGAGGCGGTGAAGGAGTACCAGCAGGTATTCAACCCGGACATCCAGCCCAACGGCAGCTACTTCTTTGAATGCCAGATCCGCACTGTTTTTGCGCACGCCTGGAGCGAGATCGAGCATGACATCCGCTTCAAGGCCGAGGATCCCCGGGCCTGGACCCCGCATTTCGACCGCCAGTTCACCGCCACCGCGGCCATGCTGGAAACAGTGGAAGGCGCCTTCGCGGACCTGCACGAACGGTACGAAGAAGTCCGCAGCTACTGGGACACGGACGGTGAAGGCGCCGCCCAGCTCACTCCGAACCGGATCCGCGACGTCTGGCGGACGCTGCTTCCGCACGTTGACCGTAAAGTGGATGATGACTGGGGCTGGGCAGCCGAACTCATGGCGGCGCACGGCCTCAACCAGACCATGCAGCTGGCAGAGCTGCTCAGCGCGAACCGGATCACCGAGGTCCGCAAGGCCTTGGACCACAGATACTCCCCCGGCCCGGACCGGCTGCTGGATGACCTGCTGCTGTGGCAGTACGGCACCAAACACATTGACCTCACCGCGGAGGCGCCCGACGTCGTTCCGCACCCCCGGCGCGACAGCCTCCTGCGGAGACTGAAGCAGATCGAGCGCTATCGCCAGACCAAGCCCTAGGAACACATGAAGCCCGAACAACTCCAGTCCGTCCGGGCCACGCTCCGATCCCCGCGCCGCCTCAAGACCGAAGCCCTCGCCGGACTGGTGGTGGCTCTGGCCCTCATCCCCGAGGCCATTGCCTTCTCCGTCATCGCCGGCGTGGATCCCCGGATCGGGCTGTTCGCGTCCTTCACCATGGCTGTCACCATCGCTTTCGTGGGCGGCAGGCCCGCCATGATCTCCGCAGCCACCGGCGCGGTTGCGCTGGTGATCGCCCCGCTGATGCGGAGCCACGGCCTGGACTACCTGATCGCAGGGGTGATCCTGGCGGGCGTCTTCCAGATCCTCCTGGCGCTCCTGGGCGTCACCAAGCTCATGCGCTTCATTCCGCGTTCAGTGATGGTGGGGTTCGTGAACGCACTGGCCATCCTTGTGTTCATGGCACAGCTGCCCGAGCTGATCAACGTTCCGTGGCTGGTCTATCCGCTGGTGGCCGTCGGACTAGTGATTGTTGTGGCGCTCCCGCGGCTGACCACGGCCGTGCCCTCCCCGCTCGTGGCCATCGTGGCCCTCACGCTGTTTGCCGTGCTGGCCAACATCGACGTCCCGGCCGTCCGGGACAAGGGCCAGCTTCCCGAAAGCCTGCCCGCCCTCTTCATTCCCAATGTGCCGCTGACGCTGGAAACCTTCCAGATCCTTGCGCCCTTCGCCCTGTCCATGGCACTGGTGGGCCTGCTGGAATCGCTGATGACGGCCAAGCTTGTTGACGACATCACTGACACCCGTTCCAACAAGACCCGCGAGTCCTGGGGCCAGGGCGTGGCAAACATCGTCACCGGTTTCCTGGGCGGCATGGGCGGCTGCGCCGTGATCGGCCAGACCATGATCAACGTCAAGGGCTCCGGCGCCCGGAGCCGGGTCTCTACGTTCCTGGCCGGCGTGTTCCTGCTGGTCCTGGTGGTGACGCTGGGTGGCATCGTGGGCCTGATCCCCATGGCCGCTCTCGTGGCCGTGATGATCTTCGTCTCCGCCATCACGTTCGACTGGCACTCCATCGCCCCGAAGACGCTCAAGCGGATGCCCAAGTCCGAAACAGCAGTCATGCTCATCACCGTGGGCACCGTCGTGGCCACTCACAACCTGGCCATCGGGGTGGGAGTCGGCGTACTGGCGGCCATGGCCATGTTCGCCAGGCGCGTGGCCCACTTCGCCACCGTGGAGCGGACGGAGATCGAGCTCAACGGTGACACCGTTGCCACGTACACGGTGGACGGGGAGCTCTTCTTCGCCTCCTCCAACGATCTCTACACGCAGTTCGAATATGCCCGCGATGCGGCACCCACGGTGGACCGCGTCATCATCGATTTCCATGCCTCCCACCTGTGGGATGCCTCCACCATCGCGGTGCTGGACGCCGTCACCGAGAAGTACCGCCGGCACGGCAGGGAAGTGGAGCTGATCGGTCTCAACTCCGCCAGCACCCAGATGCGCGAACGGCTCGCGGGGAAGCTGAACGCCGCGAACTAGCCGCGTTTCGGCGGGCATGCCGCCCAACGCGGCCGACCCTCCGTCCTGCCGACACAAATCGTTGTCTAATACATGTGACAAGAATTGTCATCTACAGTTGGAGGGGAGCAGCCTGCGGCTACCGTGCAGGCGCACCACCTTGGGGGAGGTCCAGCATGGCAGGAAAATTCGAACTCGTCGCCGCGGAACAGGGCGGCGTCCGCATCCGGCTCGTCAACGGGACAGGCAACATCCTGGCGGTCTCGGGAATCTACCGGGACAGCGCAGCGGCCGCTTCCGGTGTCACTGAGATCCGCGAGCACGCAGCCACGGCGCATATCGCCGATTACAGCACCCCGCCGTCGCAGTAGCAGCCGCAACAGACCGCCCGGCGCGTGGCCGGTCAGCCCGAACGAGCCCAGAATCCGACACAAATGTCAGACGTCTGTTCATGAAGTGGCTGGAATAGGCGTTCGGATGTGAGCATTATTGGATGCTTGAGGCAACAAAAACCCACGAAAACACCACCGCTGGCAGCGAAGCCGACGCCGCCCCGCTGAATCCGGCGCTGGCCGCCGAGGCGAAAATCGCCCGTATCGCCGTCACGGTCTTCCCGCTGCTGGTAGTCGCCGCAGGCATTGCCGGATTCCTGGTGCCCGGCGCCTTCAAGCCCATGGGCCCCAGCGTCCCGTACCTGCTGGGCATCATAATGTTCTGCATGGGCCTGACGCTCACCCCGCCCGACTTTGCCTCGGTGGTCAAGCGCCCCTGGGCCGTAGTGCTGGGCATCGTGGCCCACTACGTGATCATGCCGGGTGCCGGCTGGCTGATTGCCGTGGCACTCAACCTGCCGCCCGAACTGGCCGTGGGCCTCATCCTGGTGGGCTGCGCACCGTCCGGAACGGCCTCCAACGTGATGGCCTTCCTGGCCAAGGGCGATGTGGCACTCTCCGTGGCCGTCGCGTCCGTCTCCACACTGATCGCTCCGATCGTCACTCCCCTGCTGGTCCTGTTCCTGGCGGGGTCCTTCCTGCAGATCGACGCCGGCGCCATGGTCCTGGACATCGTCAAGACCGTCCTCCTGCCCGTCATTGCCGGACTCCTGGCCCGGCTGTTCCTCAAGAAGCTCGTCGCGAAGGTGCTGCCGGCACTCCCGTGGGCGTCCGCCGTCGTGATTTCACTGATTGTGGCGATTGTGGTGGCCGGCAGCGCCAGCAAGATCGTTGCCGCAGGCGGCATCGTGTTCCTTGCCGTTGTGCTGCACAACGGTTTCGGCCTGGGACTCGGATACCTCGCCGGCAAGCTGGGCCGCTTGGACGACAAGGCCCGCCGCGCGCTGGCTTTTGAAGTGGGGATGCAGAACTCCGGACTGGCCGCCACGCTGGCAACGGCACACTTCAGCCCGCTGGCCGCGCTGCCGTCCGCGGTGTTCTCGCTCTGGCACAACATCTCGGGCGCGATCGTGGCCGCCTGGCTGGCCCGCCGGCCGCTGCGCGACGATACTGCCGTTCCGCCGGCAGCACTCCCCGCCACGGCCACCCAGGACGCCTAAGCGTCAATTGCGGTGGTGTTCGATCAGCCAGCCGGCCATCTGCTGGGCCCGCTTCGACGCCAGGAAGTCCCCCTCGGTCGCTGAAATGATGGAGCCCTTCATCAGGATGTGCCAGGACCGCGCAAATTCCTCGGTCCGGCTCAGCCCGGCTTCCTCGGCCAGGGCCTCGATGTGGCCGCGGATCCGGCTGAGGTAGCCGATGCTCGCTTTTCCCAGCGGATGCTCGGGTCCCATCTCCAGCAGGACGTTGATGAACGTGCACGCCTCGAAGTCGTCGCGGTGGAACCAGTCGCCGAAGACATCGAAAACAGCGAGCAGCCGCTCCTCGGGGGTGCTGCCGCGGCGCCGGGCTTCGGAGACGATGAGGTCCACGGTCCACACCTGGTCACGGAGCGCCAGGAACGCCAGGACCAGGGCGTCTTTTGACGGGAAATGCCGGTAGAACGTGGCCTTGGCAACGCCGGAACGGCTGATGAGCTCATTGGTCCCCACATCGCGGATCCCGCGGCGGGAGAACAGCTCATAAGCGGTGGCAAGAATGCGGTCCACTGGGTCATCGCGGCCCGCCAGTGCCCGGGCGGGCAACAACGAGGAACGGTTGGCGTCTTCGGCAGTCATCTTAGAAGGAATTTTACATGGAGCGCTGCTGGCGCCTCCCATGATGTCCGCGGATGCCAAGCGTTTCCGGCCGGCGGCGGAAAGGTCCGCGGTGAAGGGCCTGGATGAAACTGTCCAGGAGTGCGGGGTCCTTGGCGTTGTTGGACAGGTCCACAAGGTCAGCTGCAGTCCTGGCCAGCTTGATATTGCTGTGCTGGCTGTGGCTGACGAGCAGGTTGAAGGCATCCTCCGCGCTGAGGTGCAGGGCACCCATCAGGATCCCCTTGGCCTGCTCGATGGTGCTGCGGCTCGCATTGGCCGCCGAGACGGCGGCCCGGGCGAACTGTTCCGTCTCACGCCGCAGCGTCAGGGTGAGGTCGACGACGAACCCGGCAATGTGGCTCAGCCTGGCGTCCTGGTCGAGGAAGCCCTCCCCTGTTGTCAGGATCCTGTGCTCCCGCAGGCGGGCGTCGATCAGCCGGTCGAAACTGAAGAATTTGCCGCCCGCGTTGCGGGCCTGCGTGAAGATCTCCCGGCTGCGGTTACGGTCGTCCGGGTGCTTGTGCGAGTGGAAAAGTTCCAGAGTGGGCACAATCTCCCCGCGGCCGTAGCCGTGGATGAGGTATAGCTCCTCGGACCAGTCGAGCCTGCCGGTTGCCGCGTCATACCTGAACGTCCCGGCGATGCAATCCGCCGCCGCCAAGGCGTCGGAGTGCACCTGCGGGACTTTCCGTGCGGCCATGGAACTTACCACGCAGGAAAATCTGCGACGACGGCCCCCGGCTTGAGGGATTGCTGCCACCGGGCCAGAATCTGCCGTCTGCGGCTCGCTGCCCGGCTCCTAAAGGCAAGAGCTGCGGACGGTCCGCGGGAATGCTGGGGTTTCGGGGCCGGGACTTCGGTGACAAAGCCCATTCCTGCGTACTCGCGAACAGCTGCGATTCCGGCCACGGCGGCCCGCTTGTCCGGGAAGGGCTTCGAGAGCGCCATGACTGTTCCATCAGGAGCTGTCAGCCGAAATCTAAAGGAAGCATCCGCATCGGAAAATAATTCAAACATGCCTGCCATTGAGCCCTCCTGGAAACTCGGGATCGGACCACTCCCGAAGACGCCGTTGTCAGCGGAAGCAGCCTGAATCCATCCATGTATAACCGACCGCGGTGACGGCCGGACGAATTGATGAATTCATGAAAGTCTGAACTACTCAAGCCGTCCGCGCAAGGGCTGTCCGCGTACTAAATCCACCGATCATCCCTTTGCGGCCGGGGCTACGATATACATGCAGACCACGCCAATATTGCGTGGGTGTGAGACAGACCTTTCTGTCTGTCATAGGCTGTATTCGTTGAACAAGCGTTATGGTTGGCGCCGAATTGTGGATGTAGGAAGGGAGGCCCCGATGAAGGATGATCTGCCCGTAGGTCTGGTCCTGAGCGATGTGAAGGCCGAACTTTTCAAGTCCATGGGCCACCCTGCGCGGATCCAGGTCCTGGAAATGCTTGCAGAAGGCCCCGTGGCGGTCAGCCGGCTGCGCGACGACATAGGCCTTGAGCCATCGAACCTCTCCCAGCACCTGGGTGTGCTCCGCCGCCAGCAACTGATCAAGCCCTCGCGCCAGGACGGCCGGCTGTTCTACGAACTCTCCTGCCCTGAGGTAAGCGGCCTCCTCCTTTCGGCCCGGTCACTACTGGGCACGGTCCTGCAATCGACCCGCCTGAAGCTCATGACGTTGGACGAGCCTGCGAGGGAATCCTCAGCCCGCTAGCGACTTTGTTCGCCAGTTGCTCCGAAAGGCATCTGAAGGCCTGGGCCGGATAGGCTTCTTCCATGTTTCAGCACGATGCCAAGAACCGCGCCCCGGTCGACGACAGTCCCCGGGAAACGTGACTCCCGCCCCCAAGGACGCCGGCATGTTGTTTGATTCCGGCCGGATGTTCTACGGCCGCCTGCCCCGGGCCATCATCGGCGGCAGCGCCCTACTGTTGGTAGGAATCCTGCTGGCAATCTTCCTCACCGGCGCGCTGCAGTCGGAACCGGTGGCATGGACCGCCATTGCATGCGCCCTGATGCTCGTCACCTTCCTGGCGTTCGGCTTCTCCAGGATCCAAGTCCTCGACAACGAAGTGCGGTTGCAGTGGTTCCCGTTCTACCGCCGCAGGATTCCAGTTGCGGCAATCCAACGGGCCGCTCCGGCAACAATCCATGGCCTGCGCTACGGATTCGGGCTGCGGTTCGGGCCCTTCGGGCTGGGAATCATCCAGGACACAGGGCCGGGAGTCCAGCTCGACGTCGGACGGGGATATCTGCTGAGCCTTGGGTCAGCGGACCGCCAGGAACGGTTCCTTGCGGCCCTGGCGGCGGCTGGCGTCCACGTCCAGCGCTTCTGACAACAGGTGCCTACGTCGCCGCCCAGCTAGGCCTTTTCAACCCACTGGGCACGCCAATCGGGTGGTTCGAACGATTCGCTCCAGTAGGCCGTTTCCTTGGCAATGCGGCCGTCGCGGAATTCGAAGATGAACACCGTTTCGTACTGCGGTCCGTCGTAGTCCAGCAGGGCTTCGGCAGTTACCAGGTTCCCGCCGCTGAGCAGCCGGCGCAGCGTGATGGTGGGCAGTTGCGGGAAGGCGTTGTAGATTCCCCGGCGGTTCTCTGCACCGCGCACAATTTCTCCGGATTGCGGCCAGTGCATCACAGCATCGTCGTGGAACAGCTCGTCCATGACCTCGATCCGGCGGTCGTTGATACAGTCGATCAGCCGGTTGACTACTTTCTCATTGGTGCCGGTTTCATCCACAGCGTGGCTCCGTTTTCTGGAGGATCCTAGGGCTAACTAATGCCTTGCATTGTCCTCCGGAAACCCCGGCCGCACCACCGTTCTGGGCCCCTCCGCGGCGCCTAGCCGATCAACGCCAGCACCGCCCCGGCAGTGACCACACCGCCGGCTTCGGCGCGGATGCCCGTCACCGTTCCGTCGCGGTGCGCCGTCACCTGCGTTTCCATCTTCATCGCTTCAAGAACGACGACGGCGTCCCCCGCCGACACTTCAGCGCCCGGCTCCACGAGCCACTTGACGACAGTTCCGGCCATGTCGGCACGCAGCTCCCCCGGATCGGCCGTTCCGGAGGCGGCAGCACCGCCGTCGGACGCTGAATCAACCGACACGCCGGCGGGCAGAGCTCCGCCGGAACGTGCCCAGCCGTCCAGCAGGTCCGCCGGTAGTCCGACCGCCAGGCGTCGGCCGTCCACCTCGACGGTGACAGTACGGCGTGCGCCGTCGGGCGCGGTGGTGCTGTAGCCGGGATCGGCAGGGATCCGGTCCGCGAAGTCGGTTTCGATCCAGCGGGTGTGGATGCCCAGGCCGGTCTCGGAGGTGAAGTCCGGCGATTCCAGTACAGCGCGGTGGAACGGCAGAACGGTGGCCACGCCGGTGATTTCAATCTCGGCGAGTGCGCGGCGGGCGCGCCGCAGTGCCTGCTGGCGGTCCGCGCCGGTGACGATCAGCTTGGCGAGCAGCGAGTCGAATTGCGGCGCCACGAAGGACCCGGAGCGGACGCCGGTGTCCAGCCGGATGCCGGGGCCGGTGGGGCCGTGGAATTCGGCGATGGTCCCGGGTGAGGGCAGGAAGCCGCGCCCCACGTCCTCGGCGTTGAGCCGGAACTCGAAGGAGTGGCCGCGGGGTTCAGGATCGGCGGCGATGCGCAGGGCTTCCCCGGCGGCAATCCGGAACTGTTCCTGGACCAGGTCGATTCCGGTGGTTTCCTCGGTGATGGGGTGCTCCACCTGCAGCCGCGTGTTCACTTCCAGGAACGCGACGGTGCCGTCCGAGGCCACGAGGAACTCCACGGTGCCGGCGCCGGAATAGCCGGCTTCCCGGCAGACTGCCTTGGCGGCGTCGTAAATCTGTTGGCTCTGCTCGTCGCTGAGGAACGGGGCTGGTGCTTCCTCCACCAGCTTCTGGTGCCGGCGCTGCAGTGAGCAGTCGCGGGTTCCGACGACCACCACGTTGCCGTGCGTGTCAGCCAGGACCTGCGCTTCGACGTGGCGCGGACGGTCCAGGTAGCGCTCCACGAAGCATTCGCCGCGGCCGAAGGCTGCCACGGCTTCGCGGACGGCGGAGTCGAAGGATTCCTCGATCTCGTCCATGTTGCGGACCACTTTCAGCCCGCGGCCGCCGCCGCCGAAGGCCGCCTTGATGGCGATGGGCAGGCCGTGCTGTTCGGCGAAGGCCCGGGCCTCCGCGGCGGTGTCCACGGGTCCGTCACTGCCGGCCACCAGCGGCGCACCGGCACGGACAGCGATCTCGCGGGCGGTGATCTTGTTGCCAAGCTGCCGGATGGCCTCCGGTGTGGGGCCGATCCACGCCAGTCCGGCATCCAGGACGGCCTGGGCAAAATCCGCGTTCTCGGACAGGAAGCCGTAGCCGGGGTGGACTGCGTCAGCGCCTGATCTGGCAGCCACCTCGAGCAGCTTGGGGATGTTCAGGTAGGTGTCCGCCGGGGAGTTTCCGTCCAGGCTGAACGCTTCGCTTGCGGCGCCGACGTGCATGGCATCGGCGTCGATGTCCGCGTAGACGGCGACAGATTCCAGCTGGGCGTCGTCGCAGGCACGGGCAATCCGGACGGCGATTTCACCACGGTTGGCGATCAGGACCTTGCGCATCAGTTACTCACTTTTTCTTGGGACGTCTGTTCGGTCGAAGTCTGTTCAGAAGTTTTCTGTTCCGGCGAAGGAGTCTGCTCGGGAACACGGCGGAAGCGGATGCTGCCGCCTATGGGCACCTGCGCGGCCAGGTCCAGCTGGTGGTCCACAACCACGCCGATCACGGGGTAGCCGCCCGTGATGGGATGGTCGGCCAGGAAGAGCACGGGGAGGCCTTCGGGCGGCACCTGGATGGCGCCCGCTACGGTGCCTTCGCTGGGCAGTTCACCCTGCCGGCTGCGTTCCAGCGGCGTTCCGTCCAGCCGCATTCCCACGCGGTTGGACTGCGGCTTGACCACCCAGTCCTGCCCGCACAGGGAAGCCAGGGCGGATTCATCGAACCAGTCGGCCCGCGGGCCCGGGACGATGTCCAGCACCGTGACGCCCTCGCCGGGGAAGTCCGGCTGGAGTTCGGGATCACCCACGACGCCGGATTCGGTGACGTCGCCGGATGCCAGCAACTGTCCGGCGGCAAGCGGGGCCGGTCCTATGCCGGACATGGTGTCGGTGGAACGGCTGCCCAGAACGGGCGCGGCGTCCACCCCGCCGCGGACTGCCATGTAGCTGCGGAAGCCGGCCTCCGGCGCGCCGAGGGTCAGGGTTTCGCCGTCGAGCAGCGCAAACGGTGTGGCCATGGGAACCGTGCGCTGGCGCCCGGTCCCGTCGCTGTAAGCGTCTGCTTCAGCGTCCGACGGCGACGCGATGGTCAGTTCCGACGGCGCCCCGGCGACGGCCAGGACCTGGTCGCCGACGGCCTGGACTTTGAGTCCGCCGGCTACGCTCTCGATGGCTGCGGCCGAGGAGTTGTTGCCCACCAGCCGGTTGGCCCGGCGCAGCGAGGCCCGGTCCAGGGCTCCGGCGGCGGAGACTCCCAGCGCGGAGTGGCCGTGCCGGCCGAGGTCCTGGATGAGGCTTTGCAGCCCGGGTGACACGATCCGCAGGCCGGAAGCAGCCTCCCGGGCGGAGGCCTCCGTGGCGGCTACCGCCTCGGAGGCCGCATGTTCCGGTGCCATGGTCACCACATCGCGGACGGCGCGGAACTGGACGCGGTGTCCCGGGCTGGCCAGTGCGGGCTCGGGCCGGCTGAGGTCCCACATACGGGCCCCGGTGCGGCCGATCAGCTGCCAGCCGCCCGGGGACCTGCGCGGATACACCGCCGAATAGTTGCCCGCCAAAGCCACCGAACCGGCGGGCACGGCAGTGCGCGGCGAACTGCGGCGCGGAACTTCCAGCATCTGGTTCTCCCCCACCATGTAGCCGAACCCCGGCGCGAACCCGGCAAAAGCCACCGTCCACACCTGGCCGGAATGGGCTTCGATGACGCCGTCCGTTCCGAGGCCGGTGAGCCGCCCCACTTCGGCGAGATCCTCGCCGTCGTACACGGTATCGATGAACACCAGGCCGCCGTCCTGTTTGACCGGAGCCGTCAGGTCCAGTTCCAGCAGGAACGAGCCCATGCGGCGGGCGGCGGCCGGCGAATCCGCGCGGACCATCACGGTCTGCGCGGCGGCCAGCACGTCCATCTGGCCCGGCAGCGGGGATTCCAGGAGCAGGGTCTGCAGGGCGAGGACGTCCTGCGTTCCGGAGAGCTCCGCGAGCACCGCCCGCGTTCCCACGGGCCGCACCGAGAGGACCTTGTGCACGCTCAGGGTTTCCATTGCTACCGCTTCCATCGTTGCCAATGCCTTAAAGGTTCCGTAAGTACTGAACAGGTTTCTGTGCTGGAGTTTCCGTGCCGCTTAGGCGAGGGAAGCTGCGTCCGCCAGGAGGCGCTCTTCTTCAGCGGTCTGCGGGTTCCGGCCGAGGGCCAGGCCCACAACCGTGACTGCGGAGGCCACCAGCAGGTAGGCCGCGATCAGGTACCAGTCACCGGACGCCGCGTAGAGGGCGGTGAAGATCAGCGGTGCCACGGCGCCGCCGATGACGCCGGCCAGAGTGTAGGCCAACGAGCTGCCGGCATAGCGCAGGCGGGCCGGGAACTGCTCGGTGATGTACGCGGCCTGGGGTCCGTACATGAAGGCGTGGAACGCCAGGCCGATCACCACGCCGACGGTCAGCATGAGCACGGACTTACCGTCGATCATGAGGAAGAAGAGCGGAATGTACAGTGCCGTTCCAACGGCGGCGATGCCGTAGACCATCCGGCGGTTGAACCGGTCGGTGAGGGCGCCGGCCAGCGGGATGAGGAACAGCTGGAAGGCCGAGCCGATCAGGATGGCCGTGAGGACATTGCCCGTGGTCATGCCGAGTTCCTTGGTGGCGTAGACGGCCACGAAAACCGTGAAGAGTGCGTAGAGGACGTCGGGGCAGACGCGGGAGAGGGCAGCGGCCACGAGGGCCCGGGGTTCCTTGCGGAACACCTCAGTGATGGGGGCCTTGGGCTGTTCACCGTGGGCCGCAATGGCCTTGAACACGGGGGTTTCCTCAAGCTTGAGGCGGATAATCAGGCCAAAGACCACCAGCAGTGCGGAGGCAAGGAAGGCCACGCGCCAGCCCCAGGAGAGGAAGGCTTCCGTGCTGAGCGTTGCGGCAAGGAGCGCCAGGACGCCGTTGGCCATCAGGTTGCCGGCGGGCGGGCCGATCTGGGCTGCGGAAGACCAGAAGCCGCGCTTGTTGGCGTCACCGAATTCGCTGGAGAGCAGGACGGCACCGCCCCATTCGCCGCCGACGCCGATGCCCTGGGCCAGGCGCAGGAGCACCAGGATGGTTGGGGCTGCCACGCCGATCACGGAGTAATCGGGAAGCAGGCCGATAAGCACGGTGGCGACGCCGATGAGCATGAGGGTGACCACAAGGACTTGCTTGCGGCCGATCTTGTCCCCCAGGCGGCCGAAGATCACGCCGCCGATAGGCCGTGCCAGGTAGCCCACCGCAAAGGCGGAGAAGGAGAGCAGGAGGCCCACGAACTCGTCATTGCCCGGGAAGAAGATCTTGGGGAAGACCAGGGCGGAGGCCACCGAGTAGATGGCGAAGTCGTAGTACTCCAGCGAGGTGCCGGTCAGGCTGGCGACGTAGGCCTTCAGCGCGCCGGGCGGGATCTTTCGGCCGGTGCGGGCGGCCGTGTGATGTGTGGTCATGATTTTCCTTCAGGTGTGCGGCGGGAGCTGCCTGCATGCTGGTTGGGGGTGCTGCCGGGGGTCTGGCAGGGTGAGGCGGACGCCGTTAGGGCGAAAGCGGTTTAGGCGAAAGCCTTGATGGTGATGCCGGCGTCGGAAAGCGCAGCTTTCACTGCAATAGCCATGGCTACTGCCCCGGGGGAATCGCCATGGACGCAAATGCTGTCTGCATTGATTTTCAGGATGGAGCCGTCCACGGTGCGGATGGCGGAGTCGGCGGCCATGCGCAGGACGTGTTCGGCCACCTGGGCCGGGTCATGCAGGACGGCTCCGGGGAGCGAGCGGGAGACGAGCGTGCCGTCGGGATTGTAGGCGCGGTCGGCGAAGGCTTCGGAAACAGCACGGAGTCCGGCGGCCTCTGCAAGCCGCAGCACCTCCGAGCCGGGAAGGCCGAGGATCGGAAGTCCGGGATCGATGGACCGGACGGCGTCGACGACGGCGCGCGCCTGGGCGGTGTGGGAGACGATCGCGTTGTACAGGCCGCCGTGCGGCTTGACGTAGCGGACGCGTCCGCCTTCGGTGGCGGCCAGCGCCTGGAGTGCGCCGATCTGGTAGACGATATCGTCAGCCAGTTCACTGGGATCAATGTCCACGAAGCGGCGGCCGAATCCGGACAGGTCACGGTAGCCCACGTGGGCGCCGATCATGACGCCGGCCTGCACGGCTTCGCGGCAGGTGCGGCGGATGACCGTGGGATCGCCGGCGTGGAAACCGCACGCCACGTTGGCGCTGGACACGGACTGAAACATCGCAGTGTCGTCACCCAGCGTCCAGCGGCCGAAGGACTCGCCTACGTCACTGTTCAGGTCCATATAAACCATTGTGATCCTCGTCTCATTGATTTGCTCTTACTAGGATGCACCAAATTTATCGATTGTTCAACAATCCTTCGATTCAACGATGTGACGATCGTGTAAATTCTGGAGTATGGCCACTTCAGAAGCAGCAACCCGGGGCGTATCCGGCACAGGCGCAACCTCCGCAGCATCGGCAACCGCGGCCCGGCTGCGCGTCGCCGTGCCCTCGGTGGCGGACAGGGTGGCGGATGAACTGCGCCTGCAGTTGGCGGAAGGCGTCCTGCTCCCGGGGGCGCGGCTGACCGAGTCCACGATTGCCGAGGACCTCGGCGTCTCCCGCAACACGGTGCGCGAAGCTTTCGCCGAGCTTGCAAGCGAACGGCTGGTGGTCCGGCACCCCAACCGGGGCGTCTTTGTAGCCAGCCTGGAAGCAGGCGATATCCACGACGTCTATACCGTCCGCCGCACCATCGAAGTCAGCGCGATCCGCGGCGGGGGCAGCCCGGAAGCGGTGGCCGCCGTCCGGGCGGCGGTGGAGGAAGGCAAGCTCGCGGCCGCCGCGAACGACGACGAGGGACTGGGCACCGCAAACCAGCACTTTCACGGCGCGATCGTGGCCCTGGCCGGAAGCCGCAGGCTGAACACGATCATGTCCCAGGTCCTGGCGGAGATGCGGCTGTTCTTCCACAAGGCCACGATGGACGCGAACTTCTACAGCGGCTACCTCAAGGACAACGAGGAGATCTGCGAGGCGCTGGAGGCCGGCGAGCTCGAGAAAGCCGCCGACCTGCTGCTGGCATACCTGGACCGCTCCGAGGAGAAGCAGGCCGAAGTCCACGGGGAGTAGGGCCGGGGCAGCTCAATCCGGCTCAAGCGCGGTACCCTGAAACGCAGACTAGTTCAGGGGGATGAATGAAAGTCAGAGGCCATCAAGGCAAGCTCAAAGCCGGCGGCAGTGTCATCTTCAGCCGAAACGCAGCACCGGCCGGGCCAGGATTCGGTGCCTAGCATGCGATCCTTCCTCGTATGCGCCGCCTGCGGATCAGCCGTGGTGCTGGTCCGGCACCCTCAGCAGGGCCCAAGAGGCTCACAGGACGAAACCCCGTCGCACTGCAGCAACCGGAACTGTGCCAACAGCAGCAAGCATACAAAGCTGGCCAGCGACTGGTACCGCCGCACTGCACTGGAGAGGCGCCAACCAGGCTGACGCCGGCGCTGGCTCTGCCCTCCCGACTGCTCAACGACAGGAGTCCTAGTGAGCCTTCCGGACCAGGCAACGAACCAGGCAGTCCCTGACCAGCCGAGCCGGAGCCCCGGAAGGGATGCGGCCCGGGGGTTGCTGATCGGAATCCTGGCAGGATTGCTCGGCCTTGGCCCGTGGCTCGTAAGCGGCGCGAGGCTGCCTTTGCAGAACCTCTGGGGCTCAGAGGTGCCCCCGGATCAGATGCCGGTCTCGTTGCTGCCGTTAAGTCAGTACGAACTCACCACCATCGTTTCCCTCCTCACCGTGGGCGGTGCCGCGGCAGGACTCGCGCTGCGCCTTTGGTCCCCCGCCCGACGGCGGCTGGCGGCGTGGTGCGCCGCGGCAGGACTGCTGGCAGTCCAGTTCACGGCGACCGTTCAGTCGTTCACGGTGCTCGACGGCGGCCTGGCGGGCGGGACCATGGCCGGCCTCTACTTCGCCGGGTTGCTGGCAGGTGCGATCGCCTCCCTCGCCGCGGCCGCCGTCGCGCTTTCCTTGTTATTCTCCAGGTCGCGGGCGCTGGCCGCATTGGGGGTGGGGCTTGTGGCGGTGCCGTTCCCTTCGTGGGCGGTGGAGTGGATGGTCGGTTTCATGGGGCATACCGGCGTGCCGGTTGCGGTGCCGTCAGCGGCTCGCTGGATTCCCGCGATCGTGGTCGGCTGCGCCCTGGCGTGGTGCGGCCTCCGTTCCGCGGGCCGGGCGGTGGTGTGGCTCGTGAACATTGCCCTGCTATGGCTGGTTCCCGCCGTGTTCATCTCGGTTAATTACGCGCTGGGGACTCGCGTGCTGGCCGGCGACCTGGCGGAGATGCTGTTGAAGAGCCGGCAGATCCTGGCGGCGACCCTGGGACCGGACGGCGGAGCACTTCCAACAGTGCTGCTGGCTCTGGCCGTCGCCCTGGCGGGGCAGGGCGTCGGTGCCGTTGCTGCCCGCCGGCGCGACCGCCAGACCCTGCCTGACGCCGGCCGCTGACTAGTCGAATCAGTCCGTTTCCGGCCCGGTGCAGAAGAAACAGCTGTTCGTGTCGCATTCCTCGGCCGCCGCAGAAGCCACGGCCGATGCTGCCGGGGCGTCACCCGCCGCCTGCGCGTAAATCGTTCCGGACATGGCTTACTCGCCGTACATCAGGCTGGCAAGGAATGCGTCCAGCTGGCGGCCCATGGCTGATTCGTTCCCCGTCGCCGTCGGCTGTGCTTGCTCAAGGTACAGGCCCTCCCACGGCGAGCACTTCAGCTCTCCGCCCTCAAAAGGGACAGGAGCTTCGGCGGTCGGGGCCGGCGACGGCGCCTGCTTGGACGGTGCATGGGCGTGCAGTGCGGAGCTGCTGTGGCCGAAAGCGGTGAAAATGGCGCGGTGGCCGATTGAGATGGACATGATCGCTTTCCTTCCTGCTGGTGGCCCGGAACCACGGTGTCCCGGAGCCAGATCATATTTGGTGGCTAAACTTGAACGCAACGTTCGAATAATGAACGTAAAAATAGTGTGGCACACCTCACCGGGGGACGCAATGGGTTTCCCTAGCGGGACTTTTCGGCCGGCGTCACCACAACCACCCGGGGCCGGTCGGCCCTGCAGATTATGACCCGGCCCCGCCCTCCATCCTGGATGACCCACAGGACGGTGCGATCCAGCGCAAGCATGTCAATGAGGCCGGCCGCAGTGCTGCCGTCCCCGCGGAAGACCCGCACCGTGCCCCCGCGGGACAACTTTGACCAGTCCGGGACGGCGGCCGCAGGCTGCGGGGAGCGCGTGCGGCGCGTCGAAATTCTGGGGTTGGCGTACATCCTGGCAGTCCGTTCGACTCGGGTGGCAAATGAATTGCGGCGCCTCCTTGCCAAAGAACGTGAGGAGGGCCACAATGGAAAGTGTTCACCCAGTGAACGCCACGTTCAAAATATAACGTTCAAACTATTAACCGGTGAGTCCGTCCTCGGACCTCCATCAATGGAGATGATGGCCATGAAAAGACGTGAGAAGCCCGCCAACACACGCCTCCGACACCTGCCGCCCCTGCCGTGCGTGCCAGCGACCGCCCGGCCGCTTGCACTCTACGTCCTGCCGCCGCACTACGAGCAGGCGCTCTTCCCGGATTTTGCAGGATGACCATGCCTCACTGGAACCACAAGCAGAAGCAGAAGCGCCGCAGGGAACCCGCCGAGCTGCTCAAGGCCCGCGATGCGCGCAGGACCGCTGCACTCACGCAGTGCGTCAGGGAGTTGAGCAGCAGCGGGGTGCCACAGGAAGTAACGCACACCTTGGTGGCCGAGCGCATGGGAGTGCCTGTTCAGTACGTGCGCTGGAAATATCCCTCCGTGGAGCACCTCCTCGCGATGGCTGAAGCCTAAACGGGTTCGATGCCGAGGAGCGCCTTCGCGATGTCCCTGCTTGCCGCGCGCAGCTGGTCGATGGTGTCCGGCAGGCCTTCCGATTTCAGCCGCTGCTCGGGCCCGTTGACGGAGACGATGCCAACCAGCGCACCTGCCACATCCCGCACCGGTAGTGCCACTACAAAGAGGCCTTCTTCGAGTTCGTTGTCCATCACCGAATAGCCTTGGTCCCGGATCTTGTGCAGTTCCTGGATGAGCGCCTCGCGCTTGGTGATGGTGGCCGGCGTGAACCTTTCCAGCTTCTTTGGCAATGCCTGAGCCACGTCGTCGTCGCTCATTTCCGCAAGCATGAGCTTTCCGGTGGCGCTGGCGTGCACGGGATAGGTTTCGCCAACGTACATCGTGACATTCAGGTACCTGGAACCCGAAGCTTCCGCGATCACGTCGTAGTTCAAGGCGTCCCGCACCATGGCCAGGCTCACGGTCTCGTTGAGCCTGGCAGCGTATTCCTCCAGAATGGGCTGGACCCTGGCCACTGCACCGGTGTACGGGTCAGCGAGCCGGCCCAGCCGGGCCATTTCCCAGCCAAGTGTGTACCGGTTGTCTACCCGGTCCACGAATCCCGTTTGTTCCAGGCTCAACAGCAGTCGGAAGGCCGTCGGACGCGTCATGCCGACAGCCTGGGCAAGCTCGGTGACAGTGATGCCGCCCCTGTGCCGGCCCAGCTCACTGAGCAGGACCGTGGCCTTGATGACGGATTTGTTGGTGAGGTCTACAGCCTCGGCCGGCGCCGTTTCCTCACCGTCTGTTGCCGCCTCTACGTCCACGCCTGTTTCCGCTGCCACTTCAAACCCCGGTTCCATTCACGTCTGCCCGGGGCACGGTGCCCCGATTGGATGTCTTCCCATCCTATGCCTCGCCAAGGAGCGAACGGGGCGTTCAAGAGTGGTTCAACGCCGCAGCGCTCCCTCCCGCCTGCTACGGCACCAGGATGACTTTGCCCGTCGTTGCCCGCGACTCCAGCGCAGCGTGGGCCTCTCCTGCCTGCTCCAGGTGGAAACGCGCACCAATGTCGACCTTGACGCTGCCCCGGACCACCAGGTCAAACAACTCCCGGGCGCGCCAGCGGCGCTCCTCGGCGTCGAGCAGGAAGTCGTCGATCTTGGGCCGGGTGACCGTCAAGGATCCGTGGGCATTGAGCCGCTGCAGGTCGAGCGGCGGCACCTGGCCGGACGCCCCGCCGAAGAGCACCAGCGTGCCGCGGATGCGCAGGGAGGCCACGGATCCGTCAAAGGTGTCCTTGCCTACGCCGTCATAGACGACGTCGACGCCCCTTCCGCCAGTCAGTTCGCGCACCCGCTCGGGAACCTCCGGGTACGTGAGGACGTGGTCGGCTCCGGCTTTCCGGGCCAGTTCCGCTTTTTCGGACGTTGAGGTGGTGGTAATGACGGTGGCGCCGCGGTGCTTGAGCATTTGGGTCAGCAGCAGCCCGACTCCCCCGGCTCCGGCGTAGGTCAGGACGGTGTCGCCGGGCTGGACGTTGTAGCTGGAATTGACCAGGTAATGTGCAGTGATTCCCTGGGCGGGCAACGCTGCGGCCACTTCATCCGAAATGCCGTCCGGGACCGGAAGCGCCTTGTCGGCGTCAACCACCATGTACTCGGCGTAGCTGCCGGCGCCCTCCGTGGTGGTGATACGACCGCCCGCCACAAAGTCCGTGACGCCGTCGCCGATTTCCTCGATGATTCCGGCGGCCTCGACGCCGGGAACGAAGGGATAGTCGACGGCGTAGATGCCCGCGCGCTGGTAGGTCTCGATGAAGTTCACCCCGACGGCGGCGACGCGCATGAGCAGCTGGCCCGGCCCGGGCTCGGGCTTGGTGACGGTGACCCGCTCGAAGACGTCCGGGCCGCCCGCCCTCGGAATGTGCATGGCATAGGGCATTGAATTTCCTCCGAAAGACCGCAGGGTTAGTGCACGGCTACGCAGGCGGTCAGGCCAGTGGATGCCGCAACGGCGGCTCGTGCCGCGACGGCCAACAGGCCGGTGTCCGATGCCACTGGCATGAAGCGAAAGCCGCGGGCGGTCATCTTTTCGGACAGGACCGGTTCGCCGGTGTAGATGCCGGGGATCACGCCGGCTGCCGTGCAGCGGCGGGCGATGTCCGCGAGGATCCCGTCCGGGCCTTCGCCGGCGAGTTCCTCCAGCGTCACCCCTAGGCTGAGGGATAGGTCGTAGGGGCCGACGAAAATGGCGTCCGGCCCGGTGGCAAGGATGGCGTCAAGGCTGGCCAGGCCTGCGGCCGTTTCGATCATGAGGATGCACAGTGCGTCGTCCTGCAGGTTCCCGGGGACCGGCTTGGGGTACCGGGGGCTGCGGCGGGTTGGCCCGTAGCTGCGCCTGCCGCGGGGAGCAAAGCGGGTGGCCGCAACCAGGGTGGCTGCGGTCGCAGCGTCCTCCACGGTGGGAAAGATGATTCCGCCCGCACCCGCGTCGAGCACCCTGGCGAGGGTGCCCGCTTCGTGGCCGGGAACGCGGACGATCGAAGGGACACCGAATAAGTGGGCGGCTTCGATCAGGGGCTGCAGCTCTGACATTTCGGGTGCGCCGTGCTGTCCGTCGATGCAGATCCAGTCGAATCCTTCGGCCGCTAGGGTGTCCACCACCGCCGGATCCCGGAAGCTCACCCACGCACCGGGGTGGATGCCGCCGTCGTCAAGGGTCAGGCGGGGAGTGGGGAGTCCGGTGGAGTGGGCGCTTTCACCGTGGATCTTCATGATGTTCCTTCCGGAGGCGTGTCGATGATTCTTGGCGTTACAGTCGATGATTCTTGGCGTTACAGTCGATGATTCTTGGCGTTACAAAGGGACGCCTGGCCGGAGTCAGCCCGGCCAGGCGTCCCGCCGTATGAAAGTGGAATTATCGCTGGAGCACTGCTTTGCCCAGCGGCGCGGACGTGTCGCTCAGGCTCAGGCCCTTGGTCTCAGGTGCCAGGTACTGGGAGATCACGGCACCGAGCACACAGATGCCGGCGGCGATCAGCATGGTGGTCCCGACTCCGAGGCCGTTCACAGACATGGGCAGGATGAAGGTTCCCGCAGCCGCACCAATCCGCGAGAACGCGGTGGCGAAGCCGACCCCGGCGCCGCGGATTTCGGTGGGGAACACCTCGCCGGGATAGACGCCGGTCAGGGCGGTGGAGACGGCATTGAAGAAGGAGAACACCATGAAGCTGATCAGGATGACCATCGGAGACAGGTGCGAGAACAAGCCGATGACCACAAGCGCGACGGCGGCGATCCACATGGGCGGGATGGACAGCTTGCGTCGGCCCACGCGTTCGATCAGGTACATGGACGCCAGTGAGCCTGCGACCACCACGCCGTTGAGCAACAGTGCTCCGGCCAGGCCGTCTTCGACGCCGAGGCTTTCCAGGACGATGGGTGCGAAGGTGGCGATGGCGAAGTACGGGGTGACGTTGCAGACCCAGTACATGCAGACAAAGATCGTGGAATTGCGGTACTGCGGCGAGAACAGCTTGGCGAAGTTGGGCTTCTCAGATTTCTCGTGCTCCAGGTCCTTGATGTCGGCGTCCTCCATGCACTGGTGGGCGATGGCAAATGCCTCCTCACGCCGTCCCTTACTGATGAGCCAGCGCGGCGATTCGGGCGACCCCAGCCGGAGCAGGAACACGATCAGCGACGGAACGGTGCTCATGCCCAGGATGATCCGCCAGTCCGCGTCGATCGAGGTGGACATGTAGTAACCGACGGCGTAGGACAGCAGGTAGCCGACGTACCAGGCGACCTCCTGGAAGGCCATCAGCTTGCCCCGCAGCCTGGCGGGTGAGAACTCCACCAGCAACGGCCAGCCGATGGCGTAGTCGGCACCAATCGCCATGCCCATGACCAATCGGATGATGAACAGCTGCCACGCGTCCGCCACGAAGAACTGTGCGGCCGAGCCAAGAAGGAAGATGGCGAGGTCCACGATGAACATCGGCTTGCGGCCGATCTTGTCCGCCAGGTAGCCGCCGATCGGGCCGCCGAAGAAGATGCCAATGAGTGCCGAGGCGCCAATCAGGCCCTGCCAGGTAGCGGACAGGCCCAGGTCTGCCGTCAGGGCCGGCATGACCAGTCCGATGCCGCCCAGGATGAAGCCGTCGATGAACATGCCGCCGGCGATCACGCCGCTGAGCTTCATGAGGAACTTCTTCTTTTGCGGATCCTGGGGAGCCGATGACTGCACGAGCGGCCTCGCGGCAGGTGTAACAGGTGTATTCACGATGGACTTCCTTGTAGATCGTGCCAATTCGAACGGATAAGAGCGCCGGCGATATCAGCGCGGCGGTGTGGAGGGCGTTGGGAGCCATGTCCTGGTTCGTTCACTTTTCGAACGCCATGGTCAAAAATATGGCATGCGCCACATTCCATGTCAATAGGCGATCCGCAACGTGAAGAACGAAAAATGAACCCTTGACAGTGAGCTGAGTTACATTCTAAATTGAACGCAGTGTTCATTTAATGAACGTCAAACTGAAATTTGTCGCCGTATTCGGCACGAGTCCAAGGAAGTACCGCTGCCATGAAAAACGAACCTCTCAGCCTTTTCGCCTTTGACGTCTTCGCCCCCTCACACCTGACCTCCGGGTCCTGGCGGAACGACGGGGACCAGGGCTACCGATACACCGACCTGCAGTACTGGACCGGCATCGCACAGAAGCTGGAAAAGGCCGGGTTCGACGGGATCTTCTTCGCCGACAACGTGGGCTACCACGACGTCTACCGCGGAAACGGCGATGCCGCCCTTCGCGATGCCGCGCAGTTCCCGATCAACGACCCGACCGTACTGATCAGCGGCATGGCCGCCGTCACCAGGCACCTGACCTTCGGGGTGACGGTGTCGGCGACGTATGAGCCGCCCTACCTGCTGGCCCGTAAGTTCAGCTCACTGGACCACCTCACAGCAGGCCGCGTGGGCTGGAACATCGTGACGTCCTACTCGGAGGCCGCTGCCCGCAACCTTGGCAAGCAGCAACAGCTCACCCCGGCCGAACGTTACGACCTGGCCGACGAGTACATGGACGTCGTGTACAAGCTCTGGGAGGGTTCCTTCGAGGAGGACGCCGTGGTCCGCGACGCCGAATCCGCCACCTATGTCGACCCGGCGAAGGTGCACCCGATCAACCACTCCGGCCAGCACTTCACGGTGCCCGGTTTCCACCTCTGCGAGCCTTCCCCGCAGCGCACCCCGGTCCTGTTCCAGGCCGGCGCTTCCTCAAGGGGCATGGAGTTCGGCGGCAAGCACGCCGAAGTGGTCTTCCTCCAGGGCACGTCGGTGGAAGGCACCAGGCGGTCAGTCGACAAGCTCCGCCAGGCCGTGGCGGACGCCGGCCGTGATCCCCGGGACGTCAAGATCGTCGTCCTGCTCACCGTCGTCGTCGCGCCCACCGACGAGGAAGCCCAGGCGAAGTACCGCAGCGCCGTTGAAACCGCCCCGGTCGAAGGCATCCTGGCCCGCTTCAGCGGCTGGACCGGCATAGACATGTCCGAATACGAACTGGACACTCCCCTGCGGTCCGTAGGCACCAAGGCAGGGCAGTCCATGGTGGACATGTTCTCCAAAGCGGACCCGGACCGGGACTGGACGCCGCGCCAGATCGCAGAATTCCTCGCCGTCGGCGGCACCGGATCCACCATTATCGGTTCCCCGGAAACCGTGGCCGCCGAACTGCGCCGCTGGCGCGACGAGGCAGACATCGACGGCATCAACCTCAGCTACACCACCAAGCCGGGCAGCTGGGAAGACTTCATCGAGCTGGCACTCCCGGAACTCCGCGCCCAGGGGATCATCGCCCCGGAACGCAGCGGAGACCAGGAACCCGTCACCCTGCGCGAAAAGCTCTTCGGCCAGAAATACACCCTGGCCGGCCACCCGGCCACGGCACAGCGCGCCGCTCACCTCAGCGACGCTGCCCGCTAAACGCGGCCGCCATCAACGGAATTATCACCAAAGGATCCTTCAATGACTGAACAAACTGACGTCGTCGTCATCGGTGCCGGGCTGGCCGGCCTCATCACTGCCCGCGAACTCGGCAACCGCGGCCACAAGGTGGTCGTCCTGGAAGCCCGCGAGCGACTGGGCGGCCGGTTGTGGACAGAGAACCGCCTGGGCCGGAAGCTGGAGCTCGGCGGAAACTGGCTGCACTGGACCCAGCCGCACGTCTGGGCCGAGGTCACCCGCTACGGGCTGGAGGTCTCACGCGGGCCGCGCTCGGAAGAAACCTACTGGCTGGCCGGCAATGAAGTGCGCCGCGGCAACCTGGACGACTTCATGAAGCTGATCGATCCGGGCATGACCCGGCTGCTGGAAGACACCATGAAGTGGCTGCCGCGCCCTGACGCACCGCTGACGGTAGAGAACCTGGCCGAGGCCGACCAGTACAACCTGCAGGAAATGCTGGACAAGCTGGACCTCTCCGAGGACGAACGGAACGCGAACGAGGCCGCCTGGGTGGGCCACTTCAACGCACCCCTGGACCAGTGCGCCTACGTCAACGCCCTGCGTTGGACCGCCGGGTCCTCCGGACACTGGCACCTGATGCACGAAGCCTCCGCGATCTACCGCCTGACGAACGGGAACGACACCCTGGTGACCGCCATCGCCGAGGACACCAACGCGGACATCCGCCTCAACACCCCGGTCACCGCGGTCCGCCACCACGCCGACGGTGCCACCGTCAGCTACGGCGACGGCCGGGAAATCCTGGCCAGGAAAGTGGTCATCACCCTGCCGCAGAACATCCTGCACAAGCTCGACGTCGAGCCCGCACTCTCGGACGGCAAGCTCGCTGCCAGCCGGGAAAAGACCGCGTCACAGGGCGTCAAGGCCTGGATCCGGGTCAAGGGCCCCATCAAGCCGTTCTTCGCATACTCCGCCCAGGACAAGCCCCTCTCGGTGATCCGCACCGAGTTCGTCGGCGAAGACGACGCGGTACTGGTGGGCTTCGGCGCCGACGCAAACCGCATCGACGTCACCGATCCCCGGCAGATCCAGGACGCCATCAAGGTCTGGCGCGATGACCTGGAAGTCCTCGAGGTCACCGGTCACAAATGGGGTGAAGACCCCTACGCGGAGGAAACCTGGCAGATCCAGCGCCCCGGCCAGCTCACCAAGTACCACCAAGCGCAGCAGGCCAGTGAAGGAGCCCTCCACTTCGCCAGCAGCGACACCGCGAACATCTGGGCGGGCTTCTTCGACGGCGCCATTGAAAGCGGCCTCCGGGCAGGCCGCAACATCCACGCAGAGCTGAAGGCCGCCGCACCGGAAGGACAGTCATGACCGCCACCGCCATGGCCCCCAGGACCATCGACTCCGACCGCTACCGCGCCGTCATGCGGCACCTGCCAACAGGTGTAGCGGCCGTCTGCTCCACCGATTCGGTGACCGGCATCCAGAACGGCATGATCGTGGGCACGTTCGCCTCCCTGTCCATGGAGCCGGCGCTGGTGACGTTCAGCGTCATGCACAGCTCCACCAGCTGGCCGAAGATCTCCGAGGCCGCAACCTTCAGCATCAGCCTGCTCGCCGAGGACCAGCAGCAGGTGTGCCGCGCACTGTCCGCCAAAGGCGAGGACAAACTCAGCTCTGTTGGCTGGTCCGAGTCCGGCTGGGGCACCCCGCACCTGCACGGCTCCCTGGCCTGGTTCGACTGCCGGGTTGAACAGCAGTTCACCGCCGGAGACCACGTCGTCGTCATCGCCAGCGTGCTGGACATGACTCCCGCTGAGCGGGCTTCCACCCCGCTCATCTTCCACGGCGGCCGCTTCGGCAGCTTCCGCGAAGCCGCCTGATACGCCTTGATGTAAGGAAACCCAGACATGGATATCACCCCAGCCAGCACCACTGCTCTGGCAGACAAAACAGCAGACATCACACCCGCCTACTACCGCCAGGTCCTGGGCAAACTCCCCACGGGAGTCACTGCCATCACCGGCATCAATGACGACGACGAGAAGCTCGGCCTGGTGGTCGGCACCTTCCAGTCACTCTCGCTGGATCCGCCGCTGGTCATGTTCTGCGTGGACAAGTCCTCCTCCAGCTGGCCCAAGCTGCGCAAGCTGCAGAAGTTCACCGCCAACATCCTGTCCGATGACCAGATCAACATCTGCCGGTCGCTGTCCCGCAAGGGACCGCAGAAGTTCGAGGGCCTGCCCTGCACCGCGGGCCCCCTCGGCACCCCGCACCTGGACGGCGCCACCGCCTACATCGACTGCCTGGTGACGGCCGAGGTTGTCGTGGGAGACCACTACATGGTGGTGGGTGCCGTGACCGGCATGAAGGAAGGGAACGGCGATGCGCTGCTCTTCCGGGCCGGCAAGTTCGGCCAGTACCTTCCCATCGAGATTCCCGCACCCGCCGAACAGGCAGCACCGACATCCGTACCCGCATCAGCACCGGCAAGGAGCGCATCATGAGCCGCCAGCAGACCATCCTCAGGGCTTGGAACAGCGCATGGGGCGACGGCGACCTGACCGCCTTCGAGCAGATGCTCGCACCGGATTATGTCCGCAGGTCCAAGTCCGGCAGTGAAGACTACGCCACCCTGCGGAAGACCATTGAGGCCACCCACGCAGCCTTCCCCGACACCACCACGGAGATCCTGCACATCCTCGAGGACGGTGCCACCGCTGCCATTCACTGGCAGACCAAGGGAACGCATCAAGGCGAGTTCATGGACGTACCCGCCACCGGACGCACCATCACCGTCTCCGGCGCGTCCTTCCTCCGTTTCGACGGCGACAAGCTGGCCGAGGAATGGGTGGTCTGGGACCCCCGCGAACTCCTCTCCGCACTCGGGATCTGGCACCTGGGCCCCGGCAACGCCTGACCAGGACCTCTCCCACCAACTTCTTACCGCCCAGGAGGGCGCCATCATGACACTTAACGGACATTCCCTCATCGCAGGGCACCCCGCCGCGGGAACCAGCGGAACCGCCCATGGAATCAACCCGGCAACCAGCGAGCAGCTGGAACCGGCGTACACCCTGATCAGCGACGACCAGCTGCGGACGGCCACCGAAGCCGCCGCGGACGCCTTTGACTCGTTCAGCACCCTCGAACCCGGACAGCACGCCCGGTTCCTGGACGCCATTGCCGAAAACATCGAAGCGATCGGCGAGGAGCTCATCGAGCGGGCATCCGCCGAAACCGGCCTCGGCGTGGACCGCCTCCGCGGCGAACGCGCCCGCACTGCCGGCCAGCTGCGGCTGTTCGCAGAGGTGGTGCGCGGGGGCGATTTCCGCGGCGTCCGCATCGATCCCGCTTTGCCGGACCGGGCACCGCTCCCCCGGGCCGACATCCGGCAGCGCCAGATTCCCCTAGGTCCGGTGGCTGTTTTCGGCGCCAGCAATTTCCCGCTGGCCTTCTCCGTGGCCGGGGGCGACACCGCGTCAGCGTTTGCGGCAGGCTGCCCCGTGGTGGTCAAGGCCCACAACGCCCACCCCGGCACTGCCGAACTCGTGGGCCAGGCCATCGTCAACGCCGTCCGCGATTTGGGCCTGCATCCGGGCGTGTTTTCCCTGGTCTACGGTTCCGGTGCCAGCATCGGCCAGGCATTGGTGGCAGACCCGAACATCAAGGCCGTGGGGTTCACCGGATCCCGCGCCGGCGGCACCGCACTGATGCGCACCGCCGCGGCCCGGCCCGAGCCCATCCCGGTCTATGCCGAAATGTCCTCGATCAACCCGGTCTACGTCTTTCCCGGAGCCCTGTCCGGCACCAAGGACGTCGAGGCGCTGGCCAGGCAGTACGTCGCCTCGGTGACGGGCAGTTCCGGGCAGCTCTGCACCTCCCCGGGACTGGTCTTCGTCCCCTCAGGTGAGGCGGGCGACCGGTTCGCTGTGGCCGTCGCCGGCGAAATCACCCCGTTGTCCGGGCAGACCATGCTCAGCGGCGGGATCGCCTCGGCCTGGCACCACGGCCACGACGCACTCGAGGCCGCTGCCGACGTCGAACTCCTCGGCCGGGGTCATCAGGGCCCCGGCGAGAACGCACCCGCACCGGCGGTCTTCAGTTCCGAACTGGACGTCTTCACCGGCAACCCGGTGCTCCACGAGGAAATCTTCGGCGCGGCCAGCCTGGTGGTCCGCTACAAGGGCGTCGATGACCTGGTTGAAGCAACCGGCAAGCTCGACGGCCAACTTACAGCCTCGCTGCACGTCACCGAGGAAGACTACGCCGCGGCCGCACCGCTCATCCCGGCATTGGAACGCAAGGTGGGCCGCATCATCATCAACGGATGGCCCACCGGCGTCGAAGTGGGCCACGCCATGGTCCACGGCGGCCCGTACCCCGCCACCTCCGATTCAAGAACGACGTCGGTGGGAACCCTGGCCATTGAACGGTTCCTCCGCCCCGTGGCCTATCAGGGGTTCCCTGAGCAACTGCGGCCCGCGCCGCTGCAGGACGCCAACCCGTGGAACGTCAACCGCCTCATCGACGGCAAGCCGGAACAGCACTAGGCCCGGCGCCAAAACCCCGCAACTTCCGGCCCCGGGCATGCCTCTCTTGCACGAGTCGCCCGGGGCCGGATCCCCAACCATTGAAATTTGAGGAAACCATGTCCACCATCACGCTTGAAGACGTCGCCGGCACGCTCCGCACCGCCCGGCTGCAGGGACAGCCCGTACCTGCGCCCACGGAAACCTGGCCCGCGCTGGACGCCGACGGCGCATTCCAGGTCCAGAAAATCAACGTTGACCACGCCGTCACCGGAGGGGACCGGCTCGTCGGCTACAAGCTCGGCAACATCGCCAAGGTCATGCAGGACGCCTTCGGCCTGGACCAGCCGGACTACGGCCACCTGCTGGCAGGCATCTTCGAATTCGAGGGCGCCACCCTCCAGCGGGACAACTTCATCGCACCCTACGTGGAACTCGAACCCGCCTTCGTGCTCCGCTCACGCCTGGGCGGCCGGAACACCACGATCGCGGACGTCATCAACGCCGTCGACTACGCGCTGCCCGCCATCGAGATCATCGACTCGCGCGTGAAGGACTGGGCCATCGGGCTGCCGGACACCCTGGCGGACAACGGCTCCACCGGCGCCGTCATCCTGGGCGGCACACCCCGCAAGGTCACCGACCTGAACCTGCGGGACACCCGCGGAGTCCTGACCTTCAACCACCGCGAAGTCATCGCAGGGACCACCGGCAACATCCTGGGAAACCCCCTCGCCGCCGTCGCCTGGCTGGTCAACCGCCTTGCCGACTACGACGTCGAGTTTGAAGCGGGCCAGGTCATCCTTCCCGGCAGCTGCCTCCAGGCCGTACCGATGAACGAGGCCGGCCGCTGGTCCGGAACGTTCGAGGGCTGGGGCACGGTCGAGTTCGACGTTTCGGCCTGATCATGCGCCTGGCCAACATTTCCGGACGCCTCCACCTCGTCACCCCCGATGACCACGTCATCGATGTTTCGATGGAAACCGGCGGACATTTCAGCCCGCGGATCCAGGACTGCTACGAGCGCTGGCCGGAGCTTCGCAGCGTCGCCTTCACGCTGGAGCAATGGAGCGGAACCCCGCTGGCCGACGTGCCGCCGTCGTCCTTTGGAAATCCCGCGCCGCAGCCCCGGCAGGTGTTTGCCATCGGGCTGAACTACGCGGCGCACGCCGCCGAGGCCGCGCTGGAGGTACCCGATGACCTCACGGTGTTCACGAAGTTCGTGACGTCCCTGACTGGTCCGCACGGGACCATCGTCCTCCCGCAGGGCACGGTGGACTGGGAGGTCGAACTCGTCGTCGTCATCGGCCGGGGCGGGACCCGCATCCCCGTTGAGGAGGCGTGGAAGCATGTGGCGGGCCTGTCCGTGGGACAGGACCTCTCGGAGCGCACGCTGCAGCAGACAGGGCCGGCGCCGCAGTACAGCCTGGCCAAGTCGTTTCCCGGGTTTGGACCCATCGGGCCGCTGCTGGTGACTCCTGATGAGTTTGATGACCCGGACCGCATCGAACTGGGCTGTTCGATCAACGGCGACGAAGTCCAGAAGGGGAACACCGCTGACATGGTGTTCCCGGTGCCGGAGATCATCGCCCGGCTTTCCCAGGTGACGCCGCTGCTGCCCGGAGACGTGATCTTTACCGGCACGCCTCCCGGGGTGGGCGTTGGCCGGGTGCCGCAGCGCTTCCTCAAACTGGGGGACGAACTGGTCACCTATGTGCGCGGCGTCGGCGAGATGCGGCACACCATGCAGTAGCGGCAATAGGAGTCAGCGGGCCGCCGGACCGATAAGGTCCGGCGCCGGACCTTATCGGACCGGCGGCCCGCTTCCGTCAGCCTCGTGCAGACCGCCGCAGCCGCTCCACGTCGGCGTACGCAGCCTGCGTGCCCTTGCGTGTGGCGGCAAGCGCCGCCGCCGCTGAGGCGAAGGCTGCGGCTTCGGCCAGCGGCTCACCGGCCGCGAGCCGCGCAGCCATGGCGCCGGTGAACGCGTCGCCGGCTCCCGTGGTGTCCACGGCATGGACCGTGACCGGCGCGATCCGGGTGACGCGGTCCGCTCCGGCGGCCAGCGAGTCAAGAACCACCGAGCCGCTGGAGCCGAGGGTGACCACCACCCGCTGCAGCCCGCGTTCGGCGAACCTTTTCCGGATCTGGTCCCAGCCGGCGTCGTCCGCGTCCGCCACAGGAACATCCTGCCCGAGAACCAGCGACGCCTCGTGCGCATTGACCAGCAGCACATCGCACACATCCGCCAAGGCCTGCGGGATCTCGCCGTAAGGCGAAAGGTTCAGCAAAACTGTCGCGCCGGCGTCGTGCCCTGTTCGGGCAGCGGCTTCAACGGTATCCAGGCTGACCTCAAGGCAGAGGCAGACCACGGAGGCGCCGTCGAACGCGTCCGCGGACGCCGCGACGTCGGCGGGTGCAAGGGTACCGTTGGCCCCGGCGGAGATGATGATGTTGTTCTCACCGTGTGCATCCACCGCGATGACGGCGACTCCGGTGGCAGCGGACTCTGAGATGCGTACGTGCGAGATGTCCACACCGGCGCCGGCGGTGGAGGCCAGGAGCATTTCGCCGTTGGAGTCGTCCCCCACGGCGCCGATGAGGCTGACTGCCCCGCCCAGCAGGCTGGCCGCCACAGCCTGGTTGGCGCTCTTGCCCCCGGGGTTGACGGCGAACCCGGTGCCGTGGACCGTCTCGCCCGGACGCGGGAGCCGTTCGCAGTAGATGGTCAGGTCGGCATTGAGGGAGCCGACGACGACGATCCGGCCGTGCGCTTCCGTGCCCATTCCAGCCACTCCCCTACGATTCGTTCTGATCCACGCGTTCGCGCTGCCGCCGGTAGGCCCGGACCGACAGCCATGCAATTGTGGCAGCCAGTGCGGCATAGACGGCGTAATTGAGGTATTTGGAGTAGTCCTCTATGAGCCGGTATTGGGCTCCGAGCAGCACGCCAAGGCTGATCAGCAGCGCGTTCCAGAGACCGCTCCCTGCAATGGTGAAAATGCTGAAAGTGGCCAGGTTCATTTTCTTGGCACCGGCAGGCAACGAAATCAGGCTGCGCACCCCCGGCAGGAACCGGCCGAAGAACACCGCCGACTTTCCGTGGCGCTGGAACCAGTCCGCGGCCTTTTCGAAGTCCTCGCGGTCCATCAGCGGAAGCCGGGACAGGCCCGTGATTGCCCGTTCCAAACCCAGTTTGGCACCCAGCCAGTACAGCAGTAAGGCACCGGCGTACGCGCCGAGCGTGCTGGTGATGAAGACGAGCGCCAGGACCATGCTCCCCTGCTTGGTGAGGAAGCCCGCCAGCGGCAGGATGACCTCGCTGGGAATAGGCGGGATGATGGTTTCAGCAAAGGTGAAGAGCCCGACGCCCCATTCCCCCAGCGAATCGATGCCCCGCGCGGCGAAGCCGGCTATTCCGGTGAGCTCATCCACAGCGTTTGCGGGCATCATGGCTGGACCTGGGCGCCGGGACGGAACCTCATAAAACCGAAGGCTGAGGAAATCAGGAGCAGCCCGCCGCCGATGGCAATCAGGTATCCGGCCACGGGAACAGTCCCCGCCTCAACCCCGCCGGAATCGGACGGTGCCGCCGTTAACGTTCGGGCTGAGCGGGACGGCGACGGCGGTGCCGATCCTGCCTGCGAGGCGGCCATGCCCGCGCGGGACGGCGATCCGGAAGACACTGCGGGGGCTGGCTCTGGTTCCTGGCCGGCGATGGTTTCCTGTAACGGCATATCTTCCTCGCCCGAACCCGTGACGACGGGTTGCGCTTCGCCGGGACCGGTGCCGTCCTGAGCGGTCCCGGAGGCGGGTCCGGCCGGGGCAGTCGGCGAAGAAGCGGGCGTCCGGGAGGGCGGCCCGCCGGAAACGCAGGAGTCGGCGTCGGCAGCAGGACCCTTCTTGTCCGCGCAGGGTGCGGCACTAGCGGACACAGCGAAAGCCAGGAGGCAGGCAGCCACGACGGACAGCACCGCGAGGATGCATGGAATCAGTCGACCGTTACGCATGTCAGCCAACGCTACCCGCTCCGGCGGAATCCGGCCTGCCAACCGATGCCTAGCGCCGGGCCGAGAACCTCGCCGGGGCGCTGCCGCCGTCGGCCAGGTCTGCAAGCACCCGGCCAATCGCCGGTGTGAACTTGAACCCGTGTCCGGAGAAACCGGCCCCCACCACCACCGGCCCGAAACGGTCCAGCACGAAGTCCTCATTCGCGGTGCTGGTGTACGTGCAGCTGATCGGAACCGCCGAACCCGCATCCACGCCCGGCAGCCAGTCCCCGACGTAACGGACCAGCGCCTCCAGCTGCGCAGGTTCGGGGGTGAAGGTCCGCGCGTCCGGATCCGTCACGGGCCCCACGCCGTGCCAGCCTGCCTTGATGCCCTCGCCCGGAGTGAGCATTCCGTAGACCGGGCTGTACCAGTACGCGTCGCGGGGATCGTCCGGGTCGGGGTTGTGGTTGAAACTGGGCCACTCCAGCGAGTCATCCAGCGGCGTGAAATGCGCCGGCTGCTCCTGCGTGACCACGAGCCTCGGGAGCCGGACCAGGCTCCCCGCAAGCTTGGTGGTCCACGCGCCGGCCGTGACCACAACGCGTCGCGCGGTGATCTCGCCGGAGTCAATAACGACGACGGCGCGGTCGTCACCGGCGACGCGGATGTCGCGGACCGGCGTCGAGTACTCAAAGCGGGCGCCATGCGCCTCTGCGGCCTGGCGCAGCGCCAGCAGCGCCTCCCCGGCGCGGACCCGGCCGGAGCCCGGAACCACCAGCACGTCGCTCCGGAAGTTCATGCCCCGCCAGCGGTCCGCCGCTTCCGAGGCGGAGATGAAGTGGCTTTCTATGCCCCTCTGGGCATGCGACGACCGGACCTCCTGCAGCCGGCGGACGTTGCCGTGGTTCACCAGGCCCACAAGGTCCAGGAGCTGCCTGCCCGTTTCAGCGGCAAGCTCGTCCCAAAGATCCTTGGCCTCGGTGACCAGATCCAGGTAGTCAGCCTCCGCGTAGGCCATGTTGAAATTCCGGGTTGCGCCATGGGAGGCGCCGATGTGGTGCCCCTGCTCGAACTGTTCCAGGAGCCTGACCGAATGCCCGCGGCGGGCAAGCTGCCACGCTGCAGCGGATCCCATTGCCCCTCCGCCAACTACAACGACGTCAACGTCCACCAAAGCTCCACCCAACTCAATCCCGCAGCCTCTTCGTGAGGCCTGTTACGGGTTCCTATTCTGCCAATTGGACCAGTGGCTCGCACGCGGGGCTGACGGCGACCAGCTCAGTCCTTGAAGGTCACATCCTTGGTGTCCTCCACGGCAGCCGTCCGCCCGGGCGCCGTGTGGTATTTCCAGTACAGGTTGGTGTGCGCGATGACCTTGTCCGGCGGCGGCGCGCCCCATTCGCTCTGGTCCTCCGTGGTGTGTGCATCACCGACGAGCGTCACGTCATAGCCGCGGACAAAGGCGCCGTGGATCGTGGACCGGATGCATTCATCCGTCTGCGCGCCTGCGACCACGAGTCTCCCCACTCCGGCTTTGGCCAGCACCTCTTCCAGGTTGGTGTCCTCGAACGAGTCCGCAAACGACTTGTGCACCAGCGCTTCAGGGTCCTGGCGCTTCAATTCCGGGACATACTCCCAGGCTTCACTGCCCTTTTCCAGCTGCTCATCCGAGTGCTGGACCCAGACGATCGGCACTCCTTCACTGCGCGCCTTGTCCACGAGCGTGCCGATGTTGGCCACCACCTCGTCGCGCTGGTGCACATCGGCCACCACGCTGTTCTGGACGTCGATCACCATCAAGGCTGTATTGGGTCGATCTGACAATGTGGTCATAACGAACTCCTTGGTGTGCGCTGAGGCAACGGAAGGACCACGGGAGGGCAATCCGTTGCATGCATTTTACGTGGGCTTAACTTGATCGGTCTTGTGAGCCTACAAGGAGCCACGACAGACTTGAAGCACTTGATGAACCGATCAATTCTGATCGTTCGACCAGACCAGCGGAACATGTTCGCAGAGATGCGTTCGGCCCGTTTCACGGCGAAGCCGCCAACGGACGGGCTCCGCAGACCGGAAGGATTAGTTATGGCCGGCAAGTTCGAAGTTTTCCTTGATGCAGAGGCGCAGTACCGGTTCCGGCTGACAACGCCGGACGGAACCGAACTGGCCGTTTCCGGTGCTTACCCCGACAAGTCCTCGGCTGTCGCGGCCATCGAGGCGGTCCGCGAGTGCGCGGGAATGGGACTGATCAGCGACCTCTGCCCGGCGGGCAGTTCGGTGCCGGCACCGGCTTCCGTGATGCAGGGTGCCGCATTGCCGGTACCGGCACCTTCAGCGTGCGAACCCCGACGGGTGCCGGTTGACGGCTTCCGCAAGCACGCCGCGGTGCGCCGCGCCACTGCCACGCCGCATTTGACCGGGGTGGCCTAGGCCCGGCGCGCCCCGGGCGAAGGGCGGTGCAGCGCGAATCCTGCCGCAGCCCAGGCCAGCAGCAGGATTCCGCCGATCGTCAGCAAGTAGCCGGCCGCTGCCAGGGTTGACCGGGGCGGCGTTTGCGGCCGTGCAGGTGCACCCGCCGGAACCCCGGCGGACGCCTCGGCCGATGGCGCGGAACCCGCAGGGGCGGGCGCTCCAGCGGATTCCGACGAGGGCGTGAGGGTTGCATCGACGGCTGCTGCCGCATCGTCGGCAGTTCGGTTCCCGGTCCAGGCGGCCGGGCGGTCGACGTCGGGGTGCTTGCGGCCGGCTGACCCGGAACGGTGCCGCCCTGCGAGGGGTCCGACGTCACCGAGGGCGAGGGGGCTGGCGTCGTTGGAACCGCCGTCGTCGGCGTTGCTGGTGCGGGAAGCAGCGGACTCAACGGGACGCAGACGCCGCCGCGTGTCACCGGGACCTGACCTGCGGGGCACGGCTCCGCTGCCGCCGGTGCAGCCAACGCCACCATGCTGAGGACGATGGCGGACCATAGCGACGCAATGCCCATAACCCTGTGTTCGATGCTCACGGCGTACAACGCTACCCAACGGTTCGCCAAAACCGTCGGATCCTCCGCCGGGCATGAGTGGGACACCGCCGCCGGAAACGTGGTAGGCAAGAGAAGGGAGCATCTGCGACCTGCCATGCGCGGAGGGATTAACGTTGCCAGAGAATTCGAATACCGGAGCGAAGGATGCAAGGGGCCGGCTCGCGTCGCGGCTCCTCCGTGGCGGCACCGAACCCGACCCCCGGTTCACCCTGGCAAACGAGCGCACCTTCCTGGCGTGGATCAGGACATCCCTGGCGCTGCTCGCCGGCGGCGTGGCCGTCGAAGCCTTTATGGCCGGTCTCCTGGGTCCCGAGCTGCGCAAGACCATCGCCGTCCTGCTGCTGGTGCTGGCACTGGTGATCGGCGGCGGCTCGTTCTTCCGGTGGCTCAACGTGGAACGCGCCATGCGTTCCAACACGCCGTTGCCGCTCCCCCTGATCGCCCCCGTGCTGGCCATCGGCGGGGCCTTGGTGGCTGCCATCATGGTGGTGTTCGTGATCGCCCGGCCGGCCTGACCGTGACTGCCCCGCATGATCCCGCCCCGGGAGATCCAGCCCGGCACGGCGATTCCGGCCTCCAGCCCGAACGCACGGATCTGGCGTGGGGCCGCACCACCATGGCAATGGTGGTGGCCGCAGCAGTCTTCCTGCGCTGGCTGCCCCACCACGGCTGGTTCGTCGGAACGCTCGTCGGCGGCGCCATCGCTGCGGCCCTGGCCATCAATCTCACCCAGAAGCACCGCTTCCACCGTGCCGTCCGGGGCATCAACCGGGAAACCATGCCACCGCATATAGGTTCGACGGCGGCGGTGGCCGCGAGCGTCGTCGTCCTCGCCCTGTTGGGGATCTACACCGTCCTGTTCCTGCCGCTGCAGCCATGACCCGCGGCAGCCATGACGGAAGGTTTTGGGGACCTCCCGGCGAGGGGAACGCCAGCGCTCAGAAGAGGGTCTGCTGGCCCCCTGCTGATGCGTCGGCGTCCTGCGGCGCCCACTCCGCCAGGGCAAGACGGGCAAGGTCCTTGAACTCCGGGAGCAGGTCGGCAATGCAGGTCTGCCCCTCCAGTACCGGGATCACCACCTGGTTTGCACTGCCGTCGGTGCTCAAATCTGCCACTGGCTGAGTTTATGGCAGGCCACCGACACTGTGCGGCAGACACTCCATGGTGCCAAAGGCTGCTCTTCTCAGGCGTGACTCCTGACGGCAACCGCGGGCTGCCCCGGAGTGGTTACCGGGGCAGCAATAGGCTGCTTCGCGATGGGCTCACTGACCTTGGCCGGCCGGCGGACCCGATGCCACGCCCAGGGCAGCAGGTAGCTCCGGGCCCATTGGAGGTCGTCGGCGCGGGCCTGGCGCCAGTTGCCATGCGGCAGTTCGCGGGACTCCAGCGGCTGCAGCAGGTGCTGCACACCCAGCGCATCCAGCACCCTCATCGCCACGGCGTGGTGGCCCAGCGGTGACAGATGCAGCCTGTCCCGGTCCCACATCAGCGGGTCCCTGAGCTCCCGCAGGCCCCACAGATCAGCGATCACGGCATCATGCTTTGCGGCGATCGCGCGGATGTTTTCGTTGAAGACGGCAACCTTTGCCCGGTTGCGGCCCAGCACGGGGGTGGACCCCCAGTCGGGGCCGGTGAACACCACCAGCTTGGCACCGGAAGTGCTCAGCAGCTCCACGCCGGCGTCGAGCCGTTCCGCCAACTTGTCCGGGTCGCTCCCGTGGAAGACCATGTCGTTGCCTCCCGCGGAAAGCGTGACCAGGTCCGGCTGCAGTGCCAGCGCAGGACCGGCCTGCCGTGCCAGGATCTGATCCAAAAGCTGGCCCCGCACAGCGAGGTTCGCGTAGGCGAAGTCCGGGTGGCCGTTACTGAGTTCCTCGGCCACACGGTCGGCCCAGCCCCGCACTCCGCCGGGGCGCCGGGGGTCGGGGTCCCCCGCTCCTTCGGTAAACGAATCCCCGAGCGCCACGTACCGGCGCCACGGGTGCTCGCTGACACCCGCCGCGTTATCCCTGCTGATGACAACGCCGAAGGGCCGGCGTCCTGACAGATCCTTGTCATTCGTGGTCACCACGCACCTCCTTGTGGGAAGCCCTGCGCCCTTTCTGTGAATAACCATTGAAGCGCCCCACATGTTCCAAAAACTGCCCGGAATGCCACATTTGTGAATGGAATGCGCACCACGTTGCCGGCGTTAAAACCAGTGTCCGTTGCTTTGGGTTGCGCCGGACTGACAGGAAGGTCATGAGCAGGAAAATCGAAACAGTCGAAGACGACGCCGGCAAGGTCATGAGCTATCACCGGCACCCTAACGGCGGCGGCCTGATCGGGCGTGGCGCCGAGGTGGACGAGTCGTCCTTCATCAGTTCCACGGCCTATGTGGAGGCCGGCGCCGAGGTGGGGCAAGGTTGCCGGATCGGCGGCGGCAGCTGGATCGACCGGCGGGCGCGAATCGGCCAGCGGGTAGTGATCGGTGATGCCGTGTACGTGGGGCCGGGCGCTGTGATCGGCAACCGGGTCCGCGTGGGCAGCCACTCCCGGATTGGAGCGGGCGCCGTGATTGGCCACGGAGTCCGCCTGCATGGCGACAGCAACGTCGCACAAGGCAGCCGCGTCGGGGCCAGGGCCAGGGCGTCCGCGGGCTCTTCACGGCGGTCCACGCCGAGCGACGGGCGGAACGCACGCAGGGCGGCCTGACGTCCGGGAGGCTGGGGCCGTGGAGGCTGGGGCTGGGG
>NZ_JBWKYC010000009.1:0-147499 GCF_059423525.1 Arthrobacter sp. GW460-12-1-14-TSB2
CCCCTTTAACCCCCCAGCACCCGCGGCCGGCCGAACTGCGTCCGGACGCCGGGGGAGTACAACACGGACTCGGGTGGACCCGACACCTCTAGTCCGGCGGCGCTGATCAACCCGTCTTCAAGGACCGTCGGTTCGGCGCGGTACAGGGGCCATGCCGTGTGGGTGTTCGGGATGTAGAGCGTGCGGCCGCGGAAGCGGGAGTGCAAGCCGAATCTCGCCGTCAGGTGGATGGAGAGCGGATCCGCGGCGACGTCGTCCAGCACCGGAACCACCGCAAAGTCGCTCGTCGCCCCATGCTGAAACCGGCGCACGGAATAGCCAGTCGACGGGTCTCCTGGACCGCCCCGACGGAAGCGTGCGTGCGACCACACATAGGGAATCCCGGCGGCGCGTGCGGCCAGCACCACAGCCAGCCGGTCCGCGTCCAAGCTCAGGAAGACCACGCCTCGGGTCCCGTCCGGCTCCCGTGAATACAGCCGGACGTTGATCTCGTTGAAGTCCCCGAAGAACGGCACCGCGGGCCCGCGGCCGATGCCCGAATGCTGCATGCGGAAGCCGATCAAGCCCACCCACGCTGAGCCGTCGAATTCGTCCGGCACGACTCCGGGCGGCATGAACGCCGCAGCCGCCACGGCGGGGATGCGCCAGTGCAGGAACACGGCATCCGTCCACCGCTGGTCCATGATGACCGGGGAGGGCAGCTCGGGCGGATCCGGCCAGGGGTCGGGGAATTCCTCGGCGGACAAGGGTTTCAGCCGTCAGTGGACGAGCTCGAGGAGCCGGCGGTGGCTGCAGCGCCCGCAGGCTGTTTCTGCCAAGGCCAGCGGCCGGTGATTTCGAGCTCAAGGGAGAAGCTCAGGAAGGTCCGGATGAGCACGATGATCGCCAGCACGCCCACGCTCTCGAAGGTGGGCGTTACGGCCACCGTCCGGATGATGTCCGCCGCCACCAGGAGTTCGAGCCCCAGGAGGATGGAACGACCCAGCAGTTGCCGGTAGGAGCGGTAGACGGAAAGCGGTTCGGAACCTTCGGGCAGGCGTTTCGGCTGGAACCCGCGCAGGGCCATGGGGATGGAGACGACGGCGCCGATCACCATAACGGCGACGCCGGCAAAGTCCATGAACCTGCCGACCGATTCGATGATGTGCTGGAAATCCACAGTTCCCCCTACGATGTTTCGGTCACGAACAAGGATTCGGAAACAAACAAGGCCTCAGCCGCAGGCAAGTGCAGCTGCATCACGGATGCCTGACGCCTTCGCCGGCGAGGATGGAGCGGTACCCCTCACGGAAGGTGGGGTAGGCAAACTCAAACCCGGTGCTGCGGAGCAGCGCATTGCTGCACCGCTTGTTCCCGCCCCGGGACGGCTCGCCGCCGCCGGAACCGCCACCAGCGCCACCGGAACCACCCGAAACGTCCGACGCCGGCAGCGGCAGTCCCAGCTCGTCGGCCAGGAAACGCTGGACCTCGCCGAGCTCCGCGGGATCGTTGTCCACGCCGAGGTACACGGGAGCGGGCTCGGCGGCCATGGTGGATAAATGCACGATGGCCGCGGCAGCGTCGTCCCGGTGGATGCGGTTGGTGTAGCGGGGTTCCGCCGGTGCCGTGGCAGCGCCGGACCGGACCTGGTCGATCAGCCGGGTCCGCCCCGGCCCGTAAATGCCGCCCAGCCGCAGAACCACGGGAGAGATTCCGGTGCCGAGCAGCCGCTGGTGCAGCAGATCCTCCGCCTCGCGGATGATGCGGCCGGAGAATCCGCCGGGCGCCGGCGTCGTGCGTTCATCCACCCAGCCGCCGCCGGCGTCGCCGTAAACGGCGGTGGAGGAGACGAACAACACGCGCCGAAGCGGCGAAGGTGACGCCGCGCCGTCGTGATTCCGGTCGCTGGCCAGCGCATCCAGGACGTTCGACAGCCCGTCCACGTAAGCGGCCCGGTAAGCCTCTTCGGTGGGGGAGGAGGCAGCGACGGCGACGACGACGGCGGTGGTGTCCGCCGGGATGGGCGGCAGCGGCGGGACGGTCAGGTCAGCCCTGGCACCCTCGATGGCCGCCGGAAGCTTGTCCGGCGAGCGTCGCCAGCCCACCACGCGGTGGCCGGCGGCCGCGAAACGCAGCCCGGCCTCGGTACCAAGATCGCCGCAGCCGGCCAGAAGAACAGTCATAGGGGTCAGTCTGCCAGAGCGGTGGCCAAGGCTCGGCAGCGGCGCCGCCCGCAGCTCGCCGGAGCGGCGCCGGAACCTGAGCTACGGCGCCGGAACCGGGAAGAACAGCCGCGGGTCCTGCAGCAGGGCGGGGTAGTCGAACGATGAGCGTTCCACGACCTCGGTCACCTGGAAGTTGCGGGCGAAGCGGCCGTCCACCGTAATGGGACGCCCCTGCACCTTGCCCAGCGCAAAGGTGGCGCCCCCATTGAACGGAACCGCGAGTGCCGTGTTGCCGGGGAGCGTGCGGAAGGCCTCCTCCTGCTGCTGGCGCTTCTTCGTGGGCTTCTTCACGAGCTGCTTGGGGGGCCGCTTCTTCGGGTTCTTGGCTGGGCGGCGCGAGTCGGTGTCTGCATAGACGAACTCGTATTCGTCGGCCTGGGCGGCAGCCTTCGCGGCGCGGCCAACTTCGGGGAGGCTCACGACATCCAGCTTTTCAGGGTCGGTGTCTCCCACGTTGGCCCGCAGGATCCAGAGCCGGTCGCCGACCGGATCTTCGGGGAGGAACTCGTGCCGGGGTTCGGGCCAGACATATTCCAGGTCCGTGGGCGTTCCGGGGAACAGTTCGCTGTAGAAGCGGGGTTCCTTCTGCAGAAGCCGGGAGCGGTGGCTGAGGTGCAGGTCGGGCTCGCCGAGCCACGGCGGCATGGGGATCTTGGCCGCGTAGGCCGCGTGGTCGGCCTGCGGTGCGAATTCGGCAATCTTGGCGCGGGTGGTGTCTTCGCCGCCGCGGGCGATCCACTCATCAACCATTGCCAGGCCGTACATGGTCAGGGCGGGGACGTAGCCCATCCACATGCGGATGGCCGGGTGCGACTGCCAGCCGTACTCCGGGATCACCAGCGCACGCAGTGTTTGCAGCGCCTCGACACGCTGCTTGCCGAGCCGGACGCGGTCCAGGACCGCGGCGCTCTGCTGGAAATCTGGATAGGGAAGGAAAGTCTGCATCCTTCAAGTGTGGAGGTGCCGGAGTCCCAGACCAAATGCCGACGACGGCGGCGCACCGCTCCCGCGCCGGCCGTTGAGCCGGCCGTTGAGCCGGCCGTTGATCGGGTAGGCTGTCAGCGGCTGGAGTGAAGTGCGGCGTAGTCTACTGGACCGTATGGTGAGACGACGGAGACAACACGGTCACAATTTGACTAAGATGACCGCAATCAAACCACCCCTCAGCCACCCTCCGGAAGATACGACATGACACTTACTCAAGCAGTTCCGTTCACGCCGAAGTTCGGACAAATGCTGAGCCCGGAAGCCAATGGCATCCTGGTGCTTGATGAATTCACCATCGACCCGGAAGCGGCCCGCAAAGAGCAGCACGGCTTCCGCGCCGCGATCGGCTCTGTGGCCCTCAAACTCCGGCGCATCGTTGCCCTCCGCCTCTTCATCGCCATCGTGGCCATCGCCAACCTGCCGCTGTTCCTGCTGTCCACCGGCTGGTGGATCTACGCCGTCTCCTTGGCCGTTGTGGTGGCCGTGCACGCAGCCGTTTCATGGCTGAACAGCCATGAACCGAAGGTCCGCCAGCGGCACTCGCTTGAACTGCACCTGCACCGGGAACGCAGCGACAACTACCGCAAGGTGCGCGACGCCGTGAAGTTCGTGATCGATTCGCCGGCACGCATGAACGAGCACCTGTACCTGGAACTCCTGGCCGCCAAGCGGGTTGCCCTGCACCTGCACATCGGCACCGTGGCCGTCCTGGACACCAGTGACGACTCCGCCTGGAAAGTACGGATCGTCCGCGAACTGCCCCAGGCGGCTTATACGCAGGCCGCCTAGACAGCAGCGGGAACCAACTAACTTAAGAAACGACGACGCCGGAGCTCCCCGCAAAGGGGATGCTCCGGCGTCGTGGTTAACGCTTTGTTGCCTGAACGTTAGGCGGGCAGCTGCAGGACCTGTCCTTCAAACACCAGATCGGGATCCACGATGGTGTCCGTGTTGGCGTCGGCAAGGGTCTGCCAGCCGCCGGTGATGTTGAGCTTCTCCGCGATGGTGCTCAGCGTGTCCCCGGCAGCAACCGTGTAGGTTTCGCCGCTCACCGGAACCTCGGCTGCGTGGCGGGGTGCGGCCTCAACCGGCGCCTGCGCAGGAACAGCCTGCACCGGAGCAGCTGACTGCACCTGAACTTCTGCGGGCGCCGCCGGAGTCACCGGAACGCTCGGGGCGGGTGCTCCGCCGCCGCCGCTCAGGCCCAGCTTGGCGGCGCAGGCGGGCCAGGCGCCCCAGCCCTGGCTGGCCTGGACATTTTCGGCGACGGCGATCTGCTGCTCGCGGGTGGCGTTTGCCGCCGATCCGGTGCCGCCGTAGGCCGCCCATGTGCTGTCCGTGAACTGCAGGCCGCCGCTGAAACCGTTGCCCGTATTGGTGCTCCAGTTGCCGCCACTCTCACACTGGGCGAGAGCGTCCCAGGTGCTGCCGCTGGTGGCGGTGGGCACGGCCGCGTTGGCAGCTGTGGCGGACAGTGCGAGTCCTGCCGCGGAAACGGCGGCCAGCGTGACTCCGCGGCGCGCGGCGGTCCCCAGCTTGGATTTGCCCATGGACGTGTTCATGCGAGTGGAAGTGTTCATGAAAGTGGATGCTCCTGAGGGCCACCTGCGCTCGGTCCGTCCCCGGACGTTGTCGCGCCACTGCCCGCCCCTGACGAACTAGAGGTCATGTACGGTGTCTGCCGGCCGGGCAGTAACTGGTGGTGGCAGCACCGGGCATTCGGTTGTCCCGCTCGGCGGGATTACGTTCCACGCTAGGACAGTGCCGCCCCGTTATCAAATCGAAATAGATACCGGGTGCGGAGTCGCAGGCGGGGCGTGAGCACCGGCACCGGTCAGTGCTGCAGCGCCGTCGCCAGGTACGGCGCCGTCCGGCTCTGCTTGGAACGCGCGACGGCGGCCGGCGTCCCGGACGCCACGATCTCACCGCCCGCATCGCCACCGGCCGGGCCGAGGTCGATTACCCAGTCCGCGGCAGCCACCACGTCCATCTCGTGCTCCACCACAATGACCGTATTTCCGGCGTCCACCAGGCCGTGCAGCTGGGCCATCAGCAACTGGACGTCCGCCGGGTGGAGTCCGGTGGTGGGCTCGTCCAGCAGGTAGAGGGTATGGCCGCGGCGGGCGCGCTGCAGTTCCGTGGCCAGCTTGATCCGCTGCGCCTCGCCGCCGGAGAGTTCCGTGGCGGGCTGGCCCAGCCGCAGGTAGCCCAGGCCGACATCGCGCAGGGTCTGCAGGCTGCGGGCAGCGGCGGGAACGCCTGCCAGGAATTCCGCCGCGGCATCCACCGTCATGGCCAGCACCTCGGCCACATTCTTGCCGTTGTAGCTCACCTCAAGAGTTTCCGGGTTGTAGCGCGAACCCGCGCATTCGGGGCAGGGACCATAGCTGCCCGGAAGGAACAGGAGCTCCACCGCCACGAAGCCTTCGCCCAGGCAGGTCTCGCAGCGGCCGCCGGCCACGTTGAAGGAGAACCGCCCGGCGCCGAAACCCCGGGCTCTGGCCTGCTCGGTGGCGGCGAACTCCTTCCGCACCGCGTCGAAGAGCCCGGTGTAGGTGGCCAGGTTGGACCGCGGGGTTCGGCCGATCGGTTTCTGGTCCACCCGGACCAGCCGGTCAATCCGTTCCAGCCCGGAGACCGGGCCCACGGCTCCGGAGACAACCAGCGGCTCTCCGGATCCGGGGTGCGCTTCTGCATCCGGGCCGTCAGCGGTGTCCGTGGCGGCGTCACCCTCCGGATGCAGCCGGGCTCCGACCACTTCGGCGAGAACCTGGCTGACCAGGGTCGACTTGCCGGAGCCGGAGACGCCGGTCACCGCGGTCAGGATGCCCAGCGGGAACTCTGCGTCGAGATCCCGGAGGTTGTGCCGGGTGATGCCGCGCAGCCCCAGCCAGCCGTCCGCCTCCCTGACCGAACCATCCCGGCGGGCGCCGCCGTCGTTCGTTTCGCCGTCGTTCTTCGCTTTTTCAGAACCGTCCGGGAACAGGAACGGCCGCGTGACGGATGCATCCACATCCGCGAGTCCGGCCACGGGCCCGCTGTACAGGATTTCGCCGCCGCCTTCACCGGCACGAGGGCCAACGTCCACCAGCCAGTCGGCGCGGCGGACCACGTCCATGTTGTGTTCCACCACGAACACCGAATTCCCCGAGGATTTGAGCGCTTCGAGCACGGACTGCAGGGGTTCGGCGTCGGCGGGGTGGAGCCCGGCGGACGGTTCGTCCAGCACGTAGACCACGCCGAAAAGTCCGGAGCGGAGCTGGGTGGCGATCCGCAGGCGCTGCATTTCACCGGGGGAGAGTGTGGGAGTCGCCCGGCCCAGGGCGAGGTAGCCAAGGCCCAGTTCCAGCAGCACGGTGATCCGCAGCAGGAGGTCGCGGGTGATGGCCACTGCCACCTCGTTCGTCTCGCCCGATGCTGCGGCCCGGCTCGCTGTCCCGGCGTCCGTGAGCTGGCTGGTGGGCCGGATCAGCTCTGCCAGTTCGCTCATGGGCACGGCGTTGAGCCCGGCGATGGTGTGGCCCGCGAAGGTCACTGCGAGGGCCTCAGGCGTGAGGCCGCTGCCGCTGCAACGCTCGCACGGACCCGTTTCCATGAACCGGAGGACGCGCTGGCGCATGGTGTCGCTCTTGGAGTCGGCCAGGGTGTGGAGCACGTAGCTCTTGGCGCTCCAGAAGCGGCCTTTGTACGGTTTGGCCACGCGGTCCCGCTTCGGAGTCACCTCCACCACCGGCTGCTCCTCGGTAAAGAGGATCCAGTCGCGGTGCTTCTTGGGCAGTTTCCGCCACGGCGTGTTGACGTCGTAGCCCAGGTGGCTGAGGATGTCGCGGAGGTTCTTGCCCTGCCACGCGCCGGGCCAGGCCGCGATGGCGCCGTCGGCGATGCTCAACGAGGTGTCCGGGACCAGGGATGATTCGCTGACCGTGTGGGCAATGCCCAAGCCGTGGCAGACGGGGCATGCGCCGGCAGCGGTGTTGGGCGAGAAGGCGTCCGAATCCAGCTGGGCCACGCCGTCCGGGTAGGTTCCGGCCCGGGAGAACAGCATGCGCAGCGAGTTGGAGAGAGTGGTCACCGTGCCCACGGTGGAACGGCTGCTCGGTGTGCCGCGCCGCTGTTGGAGCGCGACGGCGGGAGGCAGCCCTGTGATCATCTCCACCTTGGGGTTGTGCCCCTGCTGGATGAGGCGCCGCGCGTACGGGGCCACGGACTCGAAGTAGCGGCGCTGGGCCTCGGCATAAATAGTGCCGAAGGCGAGGGATGACTTGCCGGAACCGGAGACGCCGGTGAACGCCACGATGGCATCGCGCGGAACGTCCACGTCCACGTTGCGCAGGTTGTTTTCCCGGGCTCCGCGCACCCGGACGAATCCATCGGTGGGGTGGTCTGGAGTCAGGAAGGGCACATTGGAAGCCTGCTTGTTATGTCGCATTGATTCGACTCTATCGGTGTCAGGGCGCTCCGGGCATATCCTTACCGGATGGAAACTTACGACGGCGCGCCCGAACCCGGCGGCGTGCCAGCACTCAGTGATGCTCCCATTTCCGAAGCTGACGAGGCTGCGGCTCCCGTGCCCGATGCTGAAGAAGCTGCGGCCGTCGTCGAACAGCCCGTCAAGCTGTTGCCAGTGGCGGAGCTGCACCTCCACATAGAGGGGACCCTGGAGCCTGAGTTGATTTTCGCCCTCGCTGAGCGGAACGGCATCGAGCTGCCGTATGCGGACCTCGACGAGCTGCGTGCCCGCTACGAATTCACGGACCTGCAGTCCTTCCTGGACCTGTACTACGCCAACATGGCCGTGCTGCAGACGGAGCAGGACTTCGCGGACATGACCCGTGCCTACCTGGAGCGTGCGGCGGCCGCGGGAGTGCGGCACGCTGAAATCATGGTGGACCCGCAGGCCCACGTGTCCCGCGGAGTCCCGCTGGAAACCTGCGTGAACGGGGTTGCCTCCGTGCTGGTGAACTCCCTGGCGGAGTTCGGGGTATCCACCCTGCTCATCGCCGCGTTCCTGCGCGACCTTTCCGAGGAATCGGCCCTGGACGTCCTGGAACAGCTGCTGGCTATGAACGCGCCCATCGCCGGCATCGGCCTCGACTCGGCGGAGGTGGGCAACCCTCCGGCCAAATTCGAACGGCTGTTTGCGCGGGCGAAGGAAGCCGGGCTGCACCGCATAGCGCACGCCGGCGAGGAGGGCCCGCCGTCGTACATTATCGACGCGCTGGAACTGCTGGACGTGGAGCGGATCGACCACGGCATCCGCTGCATGGAGGACCCCGACCTGGTGGAACACCTCGTCGCGGAGCGCGTGCCGCTGACGGTGTGCCCGTTGTCCAACGTGAGGCTCCGCGCCGTGGACACCCTGGCCGAGCACCCGCTGCCGGCCATGCTTGCCGCGGGACTGAACGTCAGCGTTAACTCGGACGACCCCGCGTACTTTGGCGGCTATGTGGACGACAACTTCGTGCAGTTGCAGACGGTACTGGGACTCTCCGAGTTTGACCGGGTCCGGCTGGCTTCCAACTCCATCCGATCCTCGTTCGCGGACGACGAGCGCAAGACCGAGCTGCTCGCGGAGCTCGGCTACTCCTGATCCCTGCCGGCTCCTAAGCCCGGGCCGCCGGTGGAGAACCCGCCGATCACCAGCATTCCCGAGCCGCCCGCCAGGATGGCCACCGGCGCGACGTCGGCGCTCCACGGGCCGTCGAAGCCGTCGAACCACATGTTGCCGGCCATGTCCACGGTGCCCACCAGGGCAAAACAGAAGGCGACGGCGCCGAGGGGAAGCGGTGGCGCTGAAACCAGTTGCGGAAGCGCGGCATGACGGCTCCGGACACTCAGGGCGGGTGGGTTCCATTGTCCGCCCATCCGCATTTTGGTACCAGCACTGGGGTTGCAGGACGAGCGCGGGCCGAATGCTTGCGGGGCCCTGCCATACCTGCTAATCCTGAGGACAGGTCCGGGTCCGTTGGAGGACACTTCTCCAGTCGGGACATCAGTTCACAGCAGCACTGATCAGCAGGTTCCGAGTCAGGGAGGGCGCAGCATGCCGCGCAAGAATCCGCACGTGGAAGAAGCCGACGAAAACAATCTGGAAGTCGGGAAGCCCAAGGACTGGGCCGCGGGCATCCCCGGTGTCTACCATTCGATGCAGCCCGCCCTGAAACACATGGGCGTGGGCCGTGCCGGCAAGACGCTGCTGGGGCTGAACCAGAAGGACGGCTTCGACTGCATGAGCTGCGCCTGGCCGGATCCCGGACACCGCAAGACCTTCGAGTTCTGTGAGCAGGGCGCCAAGGCGGTCACCTGGGAGGCGACGCCGGTGGTGGTGCCGTCCGAGTTCTGGGCGGCGAACCCGGTCACTGAACTGCGGGAGCGGTCCGAGTACTGGCTGGGAATGCAGGGCCGGCTCACCGAGCCGGTGTACAAACCGGCCGGGGACGACCACTACCGGCCGGTCAGCTGGGACGAGGCTTTTTCCATCATCGGCAGCAAGCTCCAGGGCCTGGACAGCCCGGACGAGGCCGCTTTCTACACCAGCGGCCGGACGTCGAACGAGGCCGCGTTCCTTTACCAGCTGTTCGTGCGGGCGTACGGGACCAACAACCTGCCGGACTGCTCCAACATGTGCCACGAATCCTCCGGCTGGGCCATGGGCCAGACCATCGGCGTCGGCAAGGCCACCATCTCCTACGACGACTTCGCCAAGGCGGACCTGATCATCATCATGGGACAGAACCCGGGCAGCAACCATCCCCGAATGCTGACCGCCCTGGAAGAGGCCAAGGAAGCCGGCTGCGAGATCGTGGCCATCAACCCGCTCCCGGAAGCCGGGCTTATGCGGTACAAGAATCCGCAGAAGGTCAACGGCATTCTGGGGCGCGGAACGGAACTGGCGGACCAGTACCTGCAGATCCGGCTCGGCGGCGACATGGCGCTGATGCAGGCCCTGTCCAAGCGGGTGCTCGACGCGGAGTCCAAGCGCCCGGGGAAGGTGCTGGACCACGAGTTCCTCCGGGAGCACTGCGAGGGCCTGGACGAACTCAAGGCGCACCTTGCATCCCTGCAGGAAACAACCGTGCTGCGCGCCACCGGCCTGAGCAGCATGGAAATCGACGAACTCGCCGAGCGGTATTTGCGGGCCGGGAAGGTGATCATCACCTGGGCCATGGGCATCACGCAGCACAAGAAGGCCGTGCCCACCATAAAGGAGATCATCAACCTGCTGCTGCTCCGCGGAAACATCGGGAAACCCGGTGCCGGAGCGTCACCCATCCGCGGCCACAGCAACGTCCAGGGGGACCGCACCATGGGCATCTGGGAGCAGATGCCGCCGGCTTTCCTGGATGCGCTCGCCAAGGAATTCAGTTTCGAGCCGCCCCGGGAACCCGGCGCTGATGCGGTGGAAACCATCCGTAAAATGCGCGACGGCGGGATCAAGGTTTTCGTCGCGATGGGCGGAAACTTCGTTGCGGCCATCTCGGACACGCACGCAGCCGAGGCCGCCGTCGCGAACACGGAAATGACGGTGCAGATCTCCACCAAACTCAACCGTTCGCACGCGGTCACAGGCGAGGAAGCCCTGATCCTGCCCACCCTGGGACGGACTGAAATCGACCTGCAGGAAACAGGGCGGCAGTTCGTGTCCGTGGAGGACACGGTTTCCGCCGTGCACGCCTCCGAGGGAAAGGTGAAGCCGGTGGCGCCCGGGCTGCTGTCCGAGGTGGCGATAGTTACCCGGCTTGCCCGGGCGACCGTGGACAGCAGGATCAACGCGGACTGGGCCGGCTTTGAACGGAACTACGACCTCGTCCGGGACCACATCTCGCACGTGGTGGCCGGCTGCGAGGACTACAACCGGCGGATCCGGGAATGGGGCGGGTTTGTGCTGCCCAACGGGCCGCGGGATTCCCGGACGTTCCACACCCCCACGGGGAAGGCGATGCTGACCGTCAACCAGTTGGAGCACGTGGAGCGGCCGGCCGGGACGCTGATACTGCAGACCATGCGGTCCCACGACCAGTTCAACACCACCATCTACGGGCACAATGACAGGTACCGCGGAGTGAAGAAGGGCCGGGACGTTGTATTCGTCAGCGCGGAAGATATCTCCGAACTAGGACTGGCTGACGGGCAGTACGTGGACATCCACGGGGTGTACGACGACGGTACTGAGCGGGTGATCAGGAAGTTCCGGGTGGTGTCCTATCCGACGGCACGCGGATGCGCCGCGGCCTATTACCCGGAAGCAAACGTCCTGGTGCCGTTGGAGAGCGTGGCGGAGGGCAGCCACACTCCCGTCTCCAAAGCCGTGATCGTGCGCCTGGAGCCGAGCCCCGAGCCGAGCCCGGTGTGAGCGGGGCCATGCCCTAAGGGAGGGCAGTATGAGTGATTTCCTTGTCTACCTCGATACGTCCGACGTTCAGCCTGGGAAGCTCGGCGAGCTCAAGGTCGCCATGGAGGACCTTGCCCGCTTTGTCGAAGCCAATGAGCCTCGGATCATCGCCTATGACGTCTACTTTTCGGACGACGGCATCCGCATGAACGTCCTCCAGGTCCACCGGGACCTGGCGTCGCTGGAGTTCCACCTGGAGGTGGCCGGACCGCGGTTCCCTCCGATTGCGCCGCTCGTCCGGCTCCGGACCATCGAAATCTTCGGTGCGGTCACCGAAGAGCTGGTCAAACAGCTCGAAGCGAAGACGCAATTGCTGGGCGGCACCGTGATTGTCCGCAACCTCCACGCAGGCTTCGCTCGTGTGGAGGCTTGACGAAAACGAGTCCGGGCGCCTTGTCAACAGGCCCAAAGTCCTGATGTTTCCGCCGATCAGCTGAGACCCTAAGATCACTTGTGCTGCATTCGGCGTCATAGTCGGTCACGACACACGTTGTTAACGCCCATAGTCGCCTCTATTTACAGTTCACTGGCAAAATGCTGAGTGATCACCTGCTCGAAAGGACAAATATGCCCACGGCTATTGCAGACACCACCACTGTTCGACTCAAATCAGTGCTCGACATCCTCGCGGAAAGCGTCCTGTCAGGCGAGACCCTCGGCGCGGGCGCAGTCCTGGCCCAGGCCACGGTCCGGGTACCGCTGAACGAGAAGGAAAGTGAGCTGCTCAGCGGAGGCATCCCCCGGGGACACAAGGCGCTGACCACCGCCACCAGCAAGCTCGTGAAGGCAGGCTGGCTCGTCAAGGGACGCAGCGGCTGGACCATCACCGACGACGGCCTCCGCGCCACCGTTGCGTTCCCGGATCCGGACACCTTTGCCACGGCCCTTGCCGAAGGCACCCCGGTGCCGGCTGACGTACCGGTTCCCACGGAGCTCCCCGCCAAGGCTGCAGCCCCGAAGGCTGCCGCGAAAGCTCCCAAGGCCGCCCCGAAGAAAAAGGCGCCGTCCAAGGCCGCCAAGGTGGTTGAAAAGGCTGCCGAGCTGATCGAAGATGCAGTGGCGCCGGTGGCGAAGGCCGTGCGCACGCGCAAGGCTGCTGCCAAGCCGGCCAAGGCCAGCGAGGAAACGCCGGCAGAGGCTCCCAGTGTGGAATCGATCGACCAGCCGGAGGCAGTTGCCATCGCGGGCGACTTCAATGTGCTCCTGGGTGCACCGGCAAACTGGGCGCCGCAGTACGACGAATCGCAGATGACGCTGGATGCAGTGGACCAGCTGTGGAAGCTCACCACCGACCTTCCCGCCGGGCACTACACGTTCAAGATCGCGCTCAACCGCTCCTGGGACGAGAACTACGGCGCGTTCGGTGCGTTTGACGGCGCAAACCACGAACTTCACCACCCCGGTGGCCGGATCACCTTCAACTACGATCACCGGACCAGGGACATCACCCTGATCTAAGGCCCAACCGCTGCGCTTGGCCTGTAGGCAGCTGACCCTGATCGGCCTAGAATCAACCCATCAGGGTCAGCTCCATAAAGGAGCGGTGCGGCATGGACACCGTTGACATTTCAGGACTGCGGATCGGCTACCAGCGCGCGGGCCAAGGCCCTCCGCTGGTGCTTCTTCACGGCGCCTACGAGGACAGCCGCAGCTGGCGGCAGCAGCTGGAGGGGCTCTCCGACGAGTTCACCGTCATTGCCTGGGATGCCCCGGGCTGCGGCCGGTCCGACGATCCTCCGGCGGACTTCTCCGGCAAGGAACTGGGAGATGTGCTTGCCGGGTTCCTCCGCGAGGTAGCGCCGCGGAAACCGCATGTCCTTGGGCTGTCCTGGGGATCCGGGGTTGCCTTGGAACTGTACCGCGGCCACCCCAACATGGCAGCGTCCCTGCTGCTGGTTTCGGCCTATGCCGGCTGGGCCGGCTCGCTGCCGCCGGAGGAAGTCGAGCGCAGGTACGCCCAGATCCTGGCCGAGCTGGACCAGCCGCCCGAGCAATTCATCCCTGTGTGGATGCCCACGCTGTTCACCGCGCGGGCGGATCCCGCCGTCGTCGAAGAAGCCGGCGCCATCATGGCCGACTTCCATCCCGCCGGAATGCGGGCAATGCTGAGCGCAAGCGGTCACGCAGACTACCGCGACGTGCTTCCCGGCATCAAAGTGCCCACTCTATTGCTTTACGGCGAACAAGACGTGCGATCGCCGCTGGCGGTGGCGCACGAGATGCACCGCCAGATCCCAGGTTCACAGCTCACGGTGATTCCCGACGTCGGGCATATGGTCGCCGCTGAAACGCCGGCGGCGTTCAATACCGAAGTCCGCCGGTTCCTGCATAGCATCGGTGATTGAGCCTTGCCCGGTGGTTAAGCGGTTGGGGAGTGAAATCCTAGAACCGCGTGGGGCCGGGATTCGGCGACGGCGGCACCGGCGGCATGGGACCCGGGTCCGGGATCGGCAGCGGACCGGGCGCCGGGGTCGGCTCCGGCCCGGGGTGCGGCGGGCGGGGCTCCGTGGGGTCCGGCCTGCTGGGCGGGAACGGATTGTCCGGATCCGGCGGGCCGGTGGGTCCAGGCTCCGGCGGGAACGGATCCGGCTCCGGCAGCGGTGGAATGGTCATGATGTTCTCCTTGCTTCGCTGGTGTAACGGCCTTGAGGATGACGGTTCAGTTGTTGTGTTGCCGGCGGAAGACCTTCAGTTCCCAGGGGCGCAGCGTAATCGCAGCGTGCGTCCCGGTTCCGTGAGTCCCGGCTTCGCCGGTTGGGTAGTTTCCGAGGATCAGCTCGGCCGGGTAGTGGCCCAGTTCGGGCTCATCCGCGCCGGCTTCGGTATCGCCCCAGCCGCCGCCGTCGAGCTCCACGGTCCGGTCCTCCCCGGAGAAGTTGCCCAGCACCAGCAACTGGACGCCGGGCCCCGTGGTAGAACCGGGCCCCGTGGACGGAGCCGGCAGTGACCGCCGGAAGGCGTACACGTGCTCGTCATTCGGCAGCAGCATGGTGAAATCGCCTTCCGCCACCACAGGCTCGGCGTGCCGCAGGGCGATGACCTGGCGGTAGAAGCTGAAGACGGAGTCCGGGTTGTCCTCCTGCTCCGCGGCGTTGATGTGGCTGGTGTTCGGGTTGACCGCGATCCACGGCGCGCCGGTGGTGAACCCGCCGTGCCGGGTGGCGTCCCACTGCACCGGGGTGCGGGCGTTGTCCCGGTTCAGCGGTGCCAGGGCGGCCAGGACGTCGGCATCGGTGTGGCCCAGATGGGTGGTGGCTTCGCGGTGGTGGTTGAGCACCTCGATGTCGCGGTAGTCGCTGATGGCGCCGAAGCTCATGTTGGTCATGCCCAGTTCCTCGCCCTGGTACACGTACGGCGTGCCGCGGTGCAGGTGCAGGATGCCGGCCAGCATCTTGGCGGAGAGTTCGCGGTATTGCCCGTCGTCGCCGAATCGGGACACTGCGCGGGCCTGGTCGTGGTTGCCCCAGTAGAGGCTGTTCCAGCCGCGCCCGGCGAGGGCTTCCTGCCAGCGGCCCAGGGACTTCTTCAGGTCCGTGAGCCGCAGCTTCTTGGGCCGCCACTTGTTGCCGTCCTCCTGGTCCAGCGCCACGTGCTCGAACTGGAACACCATGTCCACCTCGCGCCGGGCGGGGTCTGTGAACAGGGCGGCGTCTTCCACGGTGACGCCAGGCATTTCGCCTACTGTCAGCAGCGGCTTGTCGCGGCCGGCGAAGACCTCCAGGTGCATTTCGTGCAGGAATTCGTGGATCCGCGGCCCGGACATGAAGTGCGGGCTGCCGTCGCCGAACAACATGCCGTCCGCCTTCGGCCCGTCCGGCAGCGCGGTGTCCTTGGAGATGAAGTTGATGACGTCCATCCGGAAGCCGTCCACACCGCGGTCCAGCCACCAGTTCATCATGTCGTAGACGGCGGCGCGGACCTCGGGGTTTTCCCAGTTCAGGTCCGGCTGCTTCCGCGAGAACAAGTGGAGGTAGTACTCGCCGGTGGCCTGGTCGAATTCCCAGGCCGGGCCGGAAAACGCCGAACCCCAGTTGTTCGGTTCCGCTCCTGCGCCGCCTGCCGGCTCCGGTCGCGGCGGCCGCCACCAGTACCAGTCGCGCTTGGGGCTGTCCTTGGAGGCACGTGAGTCCACGAACCACGGGTGCTCGTCCGAGGTGTGGTTGACCACCAGGTCCATCACCAGCTTCATCCCCCGCGAGTGCAGCCCGTCGGTGAGTTCCTTCAGGTCGGCCAGGGTGCCAAAGAGGGGGTCAACGTCGCGGTAGTCGCTGATGTCGTAGCCGTTGTCGTCCTGCGGGGAAGTGTAGATGGGGGAGAGCCAGACGACGTCGACTCCCAACTTTTGCAGGTAGTCCAGCTTGCTGATGATGCCTGGCAGGTCGCCGACGCCGTCGCCGTCGGAGTCCGCAAAGCTGCGCGGATAGATCTGGTAGACCACCGCTTTGTGGAACCAGCCGGGATCCGTGGTCACCTCGTCGTCGTTGTCCGCCGCCTCGCTGACAGGGGGTTCCGTTGCGGGGTCTGCGTGGGTGGTCATGGCCTGGTCTCCTCAGTTGCTTGCGGCTGGTCTGATGATGGGGCTCGGTTTGATTATTGTTCAGATCGGCCGGGCAGGAAAGGGCCCGCTAGTTCCGTGCCGAGAGGGTCTTGTCGCGGTCCTCGAAGACCTCCTCGCCGGGGCCGGTGAACGCCCGGGACCGCTCGATCGCTTCGAGGGAGCCGGTGAAAAGCTGGGAGTCCTGCGGATCTGATGGCTGACGCCCATGCACTGGCTGTGCTGGCTCGCGGGCCTCGCGGGCCTCGACTGCGGGCTGCCGGGACATCTCCCGGGCGGGCGCGGGCTGCACAGGTTCCCAGCGCACGTGCGGCAGCGACTCCGGGTGGCCTTGCTGCAGGAAGGTGACCATGGCTTCGCGGATGAGGCAGCGCAGGTCGAAAAGGGCGGCGCTGTCCGCGGCGCTCACCAGGATCCGCACCCGGACGTAGCCGCCGGTGGCATCGGTGATCTGCAGGATTCCCACGCGCTCGTCCCACAGTGCCGTTCCGTCGAGCACGGTCCGCAGTTCGGCCCGCATGTCCTCGATGGGTGCACGCCAGTCAAGGTCGAACTCCACGGTGCCCATCACCTCGGACTGGCGGCGGGTCCAGTTCTCGAACGGCGTGGTGGTGAAGTAGGTGGAGGGCAGGATGAGCCTGCGGTCGTCCCAGATGTGGACCACCACGTAGGTCAGGGTGATCTCCTCAATCCGTCCCCACTCCTTCTGGACCACCACAACATCGTCCACCCGGATCGCGTCGGTGAAAGCGAGCTGCATGCCGGCGAACACGTTCACCAGCGAGGTCTGCGCGGCGAGTCCGGCCACGATGGAGATCACGCCGGCAGAGGCCAGCAGCCCCGCGCCGAGTGCCTGGATCGCGGGGAAGGTCAGCATGACGCTGCCCACCGCCAGCACCACGATGAGCGCAACGGCGATCCGTCGGGCCAGGATCATCTGGGTCCGCAGGCGGCGGGCTCGGCGGTTGTCGGCCACGTCCACGCTGTAGCGGCTGAGGACCACGGCCTCGACGATCAGCAGCATGGCCACGGCGAGCCAGGCAAGGGAGCCCATGAGGGCAATCAGCAGGAGGTGGTCGACGGCGGACCGCCACCCGCCGTCGTGCGTTGTCAGCGCCAGCGCGATCCGGACGCCGATCAGGCAGAGGGCGAGGCGCAGCGGGAGCCTCGCCACACGGGAAGTGGACTGCAGCTCCGGACGGCGGCGGTTGAGCCGGAGGACGGTCTTGCGGATCAGCCAGGATAGGACCAGTCCAGCCGCCACTGCGAGAGTCATGGCCAGGAGGGGCATTGCCGGGGTGAGGAATTCTTGCATTGGTTAAGCTCTATCAAGCTTCGGGGAAGGGCTGAAATCCGGAGTGCCGTAGGCGTGGCGATAACATTTAGACATCGATTGGATTTATTGCTAGGGCGGAGGCGCGCCGCAGTCCAGAATTGAGGAATTATTCGCGGTCTCATGAGATTCAGGAGAACAGATGCACCGCTCAGCACCCTCGGCCATCGCCGTCTCGGGGGCCCTATGCCTCGCTTTTCTGCTGGTCGCCTGCGGACCGCCGGCCTCGTCACCGTCGACGAGTTCCCCGGCAGCCACCGCCACGTCCACCGCTTCCCCCTCGTCCACGTCTGCTTCGCCGAGCGCCACCGCTTCAACGTCGGCGTCCGCCACCCCGGAAGCAGGTTGGAAGTCCTATACGACGGCGGACGGCCTGACCTTTGATTATCCGGAAGACTGGAAGCTCACGGATGCAGCCGGCGAAGCAGCCCCCGGGGGAGTGTTCGTGAAAATCACCAACGCCAACGGCAAGAACCTTGCCTCCCTCCGGACGAACATGGTCACCGGCTCCGAATGCACCGTAAAGCAGCCGTTCGGTGTGTACGAATCCGTGCCCCTTCCGGCACTGGAACAGAGTGGCAGCGTGCCCCGGTACACCTTCGAGACGAGAACAGACACCACCGCCACGGATCCGAAGCTGATGACGGTGTTCGCCTACGGCATCACCACGGCGCCCGAACCCACCGGGACTCAAGCGTGCCCCATCTTCCACTTCTTCACCTGGCCGCCCAGCGGAGCGATGTTCGGGGGTGCATACGATCCCTTTGACACGACCCCCGGGAACGAGATGCATGTGGACACCCCCGAGGTGTACATGGGCACCCAGGAGTACAAGAACATCAAGAAGATGATCACCTCCCTGCGGCCGGCCTAGGCGGACAGGGCAGAAACGCGACCGTTGCGCACTGCGGGGCAACCCGCGGTGCGCAACGTTTTGGCGGCAACTTGCCCCCGTCCCGCGCGAGTCGCGTCAGGGCGGGGCCACAATGAGTTCCTCAGCTTCATGAGGAGGATTGCATGCGCCGATCACTGAAGCCCGGCTTTCGATCGTCCGCACCGGCACGTCCCGGAGCAGCACGTTCCGGCACAGCAGCCGCTGCGGGCGCCTGCCTCGCAGTGCTTGTGGCAGCCTGCGGGCCGCCGCCTGCTCCGTCCGACGCCGGATCCGCGACAGCCACCGCGTCAGGAGCTTCAGCCAGCGGGACGTCGAGCGCGGCGGCGAACGGGTCTGCGCGCGATACCGCCACCGGATCGGCGAGCGGGACTGCCGTGCCGCCAAGCGCGACGGCGGGCGCCCCGGCGGCGGAACCGGCGCCGTCGGTCGCGTCCCCGAGCCGGTTGCCGTCCCCGACGGCGTCCGGCTGGAAGACGTTCACGACGTCGGACGGTGGCTTGACGTTCGACTACCCGGGCGACTGGACCATTGTGGATCCGGCCGGAAAATCACCGCTCGGCGGCGAACACGTGGACGTCTTGAACGCGGCAGGGAAGCCGATGGCTGTCCTGGAGACCAGGATCGTGACCGGTTCGGAGTGCGTCCAGCAGTACCAGTTTGCCGTGCTGGATTCCGAACCCATGACCGCCCTGGCCGAGAAGGGCGTGGCGGACGGGAACGCACCCCGCTTTATGTTCGAGATCCGCGGAGACGCACTGGCGCCCGCACGGACCGCCGAGACCATCGCGGCCTACGGCATCACGATGGTTCCGGAGGAGATCGGGACGCTGGCATGTCCCATCTTCCTGCTGTTCCGGTGGCCGCCCAGCGGGGCCGTGTTCGGGGCGGGCTACGACCCGGCAAACAACACCACGCCCGGCGATCCGTCGCTCCCGTATTGGGAGAAGGCGAAGCTGTACGTGGAGACGGGCGAGTACCGGAATATCCGGCGGATGATCACCTCGCTGCGGCCCTCGAAGTAGCGTGCGGCGGCCTGTACGGGCTCCTTGACTGGCCCCGTGGGCCCGCGCAGACTCGAATCAGGACACGGTCCGATCAGTAGTCGGGGTTCTGATGTACGCACTGGGGAAGCAGCGGCTCGCGAGCGGTGCGAAGGTAATGGCATCCGCCCTGGCAGCCCTGTGCGCGGCGATATGTGTGGCGCTGTTTGTCGTGATGGGCCTGGCCGCCTGCACGCCGCTGCCGAACGAGGAACCGACGTCCACAGCAACTACCGCGCCGCCCACTGCTACACGTCCCCTCCCCAGTGACGGCGGCCCTGCCGAAAGTAAGCCCGGCGCCGGACCTGGCCCGTTCCCGACGCTGCGCCCCACTTCAACCCCGCGTCCCACCTCCACCGCCTTCGAACGGGCCAGGCGGGCCAAGGAAATCCTGGAGACCTGCGTCCAGGGCGAGCTGACCTTCAGGCCGCCGTCGCCCATGCGGCAGGGGGAGACCAGGGAGTTCGTCCTGCACGTCACCCTGGGCGACCCCGGCGCGGGCCATGAGAAGAACATCCCCGGACCCAACCCGGTGCAGACCCGTGCGCCCATTGTGTGCGAAGAGATGCGCGCTGACCTGTCCGGACCGGGCATAACCGTTGAGAGGGCCGGAAATCCCAGCGGCGAGATGCTGGTCCCGGAACAAGGCGTTGCGGAGTGGCGCTGGTGGATCACGCCCAAGGATCCGGGGCGGAAAACCATGACCCTGCAGCTGTTTGCCACCGCCGAGGACGGGCCGGACCTGAGCCTGGAGACGTTCCGGGAGGACATCCAGGTGGAGATTGAGCTGGGCTACGTGCTGAGTTCACTCGTGAAGGACTGGGCGCAACCGCTGGGCGTGACTATCCCGGTGCTCGTCGCTGCCATTGGCGCCGTCCTGGTGTGGTCGCGGTCCAAGCACGGCAAGGCCAAGCACGCCGCGAGCACAATGCCAGTGGACCGGCCGGGTGGGGAGCAGAACCCCCCGCCGCGAGGCTACATTGGAACCATGGCTCACGCAGCAGATAAGGACTTGGGGCCGGACGTCCGCCTGCAGGCCCGCGTCGAGGGGGTCGTCCAGGCGGTCGGCTTCCGGTACTGGACCGTGCGGAAGGCTGAGGAACTCTCGCTGACCGGAACGGTGAAGAACGACGTCGACGGTACTGTCGCCGTCGTCGTCGAAGGCCCGCAGGCGATGGTTCTGGAGTTCCGGCGCTGGCTGAGGTCTAGCGACGCGCCGGGGCGCGTGGACCACGTGGAGGAATCGGTATCGCCCGCGACGGGCGAGTTCAGCAACTTCGACGTGGTGTACTGAGCCGGAACAAGGTCACTCCTACGCGAGGTTCTCCCGCTGCAGGGCGGCGTCGTGCTCGGCGTGGGCCTGCTTGAGGAGGTCCATGAACTCGGTCTCGTCGCGGATCAGCCGCTTGTACTTCTCCGGGAGCTTCCTGAGTTCCGCCTCCTCGCGCAGCATCTTGTTGAAGATTTCCTCGCGCTCGGCAATGCCCGTCTCGTAGTTCAGGTCCACATACTCGGTGGCGTGCCGCTTCGCGCCGGAAACCATGTTCTTGGCCTTGCCCTTGGGGCTGTAGATCGAGGCCAGTACGGTGACCACCAGGACGCCGATGATCACGGTCAGCGAGAGGCCGGTGCTGATCTCGATGACGGTCACGTGTTCGCCGCCGTTGATGAACGGCAGGTTGTTTTCGTGCAGCGCATGGAGGATGAGCTTCACGCCGATGAAGCCGAGAATCGCGGCCAGGCCATAGGAGAGGTAAATGAGGCGGTCCAGTAGTTCGTCGATAAGGAAGAACAACTGCCGCAGGCCCATGAGGGAGAAGGCTGTGGCGGTGAACACGACGAACACGTTCTGGGTCAGGCCGAAGATGGCGGGGATGGAGTCCAGGGCGAAGAGGATGTCCGTCCCGCCGATGGCCACCATCACCAGGAGCATGGGGGTCAGGACGCGTTTGCCGTTCTCCACGGTGAAGAGTTTGTCGCCGTCGTAGTGCTGTGACGCCGGGAGGAACTTCCTGGCGAGCCGGACCACCAGACCCTCGGAATCGTCGTCGTGCGAGTTCGGCCGGAGCAGGTTGCCGGCGGTGATCAGCAGGATGAGGCCGAAGATGTAGAACACCCAGGCGAAGCTGTTGATCAGGGCGGCGCCGAGGAAGATAAAGCCGGTGCGGGCGATCAGGGAGAAGACGATGCCGAACAGAAGCACTTTTTGCTGGTCAGCGCGCGGAACCTTGAAGCTGGCCATGATGATCAGGAACACGAAGAGGTTGTCCACGGACAGGGCCTTCTCAGTGACGTAACCGGCGAAGTACTCCGTGCCCATGGTGGGGCCGCCGAACACAAGGACGCCGATGCCGAAGACCAGGGCGATTCCCACGTAGATCGCGGACCACGTGGCCGACTCCCTGAGCTTGGGGGAGTGCGCCTTGCGGACGTGGAAAAAGAAGTCGAAGGCCAGCAGGCCCACGATGCCGATGACGGTGACAATCCATACGTAAAGCGGGACCTGCATGCTGCGTGCCTTCCGGTCGGTTGGGGTTGAGTCAACCCTACCGGGCGAGTCTTTACAGGGTGTCTGCTACTGAGCGGTGTCTGCCCAGCCTTTGCTGGATGGGCCGCCGTCGGCTCCGTCCTGACACAGCCGGAAGGCGACGTCGGCGGCTTGCGCGACCGCCGCCGCGGAGGCCTCCTTGGAACCGGCGCTGCCGGTGGCTGTGCTGGTGCCGGCGGCCCGTCCCGCCGCATAACCCACCATCAGCGCGGTGATTGGCGCCGCGGCGTGGGTGACGGACCGCGCGGACTCTCCGGCCAGGTCAAGGATGAGTTCGCGGTCAAAATCGAGGTCCAGGAGCTGCAGGGCCTGCGCCAGCCGGTGGCTCCACTGGTCCAGGATCTGGTTTTCGTTGTCGTTGGCGGTCATTGTCGCTCCTAGGTCACAAGTGCGGTCAGATGTGTGGTCGGAAATAACGTCAGATGCCTCGAGGTTAGGCTGTAGCGAGAGCTGCTATCAAGGAGATTCCCGATGAGTGATGTGACCATCCGCCATAACCCGGACCGTGAGCGCTTTGAAGTGCTGGTCGCAGGCACCGTGATCGGCAAGGCGGCGTACAAAGCGTACGACGCCGGCGACTCGCCCCAACGCATTTTCTACCACACGGTAATCAACGAGGAATACGGCGGCCAGGGGCTGGCGGGCAAGCTCGCCACCGCGGCCCTGGACGAAACCGTGGCCGCCGGATTGAGCATCGTGCCGGTGTGCCCTTACATCAAGAAGTTCCTCACCAAACACCCCGAGTACGCCGCGAACACTACCGCCACCACGCCGGCCCACCTCGATTACCTCAGCGGGGCGCTGGCCGCGCGGGCTCGAGCGTAGCGGGCGCCGGCGTAGTCAGACTTCCCCTCTACCAATGCATTTTCACGATGACCCCCTTCCGCACCGGCCGAGGCGGGTCCTGGTGGCGGGAGTGTCGGGCGCAGGCAAGACCACCTTGGCTGCGCGGATCGCAGCCATCACGGGCGGTAAGCACACGGAGATTGACGCGATCTTCCACGGGCCGGACTGGACGCCGCGGGGAGAATTTCTGGCCGATGTGAACAGGTTGGTGGGCGCTGATTCGTGGACCACTGAGAGGCAGTACGATGCCGCGCGGCCGCTGCTGGCTTTCTTCACGGATAGTGACCACCTCGTCCGCTGGGCTGTTCGGACCCGGAGAAAGTACTCCGGGTTGATGCCGCAGGTTGTCACCGAATACCCGCATGTCGTCGTCGTCAGGCTGCGTTCCCAGCGGGAGGTTGACTCATGGCTCCGAGGATCGCTAATTCCGGCCGTCAGTGGTTGATCGGTCCTGGGGCAGAATGGGACCGTGACCTCGCCGAACGTAACAGTGAACCGCAAAGCCAAACGGTCGCCGGGGAGGTGGGCGAACCTCGCGATAACAGCGCTGGTTCTCTGCCTCGGGCCGGTGCTGATCGTCGTCGGAACGCTCCTCATTAAGGCCGACGACGAGCTCATCCGGACCGGCGAGCAGGTCCCTGGAGTAGTCACCGTCTTCAACGATGAATCGAAGGCTTCCCAGCGGAAGATCAAAGTCGAGTTTCAGTCCGGCGACGGATTCGTTCACTACACCTGGGTCACGGTGGACCATGACCAGCACCCTGTGGTGGGCGAGGACGTCACCGTGGTCTACAGGGAGTCCGATCCTGGCAACGCGACCGTCCTCGGCTATGAAAGCGATGGCGTATTTTTTCGGGGGGCGGGCGTTGTCCTGACCGCCATTTTCGGGGGAATCGGCGTCTTCCTGTTCATCAGTTACCTGTTGGGCTGGCGGAAGGACCGCAGGAAGCGCGCGGGATAGCGCCTCGGTATCGCCTGGAAGGTGTGGATCAAAATGGCAGAAAGCGGTGAAGCTGTCCTCCACGACGGCTCAAGAATAGCTGTCACGGTGCAGGGGGAGGGGCCGGCGCTGCTCCTGCCAGTCCGGCTGGAACCGTATGGGACCGTCGAGGCCGAGACCATGCGCAGATGGGGCGGGGATCCTGACGTGGGGCCGGCCCTGGTCCGCGGGCTTTCCGGGACGAACCGCGTGATCGCGGCCGACTACGAAGGCCACCGGATGGCCCATCCTGCGGCAGACACGCTGACCCCCGATCACCTCGCCGCCGATCTGCTGGCAATTGCGGACGCTGCGGGAGCCGACGCCTTCGGTTACTACGGCTACTCCTGGCTTGCGTTGAGCGGGCTCCAACTCGCCCTCCGCACGGACCGTCTCCGGGCCCTGGCCATGGGCGGGTTTCCGCCGGTGGACGGACCGTACCAGAGCATGTTGGCGGTCACCCGCGCCGCACACGCCGTGTCCCAGGCGTCGTCCAACCCGGCTCCTGACCAGTCCACGGTTCCGGTTGCCGACGCCGAACCGGGAGACTGGGACCACGTTTCAGTCCAGACGACCGAGGCGCAAACGCGCCAGTTCGTCACGCTGTATGAAGCACTCCAAGGGTTCGATGATTTCGCTGCCGAAGTCCCGCCTGAATTGCCGCGGCTTGCCTTTGCCGGTGCCGAAGACCAGATTGACTATAGCGCCCAATGGGGCGGAGTCCGAGTGCGGATCGGTGAACCTCTGGCCCAACACCAGGCGGCCCTCATCGCTGCAGGTTGGGACGTGCAAGTCCTCCCTGGCCTGGATCACCTCAGCGCAATGCACAGCTCCGTGGTGCTGCCCATTTTGACCGGCTGGCTTCAGAAGATCGGATGGGTAGGGCGGCCGGCTGCTGATTAGGCTGGGACCATGGAATTTCAAATCCGCCAGGCCACGCCTGAGGATGCCGACGCCGTAGTGCGCATGCACACCCTGGTCCACGAGGAGTGCTACGTACACCAGTTGTCACCCGAATTCTTTCGCGCCCGGCGGGCCAGCATTCCCGAGCGCGTCGAACAGCGGCGACAATTCCTGGCAACCACTGACCCGCGTCTCATTGCCCTGGACGATAGGAATGAAGTGGTGGGTCTGGCCGATGCGGGTCCCGGTCATGATGAGGACGGGCCTGCAGCGTTGGAGCTGTATACCATCTACACGCTCAGGCGGACGCACGGCAGTGGCCTTGGTTCGGCCCTGCTCCAGGCCGCCATCGGAGATTCACCGGCGTACCTCTGGGTGCTCGAGGATAATCCCCGGGCGCAGGCCTTCTACCTCAAACACGGCTTCCGGCCTGACGGGTCACGCAAACTGCTGCCACCCGAGTGGGAGGGGCTCCCCGAGATCCGGATGGTCCGGCGGGGCAAGCCATAGGCTAGTCCGCCGGACCGTCGGGTTCCGCTGACTCCTCGGATTCGGCCGAGTCCCCGGGTTCCCAACGCAGCAGGTCGCCGGGTTGGCACTCCAGGACCTCGCACAAGGCTTCGAGGGTGGTGAAGCGAACCGCTTTGGCCCGGCCGTTCTTGAGCACCGCCAAGTTGGCGGGCGTGATCCCGACACGGTCCGCGAGTGCACCCACGGGCATCTTCCGCTTGGCAAGCATCACGTCGATGTCGACGACGATGGGCATCAGATCACCTCGTCCAGTTCGTCCTGCAGGTGCTTGGCTTCGGTGTCGCGGGCCACCGCCTGCGCCAGCAGAATGCGCAGTACGACGACGACGAGCGCCACTCCGGCGATCAGCACGCCGGCGCCTCCAACCAGGAGGACAACGCCGGGAGCGACCGATTCGCCCGGGGCGAGGACGACGCCGAGCCCGAAGGCCAGCAGGGACGCTGCGGCGATGGCGCCTGTCACCACATCCACGTAGCGGAAGGCGGCGTGGGAGAACACAGTTCCCCGCCGCACCATCGTGAGGAGTCGCCAGACGCAGACCATGGTGACCTGCACGGTGAGGATGCCCAGGAGAACGATCACGAGAACCGGAATCCTGACGCGGGCGATGTCCGGCCCCATGTCCTCGTTCAGGTCCCGGGCCAGCAGTGGCACCATCACCGCCTGCACAAATACCGAACCGGCCAGTCCCATCGCGAGGACAATCCGCAACGCGAGGACAGTCAGCTTTCCCATCAGATCTCCTTGGCTGTCGAATAACAGTTGGATACTATCGATATTCGATAGCTTCAGCAAGATGGCTTGGCGTTTGCTCTTCGAGCGCCGGGACCGAAAGGCCAGCCCGCCGGCCCGGCGCCCGTGGTAGCCTGCCGGGCATGGCTGTGGACCCTTCCCTGCTCAATTGGCTGCTGGACTCAGACCCGGCTCTCCGCTGGCAGATCGAGCGCGATCTCGCTGGCGCTCCCCGTGACATCTGGGAAGCGACCCGCGACAGACTCGCGACGGAGGGTTTCGCCGCGCGGCTCCTCGCGCTGCAGGACCCCGACGGCCAGTGGGCGGGCGGAGCGTTCTTCCCCCGCGACTTCGACTTCCACGGCTCCGAGGCAACCCACGGGCCCGAGGCGGCCGAGGGTGCCGGCCAGCCGTGGACCGCAACCACGTGGACGCTCAACACCCTCCGTGACTGGGGCCTCGATGCAGCCGCCCTCGCCGGCACCGCCGAATCGCTCGCCGTGAACAGCCGCTGGGAGTACGACAACCTGCCGTACTGGGGCGGCGAGGTGGACTGCTGCATCAACGCCTACACGCTCGCCAACGGGGTGTGGCTCGGGGCAGATGTCTCCGGAATCGCCCAATGGTTCCTGGACCACCGCATGGCCGACGGTGGCTGGAACTGCGAGTGGGTGAAGGGCTCCACCCGGTCGTCCTTCCATTCCACCCTCAACGCGCTGAAGGGCCTGCTGGACTACGAGGCCGCGACCGGCGGAACCAGCCGGCTGCGGGCCGCCCGCCGGGCCGGTGAGGAGTACCTGCTGCAGCGCAGGCTGCTCCGCACGCTGTCCACGGGCGAGATCGTGGGGCCGTGGGTGACGCGGTTCACGCACCCGTTCCGGTCGTTCTACAGCGCGCTCAACGCCGCGGACTACTTCAGGGCAGCGGCCCTGCACGACGGCGCCGCGCCCGATCCGCGGCTGGCCGATGCTACCGGGGTGGTCCGGTCCGCCCGCCGTCCTGACGGTACGTGGTGGCAGGAGCGCCGCCACCCTGGACGGGTGTGGTTCGAGGTCGATGTTGCGCCCGGCGAGCCGTCCAAGTGGCTGACCTTCTTCGGCACGCGCGTGCTTGACTGGTGGGACGGGGCGAGCGGATACGTGCCGCCCCGATGAACGGGGCCGCACGTGTCCGCTCGCGATTAACCGGCTGTTCCGGATGAGGGACCACCGGCCTATACCGCCCGGGAGTCCTTGTGGTTATCGTGGCCTCATGCAGAAGATATCGATCGAGGCCCTGGCCCGGCAGCAGCTCGCCGCGGCCCTTGCAGCGAGCAACGGGCGCGCCGCAGACACTGTTTATGGCGGGCACGAAAAGGTGCTCCGCCAGACCGTCATGGCCCTCAAGGCCGGCACACAATTGAGCGAGCACCAGAACCCGGGCGACGCCACGGTCTTTGTCCTGCAGGGCAGCCTCCGACTCCGCGCGGGCGAAGAGTCGTGGGAGGGCAAGCCCGGTGACCTGCTGATCGTCCCGGACGGCCTGCACAGCCTGGAAGCCGAAGAGGACTCGACGTTCCTGTTCACGGTGGCGAAGGGCGCGAAGTAACGGCGGCAGCGCTCAACAGGGCAGCGCTCAACGGGGCAGCGCCCAACTACGCGGCGAGCCACATTTCCCAGTTGGGCAGCGGGTCAACCAACGCGGGGTCGGGGAGGTATGCACCAATGTCAGGGGGGAATTCACCGGGTTGTGCCGGTTCAGGCAGATCGGGTGGCCACGGGATGTCGCGGGGTTGCCAGGGAGGCTCCCAGTCTTGTTCTTCGCTGATGTACCGGCGCCCTGACTGGGCCATCCAGCCGGGCGGCGCGTCGCGGCTGGCGTCCATTGGCTGCCAGCCGTGATGTTTGCGGCAGGGCTGGCTGAGGTTGGAGACACCAGTGGTGCCGCCCTCGTGCCAAGCGAGAGCATGATCCGCCTCGTTGTCGAGGGACTGGTTGTTGCAGCCGGGAAACGGGCACCTGCCGTCGCGGAGGCGCAGCCATTGGCGCAAAACGTTCGGGACGCGGTGGCTGGACCGTCCGATCTCCAGCGGGGTGCCGCTGGCCGGGTCGGTCAGGACACGGTGGAACGAGGATGCACCATCCGCGACGAGCCGTCTGGCCATGCTGGGCGGGATCGGTCCATAGCCGTCCAGCATGGCTGGCTCTTCGGTGGCGCCCATGAGCGTTAACACGGGCACCGTCACGAGGACTTGCGCCTTCGGCGACGGAACACCCTCCGCTACGCCGGCGATGAGCCAGTTTGCAGCAGTGTCTGCCCGGAGCTGGGAGAGGTTCCGCGATTCGCCGGGGCCTTGGAGGGCTCTGGCCGCGGCGGTGGCGCGGTTCCAGATGGAAGCGGCGGCATCGGCCGGCAGGTAGGCGGAGAGCCAGGCCATGCCGTCGCGGTCCGGTGTAAATTCGAGGCGCCGGTCCTGGGCACTGGCCTGGTGTCGTTTTTCGATGCTTAAAGAGTGATGGCGCTCCCGCCAGGTGCGTGCCTTGGCGCGGAAACGGGAGGGCACGAGCTCCCCGGCAGGGCAACCCCGGGCAGCGTTTTCAGCATCAGGGTCCAGGAAATGCGCTTCCAGTCCCGCCGTGGCCGCCCGGTCCAAGCCGGTGGTTTCGTCCACGAGGATCCGGGCGTGCTGCCAGGAGATGGTCCCCGCCTGGAGGGAAGCGAGTGTTAGTGGCAGGGCTGTGGTGAGCTGCCGCGCCTCGTGCAGGAAGGCTCCGGCGGTTCTCTCGCTGATGGTCAGGACGCAGGCCACCTCGGCAACCAGGGCCATGTCCGTGGCGCACCGCTCCTGCGGCGAGGCAGACGGGGATTCCATGGCCTTCGTAGCCTCGACTAGCGTTGCAGCCAGTTGGACCTTGAGGGCTGCGGTCTTGGCTTCCAGCCGGCTCGCTTCGGTGAGCCCGTCCAGGCAGTCATCGGCAAGCTGACGCAAGAGATCCGACGGTGCACCTCCGGCAGGGCGCGCACTTTTGATGTGGCGCGACAGCGCAGCGACGGACGCCGCGACGGCGTCCAATGCGTCAGATGCTGCGGTGCTTTCCATACTCAAAGTCTGGTGGGAGGGTCTGACATTTAGCCGACTATTCCGCCCAAGAGCCCCGCAGTCGGAAGCCGGAAAGCGGGACTAGCTGGCCTCGTAGGGAGTGCCGAAGAGCGTGACTCCCCATGCAGCGTTGTGCAGCGCGATCCCGGTGTCCTTTCGTACGAACTGAAGCGGCGCCTGGAGATGCTGTGCCATCCGCTGCTGTTCCTGGTCCCACGGGAACTCGCACGTGCCCGCGAAACTTTCCATCGTCCCCGGATCAGGCGTGATTGTTTGGCCGGTGATGCTGACCCTCACCGCAAAGGAAGCGCAGGGGATCCGCACGGTCATCAACTGACTGCCGCCCACGGAGCTGAATCTGATCGCGTAGTCGCCTGAACTCAATCCCTCACCAGCGGGTACGCCAGCCGGGATCAACGAACCGGAATTGAAGTACTGGCACACCAACTGTCCGTTGGCGACGTCTCCTTTCGCGCCCGGAGTCAAGCAGTCGTCGGTACCTGGGCCGGCAGGGGCCGGAGGCACCGTTGGAACCGGCGCCAGTGCCATGCCCGGCGACAGTCCTGCGGACGCCGGTGCGGCGGCAGGCGAGCCAGAGGAAGGGGCGGCCGACGGCGTCGTGAAGGTTTGGCTGGCGACCGCACCACCAGCGCGTGGAGGCGAGCCACATCCTGAGGTAAAGACGACGATGGCGACGCACGCCACCCACAACAAAGTGGTGCGCAGTCGATGATGAACGGTTCCCCCGGACGCAGCCATGGTCCGAACACTAGTGTTCGCTGTCCGGTACAGCAACGGGTCCAGCGGACAACAGGTCAACGCCGCCGGGCAGCCAAGAGTCCGGCGGGAAGTTGGCCCGAGGGTGAACACGGGCCGCGTAACGTAGTTCTACCCGAGTCCGATCTGGGACAGACTGTTTCCGTGAGCAACAAACCCCGGACAGCCCTCGCCGTCGCCGGCCTCAGCCTGGGCACGTCCCTGAACCCGCTGAACTCGTCCATGATCGCCGTCGCCCTGGTGGTGCTGCGCGCGGACTTCGGGCTCGACGTCGCCACGGTCACCTGGGTGATCACCGCCTTCTACCTCACCTCCGCGGCGGGCCAGCCGCTGATGGGCCGGCTGGCGGACCGCTTCGGGCCGCGGCGCCTGTTCAATTTCGGGATGGTGCTGGTGGCGGTCACCTGCGCGCTGGCGCCTTTCGCTCCGAACTTCGCCCTCCTGTGCGTTGCCCGGGCCGTCATGGCGCTGGGCACGGCGACGGCTTATCCGAGTGCCGTTGTCATCGTCGGTGCCCTGGCCCGGACCGCCAACGTAAAGTCCACGAGGCCGCTCGGCCGGATCCAGATGGCCAACACGTCCGCGGCGGCGGTGGGCCCGGTGGTGGGCGGCCTGCTGGTGAGCCTGGTCGGCTGGCAGGCCCTGTTCATGATCAATGTGCCGTTGTCGCTGGCCGCGCTGCTCATCGTCCGGAAGTATGCCCCGGTAGACGAGGACCGGGAACGCGGCAGTGCCGCCGAACTCCTCAGAGACTCGGACATTCCCGGCATCCTCGGGTTCATCGGCTCCCTGACGCTGGTCATGATGGCCCTGCTGAACGTGCTGCCGGACGCACGCTGGTGGCTGCTGGCCGGCGGCACGGTGCTGGCTGCACTCTTCGTCTGGCGTGAACTGAAGTTCAGCCCGCCCTTCCTGGACCTGCGGCTGCTCGGCAGGAACCGGCCGCTGCTCCTGGTCTACCTGGGCTTCGCCGTGTTCAACGGAATCTACTACTTTGCGTTCTTCGGCCTGCCGCAGCTGCTGCAGGAAGCGGCCGGCTACGATCCCGGCGTCGTGGGTCTCCTCATGCTGCCGCTGGCAGCGATGTCCGTGATCGCGACGCCGTTCGCGGTGCGTGCGATCGATCGCTTCCGGGTAAGGCGGGTGCTGATCGCCGGGGTCCTGTTCCTGGTGGCCGCCGCTGGAGCCATGTGGCTGCTGACCGCCTCCTTCGCCATCCCGCTGGTGCTGTTGCTAACGGCCCTGATGGGCATTCCGTGGAGCGTGGTGAGCATCGCGTCCAGCCAGGGCATGTACGTCTCCACCCAGCCGCACGAGCGCGGGGTGGCCGCCGGGATCTTCCAGACCTGCCGGTACCTGGGCGCCATTACGGCCACCGTGATGATCGGCATCTTCTACGGCAGCGGCGTGAACCAGGCCAACTGGGGCCTCATGGTTCTGACCATGCTGGTACTGGGCGCGGTGGCTTTCGGCGTGACGCTGCTGTGGCGGGAACGGACCGGATAGCGTGTCCAAATTGGCTGACGGGCTGGAGCAGGAAATACTGGACCAACGGTCACGCCACGGGGGATGACGCAGTTCGTGCAGGGGGATACATGGGACGCCGCTTCATGCTGCCGCCGCCTGTCCGCACGATCTATTCGCCCCGGGGTTGGGCCGACGTACGGCACGGCCTTGGCGTCCTGACCCTGGCAGCGGCGCTTGCGCTGCTCCCGGCCTGTGCCGGCCCGGACAGCGAGTCCGATTCGCCGGATACAAGCGACGTGACTGAAACGATCGTTCCCGGGGACAAAGAAGAATCTTCGGTTGCCTACCAAGTCCGCGGCGCCATAGGGAAGTTACACACCAGCGACTGGGCCGCGAGAGTGCTTTCGGCGCCAACGTCCGCCGAGGACTGCGACAAGTCCGGCTGCCTGCAGCATTTTGAGGGCGGTGACATCGCTTGGTCGGCGCGTACCGGCGCGCGTGTGGTGGCCAACGGCCCCGCACGCGATGCCTGGCTCTACGCTGGCGGGCGGGACGGCCGCTTCGGCTATCCCTCGACGCACACGGAAATTGGCCTTCGCGACGGCGGTGTGTCCCAGGGTTACCAGGGCGGTGTCATTGTGTATTCTCCGGCCACCGGAACGAGGGTCGTTTCCGGCGCTGTTAGGGCGCATTGGGCGTCCTTGGGGGCACAGGATGGCGCCCTGGGATATCCGTTGGGCGAAGAAACCCGCGAAGGAAAGTCTGTGTACCAGATCTTCCAGCGGGGGACGCTCTACTGGTCCGCGGAGACGGGCGCCCATGGCACGACCCGCGGAGACATCCTCAGTCGCTACAGGGAATTCGGTGAGGCCACCGGCCCGCTCGGCCTGCCGCTGTCCGAGGAAGTTCCGCGAGACGAAGGCGTGGTCCAGCAGTTCCAGTACGGCTGGCTGGTCTGGAGTCCATCCACCGGAGCCAGGATGGTGCCCAACGAGACCTACAGGATCTGGTCCGCTAATTCCGGCCGCTTCGGCTGGCCACGCCGCGACGCATGGGTGGATCAGCGGGGCACCCACGTGGAGTTCCAGTCCGTGGAGACCATCTGGGACCCGAATACGTTGGAGCTCTACTCGGCGGAACCGGTGGATTCGTCAAGCGCTGTGATCATCGGCGACTCGCAGCTGGACCTCGACTCCTGGGGCGAGCAGGGAGCGCGCCTGGCAGGCTACAGTCACCAGATCATGCGCGGCTACGGGGGAATGGGGTATGTGGCCACCAACAGGGCGGCAGGTGGCTCCGCCCTGCATGGCCTCACCTCGGACACCATCCTGTTGCCGCAGGGGGAGCCGGGCCTTGTCATTGTGACCCTGGGCGGCAACGACGCGCGAATCGGGGCCACCGACGCTCAGATACTCGAGTCCGCAAACAGCACTTGGGACGAGCTGAAACGTAAATATCCCCGGAGCACCATCATCATCAATGGGGTCCTTTCGCGCGACGATTACAGCCACGCGCAGCGGCGCTGGGTGGACGGGTTGCTGATGCACGCGGCTGCTGCGCGCGGGTTGAAGCGGATTTCCCTCGCCGGCACAGCCTCCGTCGCGGGAGCCGCCAGCAACTATCAGGACGCGAACCACCTCACCCAGGCGGGCCACAACAAGGTGGCGCCCCTGTACGCCGAGGCGCTCCGGGCGACTCGCTGAAGCGCCCGGCCTGCGCGCAACTTGGTGCTGGCGGGGTGCCCCAAATGAGCGCCAAAACCCGGCTGAAAGGGCCCCCACGCGTGGCCGCCAAACTGCCTATCCGCGCCCCAAATTCCTTGTTTTCACGCCATATTGACACCCAGATTGCACGGGAATACTGTCTGCCTTAACGGGGTCCTTCCGCCCCGTGTCCCAATATTTTCGGCGCTGACTCTGGGCCGCTTTCTGCTTGGCGACAGCGCCAGCGAGGAGGGTCCTGTGACTTGGGAAATTTCGGGAACATATGTTGGCAATTGCACTTGCTCGTTGATCTGCCCGTGCCCCGTGGACGGCGTGCCCACCGGCCCGGACGGCGAGTGCCGCGGCTTCAACGTGTTCCATATCGCGACCGGGACGATGGATGAAACGGACCTGTCCGGCGTCGACTTCGCGTTCTTCAACTGGTTCCCGACCAACCTTTCCGCAGGCGGTTGGAAAGTGGGGGCTGTCGTCGACGAGGGTGCTTCGGACGCCCAGGTGGACGCCCTCGAGAGCATCCTCCGTGGTCAGGCCGGCGGCCCGTTCGGTGACTTGGCGGCGCTGTACGGCGAGTGGCTGGGACTGGAACGCGCCAGTGTCTCGTTCTCCGACGGGGATACGCCGTCCGCCTCGGTGGCGGGCCGCGTGGTTGTCACCTTCGAGCCGTTGCCCGGTCCCGACGGCGGCGTGACCACCGTGAAGAACGCGATGTTCGGCTTTGCCCCGGAGTTCCGGATCGGCAAGGGACCGGGGCACCCGGAACGCTTCGGCATGGAGTTCGACGGCGTGTATGGCGAGACGTCCGACTTCACCTTCGCCAGCGAAATGGCTGAGGGCGCTCCCAAGGGCCGCGGCTAAGGCCCGCCTGATGTACCACCGGAAGCTGTTTAGGAGAGTGGGCGTGCAGCCGGTGGCGCACGCCCACTCTCCGGCATACGCGAAGGCGGCCTCCCGGATCGACCCGCGGGAAGCCGGGCTCGTCGCCATCCTTCTGGTCCTCGCAGCAGCGAGCTGGATCCTCACCTCCACCCAGCTGAGCGGGATGGACATGGGCCGCTGGACGGACCCGGGGCCGCTGGGGTTCTTCGTCGCCACATGGGTGGTGATGCTGGCGGCCATGATGTTCCCATCCGTGGCGCCCATGGTGGTGGCCTATGACCGGATCCAGCGGCACCGGAGAGCAACGGGACGGTACGCGCCTGCCGGGGTAACAGCGGTGTTCGTGGCCGGCTACCTGCTGGCGTGGACCGCCTTCGGGCTGGTGGCCTACTCGCTGTATATGTCGGTGGCGTCGCTGGCTCCCGGGCTCTTCGGCTCGGACCAGGGCGGACGTTACCTGGCAGCCGGGGTGATCCTGGTCGCGGCGGTCTATCAGCTGACCCCCGCCAAGAATGTCAGCCTGATGAAATGCCGGACGCCCATGGATTTCATCCTGCACCGCATGCGGCCCGGCTACCGGGGCGCGCTGGTGATGGGAGTGGAGCATGGGGCCTGGTGCGTCGCGTGCTGCTGGGCGCTGATGGTTGCCCTGTTCGCCCTCGGGGTGATGAGCATCGGCTGGATGGCACTGATCGGTGCCTTCATCGCCGCGGAGAAGATGTTGCCTTGGAAACGGCTGGCCAACCGTTCCGTTGCGGTGGCACTCGCCGTGATTGCGCTCGGCGTTGCGCTCACACCCGCGGCGATGGCCGGGATGGGCATGTAACGTGCCGCCGTCGCTGAGCGCCGGCGGCCATGGACCGGGGGAAATATCCAAAGGTCTCACTGAACAAAGGAGCCGAAAATGTCTGAAGGAACTGGACTCCTCAGGCGGTTTTACGAAGAAGTATTGGCAGGCGGAAATCTCGCCCTGATCGATGAATATGTGCTGGACGACATTCAGGACCACGAGGACCCCATGCCCGGGCAGCCGCCGGGAAAGGACGGCGTGAAGTTCTACACCAACGCCATCCGCATGGCGTTCCCCGACCTCACGGTCAAACTTGATCCGACATTGGCCGAGGGCGATCTTGAGGCTGGTCACGTGGTGCTGTCCGGCACGCACACGGGCGAGTTCCTTGGTGTTCCGCCAAGCGGCAAGAGCGTGCAATTCAGCAGCGCGGACATCATCCGCATCCAGGACGGGAAGGTGGCCGAGCACTGGGGCTCCTCCGACACGCTGAGCCTCATGCAGCAGATCGGGGCCGTCCCGTCCCAGACAACGGGCGCGAGCGCCGGGTGACATAGGTTTCGGGCCGAAAGAGTTTCCCGCCGCCGCTCCTAGCCGACGGCGGGAAGCCCCACGTGCGGCACCGTCCCGTGGCGGTGCCGCACCGTTGCCCGCGAGTCTATGGGCGCGCGGTCACGCCCGCATCGGCCGGCGCATCGGCACGCGCGTCCGCTGAAACAGCGGCGTCGGCCGCGTCCGGAACCGGCGCGCCCGCCGCCGACTTTTCAGCCGCAGCGAACCCCGCTTCCTTCGGCCCCGGCGGGTAGGCGTGCTTGCGCCCGGTCACCACAAGCACCAGCGCGACGGCGACAGGCACCGCAGCAGCGACCGGCACCATCAGCGGGCCAGCCGTCGTGAGGGCTGCCGCGCCGTATAGCGCGCCGATGGTGATTCCCAGCTGGATGGTCAGCACGGTGAGGCCGTTGGCAGCTTCCCTGTACTCCCTGCCGGCGCGAAGGATGGCCGACTGGTTGTAGATGCCGATCGCTCCGAAGGCCGCACCCCACACCGCCATGAGCACCAGGGCGCCGGGGACGGTCCTGCCGCCCAGCGGGAGGAGGAGGTACGCGGCGGCGATTATCGCCGTCGTAATCAGCAGTGAACGGCGAGGCCGCATGTCCACGGTGATGCCGGCGATCCAGATGCCCACCAGCCCGGAGAATCCCAGGACGGTGAGGGAGAGGGTGATTGTGTAGTCGGGCAGGCCCGCCTCGCGGAGGAACGGCGCGATGAACGTGAACAGCGCGAAGTGGGCCATGAGCATCAGCGGCCAGGCGATTGCCACCGATTTCACGCCGGGCTGGCCTATTGCCTTGCGCAGCGACGGCCGCGGGGCATCCGGGATCCGGCGGACAGCAGGCAGCAGCCACATGGCCAGGCCCGCGAGGACGACGCCGGCGCCCGCGAGCAGGAGGAAGGACGCCCGCCAGCCGATCAGCCCGCCCAAAGCGGTTCCCAGCGGGGCTCCGATGGCCAGGCCCAGGCTGTTGCCGCTGAAGACGATGGCCATGGCCTTGCCCACCTTGTGGGCCGGAACGATGCGCGCCACGAAGGGGGCCATCGCGGTCCAGAGCAGGCCGTGGGCAATGCCGCCCACCAGCCTCGCAGCGAGGGCGGCGCCGAAGTCGGACACCAGGCCAACGAGGGCATTGCTGATGGCAAAGGTCAGGACGAGCCCTATCAGCAGGGTGTGGCGGGGGATGCGGGCGAGCAGCATCGCGGCCGGGATCACCGTGGCCACGATGATGGCGGCGTATCCGGCGGTGAGGTAGCCGGCCACGGGCTCGGACACGTTGAGGCCGGCGCTGATCTGGGGGAGCAGGCCGGAGGGCAGCAGCTCGGTGGTGATGGCGGTGAAGCCGATCAGCGACAGCACCAGCAGCGCGCCGAAGGGCATGCGGTCGCGTGCAGAAACGGAGGTCGCGGGAGGCACGGGTGAAGAGTCCTTTTCAGGGAGTGGGGAAGGAACACGGCGCCGGTTGCCGGTGTCCTCCACTCAAATTACCTGATCTATCTATCGCCAGGCAGGGTCTGTCAGAACCACCTTCAGCCGATCCGCTCGGCGAGGGAAACGATGATCCCTTCCGGGCCGCGTACGTACGCCATCCGCCAGCTGTTCTCGTACTGGCCGATGCCGCCGACCAGCCGGTAGCCGTCCGCGGCCAGCCCATCCACCGCCGCCTGGAGGTCGTCGACCTCGAAGGACACGTTGCGCAGCCCCAGCTCGTTGGCCATCGCGCCGGGCGACCCGGGCTCGTGGGCGGGCCGGACGAAGCTCGCGAGCTCCAGCCCGGCACCACCGCCGGGCGGGCGCAGCATGACGATCTCGGTGCGGGAGTCCGGGATGCCGCAGACAGTGTCCAGGAACTCGCCCTCCACGAACGTCCGGCCCTCGACCTCGAGACCCAGCCCGACGAAGAACGCCGTCACCGCATCGAGGTCGGCGACGGTGATGCCGACATGGTCGAAACGTTGTATGTGTGCCATGAGAGCACCCTCCTGTCAGTACTCGCCCTTGATCACGAAGTAGGAGCCGCGGATGACGCCTGCCAGCTTTGATTTCTGGCGGGCGAACTTGAAGCGTGACGCCAGTTCCTCCGGAATGTCCATGCCGTCGGCAAGTTTGAACCCCACGGCTCGCTTCCCGCCGTCCTCGATGCTGTACATGACGTTGATCGACAGCCCCGACTCGTAGAAAACGTAGGACATCCGTAAACCGTCGACCTCGAAGTCGGTTGCTTCCAGGGGGCGTGATCCGATGACGATGTCGCGCTCGTCCCGGAGGATCCGGCTCACCCGGTCCACCACCTCCGGAACCTCGCTGGCAGGGCTCACGGTGAAGACGTGGTTGTACTTGTTCCGGAAATAGCGGGCCTCATTGGCGCGCAATCCTGCGGCGGCGTCGGCGACCGGCGACGATTCCAAACCGGCAGTAGAAACGTTCTCGAAGTCAACGATGTGCGTCATGCGCTCTCCTGGTCAGGCGTGGTCAGTCGTGGTGGGACCAATGCTAACGCGACGGCGTGCCGGGATCGGTGTAGCCGAGTTCGGCAGCGATCGCCGCGAGGTCTGCCGCCGGGTCGGTCCGGGGCCACCATTCGCGAGCCCCTGTCCACCTTTGTGTCAGGGGACCGGTTCGCCAGCATCCGGGATCCGTTCGGTGTGCGCTGGTCCATCATGACCCGCGTCGAGGACCTCTCCGAAGAGGAGAGCTCGCAGCGCGTCGCAGACTGGGACGCCAATCAGGGCTGAATCCACGGAGCCGCCGCGAGGTGTGGTTCAAGCCCGCTCTCCCGTTCCGCAGCATCTTTCCGGAACCCGTTGTCAGTGCCGGGAAGTGAGCCTACGCTGTGCGCACGGCCCCACTCCGGGGACCCGCTCCAAGACAGGAAAGACCATGACCAAATATCTGTTCGAAGCGAACTACGTGGGCGAGGGAATCAAGGGGCTCATGCGCGAAGGCGGCACCAAGAGGCGTGAGGCGCTGGTCCAGGCGCTCGACTCCGTGGGGGGATCGCTCGAGAGCTTCTACTACGCCTTCGGGGACACTGATGTCCTCGGGGTTTTTGACGCCCCCAGCCAGGCCGACGCCGCAGCCCTTTCGCTGATGATCAATTCGACAGGCTCCGTGAACGTCCGCCTGAAGCCGCTCATGACGCCGGAAGACATCGACGAAGCGGCCAAGAAGACACCGTCTTACCGGGCGCCAGGGCAGTAGCCCGGCAACGGAATTAGCGGAGAAGTACGACGGCGGCACCCGGTTGGGTGCCGCCGGTCACCTGAGCCCGGTCACCTCAGGTGTACATCAGTGAGCCGGGCGTAGTGAGGAGCTCGCCGGTTTCCAGCCAGGTCTTCAGGCCGGAGAGGATCATCGGCCAGCCGCCGTAGAGCTGGTCGTTGGCGCCTTCGCGCAGCTGGTCGTGCGTGACGGTCAGACGGCAGGAATCGCCCACGGGCTCGATCTCCCAGGTGACCCGCGAGGTGCCTTCGGCCTTGACGTCCTCGCCCCACAAGGCCCGCATGCTCTGGACGAGCCGGCGCGGCGGGTCCACTTCCAGGTTCTCACCCTCACCCAGGAGCTCCCCGGCTTTGGGATTGCCCATCTCGAACCGGCCGCCGGGCGTCCAATCGGAGGTGATGACGGACCCGAACTGGTATTTGCTGCGGATCTCCCCGTCCGTGATGGCCTCCCAGAGCCGCTCCGGGGTGGTCTTGATATAGATTTCGAAGATCTTTTCCATGGGACTTTCCAATCTGGTTTTGAGGTCGCTGAGGCCAGCGGCCCATGGTTCGGCGTACTTGCTCACCCAGCGGTCGTGGACCAGCCGGATGGGCACCGGATTCAGGAAATGGAGTTTCTCCCGCCCCCGACGGCGGGTCACCACCAGGCCGGCTTCCTCCAGGATCCTGAGGTGCTTCATGACTCCGTAGCGCGTCATGTCGAAGTGCGCCTCGAGGGCGTGGAGGGTCTGCCCGTCATTCGCGAAGAGCTCATCCAGAAGGTCGCGACGGGTGGAGTCGGCCAGGGCCTTGAATACGGCGTCCACAAGTCCAGAATAGGTGACTAATTGGTCACATGTCTAGGGTCCGCGCAGCCCTCAGCACCTCAGTCCCGCAGCACCCACGCGGCGTTGTCCGGCTGCAGCCAGCCGTTGGTATCCAGCGGCTCGGCGCTGGCCAGGACAGCCCCGGCCGGCAGCCGCACCGCTTCGGTTCCCATCGCCACTGCCACCAGGAACCGCTGGCTGCGCTCGCAGATCAGCAGGTTCCCGTCCTCCACACGCCAGCTGCCGCCGTCGTCCGCGGTGAACACGCCCTGCTCCCACAACTGACGCCGGAGTCCGACGGCGGCAGTCACCAGCGCGAGCGTGGAACCGGGGTCCAGCTGCTGGATTTCAACGGCGTACCGCCCCCAGCCCCCGGGCTGCGGCAGCCACGGCTTGTGGGGCTGACCCGGCGCGCCGGAGCCCACCGAGAACCCGTGGTTCGCCGCGGCAGACTCGGTCCACGGGAGCGGCACGCGGGCGCCGTCGCGGGTGATGCCGCCGCGCGCCCACATCGGGTCCACCCGGGCTTCCGCCGGGACGTCCACTTCGGGCAGCCCGAGTTCCTGGCCCTGGTAAAGGTAGGCTGCGCCGGGCAGGCCAAGCAGGGCCAGCAAAGCGGCCCGGGCGCGGCGGGTGCCCTGTTCGCCGCCGTCCTCGGTCCCGCTGCCGAACCGCGTCACGGAGCGGACAATGTCGTGGTTCTCCAACGCCCAGCTCGGCGCGGCTCCGTGCAGCAGCCGGGCCGCCTCCAGCTCGGCCCCCACCTCAGCCCACGCCGCGGGATCCCAGCCCAGCTTCACGAACGCGAACGCGAACGCCTGGTGCATCTCGTCGGCGCGGGTGTAGCGGGCGGCGCGGGCCGGTTCCAGGTTGACTTCGCCCACCAGCAGCCGGTGCGGCTGGTACTTTTCGGCCAGGGTGCGCCAGCGCCGGTAAACCTCGTGGACGTCCTCCTGGTCCGAGACCAGGGGGTTGGCCCGGAGCCCGTCCACAACCGCGGTGGCGCACGGTGCATCCGGCAGGCCGTCGGCTTTGAAGAGGCCATGCGCGACGTCGATCCGGAGGCCGTCCACGCCCTTGTCGAACCAGAAGCGGAGCACGCCTTCGAAGTAGTCGCCAACGGCGGGGTTCCGCCAGTTCCAGTCGGGCTGGCCGGGGGAGAAGAGGTGCAGATACCACTGAGTGTCCGTGTCAGAGCCCGGGTTCGCGCGGCTCCAGGCCCGCCCGCCGAACACGCTCTGCCAGTTGTTGGGCGGCAGGTCGCTGGGCGAGCCCGGACCGGAACTGCGGCCTTCGACGAAATGGAACATGTCCCGCTCCGGCGAGCCCGGCCCGGCAGCGAGGGCCTGCTGGAACAGCGGGTGGGCCGAGGAACAGTGGTTGGGGACGACGTCGAGCAGTACCCGCAGGCCCAGTTCGTGGGCCAGCTCCAGCAGCGCATCGAACTGTTCCATGGTGCCGAAGAGCGGGTCAACGCCGCAGTAGTCGCTGACGTCGTAGCCCTGGTCCACCTGCGGGGAGGGCTGGAAGGGTGTCATCCAGATGCCGTCCACGCCGAGGGAGGCGATGTATGGCAGGCGGGCGATGAGCCCGGCGATGTCGCCCACGCCGTCGCCGTTCCCGTCCGCGAACGAGCGCGGGTACACCTGGTAGATGACGGCGGACTGCCACCAGTCGCCGGTGACTGTCCCCGCGGAGGGGGTGCCGCCGTCGTGCGTCATTTGCCGGCCCCGGCGGTGAGGCCTTCCACGATCCGGCGCTGGAAGATCAGCACCATGATCACCAGCGGCACGGTGACGATCACGCCGGCGGCCATCTGCTCGCCGAACGGTGCCTGGAATTCGGTGGCGCCGGTGAACTTGGAGATGGCAACGGTGGCGGTCTGGATTTTGGGATCGTTGATCATCGAGAGGGCGATGATGAACTCGTTCCAGCTGTGGATGAACGTCAGGATGGCGGTGGTGAACACGCCGGGCGCGGCCAGCGGGAGCAGCACTTTCCGGAACGCCTGCCACTTGGTGCAGCCGTCGATCATGGCCGCTTCCTCGAGGTCGAACGGCAGCTGTTTCATGAACGTGGTCAGGTTCCAGACGGCGAGCGGGATGGCGAAGGACAGGTTCGGGATGATCATGGCCTGATAGGTGTTGATCCAGCCGAGGTCCGTGAAGAACCTCAGCAGCGGGACCACCACCGAGATGCCGGGGAACATCGACGTCGCAATAATAACGCCGAGGATCACCGACTTGAACCGGAAGTTCAGCCGGGAGATGGCGTAGGCGGCGAACACACCCAGCACCAGGGCGAACACCGTGGTGGTGCCGGCCACGATCAGGCTGTTGAGCAGGGCCTGGCCGAACATGGTGGAGCCGTCGAACACCTTCACGTAGTTTTCGAGGGAGAACGGCGCGGGCAGGAGGGTGTTGTCGAAGATGTCCGCGGTGCGGCGGAGGCTGGAGACGATCATCCAGTAGAACGGCGCCAGGCAGTAGGCGAAAATCAGCACCAACCCGGCGTACACGGAGTAGGAGCGCCAGGTGCGTTTCTTCTTCGTGGGCAGGGGAGCGCCTGTGTTCTGCCTGTCGGCAGTGCGCTTGCCGCCGCGCGTGCCGGACTCAGTGGCGAGGCTGCGGAGTTCGGAGATGGTCATCGGGTGGCCTCGGCCTTCTGTGAACGGTTTGCCTTGCGCTTCTGGCGGTTCTTAACCGGGCGCAGCCGGTTTGCGCCGGTGACGTCCGTGCCCAGGACCTTCACGAAAACGATCGCGACGACGGCGACGTACAGGAAGAGCACCACGGCAAACGCGGAGGCGGAGCCGTAGCGCAGCTGGTTGGATTCGTCCCAGGCGAGCATTGAGAGGGTTTCCACGGATTCCTTGCCGGGGCCGATGAGGACGAACGGGAGGTCGAACATCCGCAGGGCATCGAGCATGCGGAACAGCACGGCCACCAGGAGCGTCGGCTTCACCAGGGGGAGCGTGATGGAGCCGAGCTGGCGCCACCAGCCCGCGCCGTCGATCTTCGCGGCCTCGTACACCTCCTCGGGGATGATCTGCATGCCGGCCAGGACCAGGAGGCCGATGAACGGTGCGGTCTTCCACACCTCGGCGATGATCACGGCCAGCTTGGAGGCGGTGCCTTCGGCGGTCCAGAGGATTTCGCTGCCCAGCAGGGTGTTGGCGATGCCGTCCGACTGGAAGATCCAGCGCCACAGCAGGCCTGACACAGCGGTGGGCACGGCCCATGGCACCAGGATGCTGGCGCGGAGGAAGGACCGGCCGCGGAACGCCCGGTTCATGGCCAGGGCCAGACACAGGCCCAGGACGGTTTCCAGCAGGACGGTGCTGACGGTGAAGAACGTGGTATTGCCGAAGGCGTTGAGGAAGCGCCGGCCGGATTCGCCCACGAACAGGTCCGCGTAGTTGGCCAGGCCCACGAAGGCCTCGCCCTCGGTGACGAACCCGTCCGCGTCCAGGCCGGACTCGGCACGGAAGAGGGACTGGTGGATGGCCGAGATGAGCGGGTACACGATCACCAGGGCCAGCACCAGGAGGGTGGGGGAGAGCAGCATGGCGGCCATGCGGCCCTCCCCGGGCGTGCGGGACTTACCGGGCTTCTTTCCGGGCGTGCCGGGCGTGCCGGGCTTGCCGGGAGTCTGGTTCCGCGGAGCGGGAGCGGTGGTGACCGTCATTTGGCGGAAATTTCTTCGAGCTTGGCCTGCATGGCTGCCAGGGCGGTGTCCGTGTCCTTTTCGCCGGTGATGGCGGCGTAGGCCTCTTCCTGGATCGCCTTGGTGGTGGCGCCGTACTGCACAACTTTCGGGCGGGGCTGGGCGTTGTTCAGGGATTCCAGCAGGGCGGGGAAGAACGGGCGCTTGGCCACCACGGCCGGGTCCTCGTACAGGGAGGCGTAGGCCGGGGCGCGGGAGCTGAGGGCCAGGCGCTTCTGGGCCTGCGCCTCGCTCGTGAAGAACTTGATGAATTCCAGGGCGGTGGCCTTGTTGGCGGTGAACGGGGAGACGGCCAGGTTGCGGCCGCCCAGGGTGGAGACGCCGGGGCCGTCGGTGCCCGGGATGGAGGTGATGTCGAACTTGCCGGCCACCTTGCTGGAGCCGTCGGTGGCGCTCAGGGAGGCGTAGAGGAACGGCCAGTTCCGCAGGAACACCACTTTGCCGTCCTGGAACGCGCGGCGTCCCTGCTCTTCGAGGTAGGTGATGGCGTCGGACGGGAACATGCCGTCCTTGAAGCCGTCCACCAGGAGGTTCAGTCCTTTCTTGGCTTCGGCGGTGTTCACGGTGGGCTTGCCCTCGGCGTCCACAACGGAGCCGCCGGCGGAAGCCACGGCCTCGGAGAAGTTGACCGTGAGTGCCTCGTTCTTGTCGAACTGGCCGGTGTAGCAGGACATTCCGGCGGTTTCGGGGAGGGCCAGGATCTTGGCGCAGGCGGCCTTCATCTCGTCCCAGGTCTTGGGCGGCGCGGCGATGCCGGCGGCCCTGAGCAGGTCGGAGCGGAAGTAGAACAGGGCGCCGTCGGTGTAGTACGGGGCGCCGAAGAGCGTGTCCCGGTACGTGGCGGCGTTGAGGGTGGCGGGAATCATCTGGTCCGCGGGGACGGCGTCTTCGGGCAGCGGCATGATCCACTTGTTGGCGGCGAACTCGGAGGTCCACACCACGTCCAGGTTGAGCACGCTGAACGTGTCCGACTTGATCTGGGCGTTCTGGATGAGCTGCTGGCGCTGCTGGTCCGCGGAGTCCGGCAGTTCAATGAACGTGACCTTTTCGTCCGGGTGGGCGGCGTTCCATTCCTCGATGCTCTTGTTCGCCGCGCCCGAGGCGTCGCGGTTGGAAACGTAGTTGATGGGGCCCTTGCCTTCGAACGCCGCGGCGGCGTTGGCGCTGGCCTTCGGTTCCTGCGCGGTTCCGCCGCAGGCCGTGAGCGAGACGGCGGCGGCCGTCACGAGTGCGGTGGTGGTGAGAAGAGTCTGCCAGGTCCGGCTGCGCTGCCTCATGTGTTGCTCCTTGTGGTTTGGTTTGGGGTACTTGGTGGGGGCCCTGTTTCAGGGCGCTTGGATTTTGGGCGCGGGGGAGTACGACGACGGCGGCACGGTGGAGTGCCGGACGTCGCCGGTGGGAGGGGGTGGGTGTGATGTGTAGTGCGGGGTGCTAGCTGATCGGAGGCGCCAGCTGTAGGGGTGGCGCGGTGGAGCCGCGTTCGATCAGCTGGTGCGGCATGATCTTCGGTCCCAGGTCGCGGGAACGAAGCAGTTTCTTCACCGCCATCCGGCCCATGTCCTCAAGCGGCTGGGCCATGGTGCTCAAGGGTGGATGGACGTGCAGGGCGGTGGAGGTGTTGTCGAAGCCCAGCACGGAGACGTCTTCCGGCACCCGGCGGCCGCGCTTCTGGAGTTCGTTCACCACGGCGGCGCCCATCTCGTCGCTCATGGCGAAGATGGCCGTAAGGTCCGGTTCCTGGGCGAGGAGCTCGTCCAGGCCGGTGGCGCCGCTTTCGTAGAAGAAGCTGCCGGCGGCCGTGACGGGGGTGCACTTTGCTTCGGCCATGGCACGGAGGTAGCCGCGCTGGCGGGGCTGGGCGACGTAGATCGAGGCGGGATCGCCGGAGAGCAGGCCGATGCGGCGGTGGCCGAGCTTCAGCAGGTGACGGGTTGCGTCGTAGGCTGCCTGTTCGTCGTCGATGGCCACGCTGGGTGAGCCGGACTTGTCGCTGATGGCCACGGAGATGATGGGGATGTTCGGCCCCAGCAGCTGCCGCGTTTCGGGGGTGATGACGGCGGAGATGAGGATGACGCCGGCCGCCCGGTAGGTGCGGAGCGTCCGGAGGTAGCCGGCAATGAACGCCGACTTGGCCCCGGTGCGTCCGAGCATCACGGCGTAGCCGCGTTCCTGGGCTTCCTGTTCCACGCCAAGCATCACCTGTGAGGCGAGGGCGTCCGAAACCATGGGGGCCAGGAGCCCGATAACGGAGGTCTGCCGGGTTTTGAGGCCGCGGGCCAGGTAGTCCGTTTCGTAGCTGAGGCTCCTGACCGCGTCCTCCACGCGCTCGCGGGTCTCGCTGGAGTAGCCCACGAGTCCGTTGACCACCCGCGAGACGGTGGCGGGAGATACGCCGGCGTGCTTGGCGACGTCCCTGATGGTTACCACTGTTGTTTCTCCTCGCGGGTGTTGCTGGCTTCGACATGCTGACCGAAAACGCTGTTACGCAAACGGTTTACGTAATCGGTTTCGTGATCTGCTGCACCAACACTAAACGGAGGCATGGAGGATTGTTGTACGTTTCGTAAACGGGGGTGGTTGAGGCAGTCGAAACCCGGTGCCCCCCCCAGCCCGGACTACGCGTCCGAGACCCTCAGGTGCTGGCGCGCCTTCCGGGAAACGCGGTCCGAAGCTGTGCCCGGAACGTCAGCTGACTTCGCCGGCTGACCGCGATGATGGAGAGCAGGCCTGTCAGCAGCACCACCGCCCCGCCGGCGGCGACTGACCATCGGGCACCGAACTCGGTGCCGATCCACCCCATAAGAGGAGCGCCGACGGCGGTGCCGCCCTGCAGGACGGCCAGGTAGAGGGCCAGTACGCGTCCACGGAACTGCGGTTCCACGGAGAGCTGGATGCTGGTGTTGCAGCTGTTCAGGAAGGTGATGGACGCCAGGCCCACCGGTATCAGCACTGCGGCGTAGAGCCAGAACGACGGCGACACGCTGCCGATCAGCGTGAAAAACCCGAGTCCCAGGGCGCCGCCAAGCATAAAGCGCAGCCGGGGGCCGGAGCGGCGGGCCGCGAGCAGGGCGCCGGCCAGGGTCCCGACGGCCATGATGGAGCCCAGCAGCCCGAACTCCCCGGGACCCGCCCCGAATACCGCGGTGGACATCAGCGCGTTGGTGATGGGGAAGTTCATGCCGAAGGCCCCAAGTACCCCCACCATGACCAGGATGAGCACCAGGTCCGGCCGGCTCCGCACGTAGCGCAGGCCCTCGGCAACCTGGTGCTTGCCGCGGACTGCCAGTGTGGTCGGGGCCAGTTCCGAGGTGCGGATCCGGAACAGCGAGATGATGACGGCGGCAAAACTGGCTGCGTTGATGAGGAACACCGGGCCGGTTCCCACCCAGGCAATTAGGACGCCGGCGATGGCTGGACCGGTGAGCCGGGCCGTGTTGAAGGACGCGGAGTTCAGCGCCACCGCATTGGCCACGCTGTCCTGCCCCACCAGCTCCGAGACGAACGACTGGCGGGCGGGTGCGTCAATGGCGCTGGCCAGTCCCAGGCACAGTGCAGCCAGGTAGGCGTGCCACAACTGGGCGGTGCCGGTGACCACCAGGAGTCCGATGGCCAGCCCGCACAGACCCATCGCCAGCTGGGTCCACAGCAGTATCAGGCGTTTGCGGTGCCGGTCTGCGAGCACGCCGCCGTAGGGGCCAAGCAGCAGCATCGGCAGGAACTGCAGGCCAGTGGTGATGCCGACGGCGGTGCCGGAATGGTTGGTGAGGACGGTCAGTACCAGCCAGTCCTGCGCGATGCGCTGCATCCACGTGCCGATGTTGGAGACAAGTGCGCCTCCCGCCCACAGACGGTAGTTGGGGTTCTCCAGTGCCTGGAACATGGCGCTCATTTGGCGCTCAGCTGCTGCATGATGTGGGCGGCGCGGCTCAGGATCCGGCGGTCTTCGTCGCTCAGGCCCGCCACACGCCGGGCCAGCCAGGCGGTCCGCTGCTCACGGGCCTCGGCCAGGATGGCCGCGCCGGCCGGGGTAATTCCCACCTGGACCTGGCGGCCGTCGCGCGGATGCGCGGTCCGCGTGACAAAGCCTTGTTCCGTGAGGGCGTTGACGATCCGGGTCATGGACGGCGCCTGCACGTGCTCGCGTTCAGCCAGCTCGCGGAGGGTCTGCGGGCCGTAGCCGTTCAGTTGGGCCAGGACCGTGTACTGGCCCGGCGTAATGACGTCGCCGGTTGCCTCGACGCGGAGCCTGCGGGAAGTGCGCATCACCGCTGTCCGAAGGTCGATGGCCAGAATGTCCGGCTTGATGCTGTCCCTTGCCTCGCTGCCCGTGGGTTCCTTGTCCGTTGCCGTCACCGTGTGGTGCGCCTCCTGAATATACTTAGCACTGCTAATTAGCTCTGCTAACCATTATGCTCCGGCGAGGTGCGCGCGGCAAGCACGTGGGTAGGGGGCACCTCAGAGCTGGTGGTGAACGTTCGCCGCCGCACCGGCTATTCGGTGCCCTTGAGCTTCCGCCAACCGCCGGCCCGGTTGTTGGCGATGATGGCCCTGAACATCTCGCCGAGTGCTTCCTCGTTTACGGCCTCGCCCTCGCGGTAAGCGACGGTGCGGGCTGTTTTGTTGGTGTGCCCGGCAGTGATGATGCCGTGTGGATCCGGGACGATGCCGCCGTCGTACATAAAAACGTTGACGTGGTCCTTCGCAGCAAGGAGGGCGCAGATGTTCCCGTCCAGGACGAAGTAGGGCTGCACGGTGCGTTTGATGGTTTCGGCGACGTCGGGATCGGTGGCGTGGACCAGGTCGCGGACCTGCCGGCAGATGGCCTGCTGCCAGGGCGGGAGTGCGTCGATGTAGTGGTCCACGCGCGGGTCCTTGGTGTAGTCCATGACGGTGTTTCGTGGCCTCAGCCGGACGTGACCTGTTGGCTCAGCACCTGTTCGGCCAGGATCTGCTCGCGCAGGATGTCGGCGTGCCCGCAGTGCTGGGCAAGCTCGCGCAGCATGTGCAGATACACCCAGCGCAGCGGCAGCGGGCCGCGGCGGTTGCCGCGGAGCACGTCGTCGAGCTCCATTGCTGACGTGGCGAGACGGGATGCCTCGCAGGCCCCGAGGTGGGCCTGCCGGATGGAGGCTATGGTGTCCTGGTCGTCGAGGATGAACGACTCATCCGGGGTGGCCGGGATGCCGATCTCGGCGCGGGACCGGCAGGTGATGGCTTCGTCGAACCAGACCTTTTCCACGAAGGTGGCGTGCTTCACCAGGCCCAGCAGCGTGGTCCGCGACGGCACCAGGGAGCGGCGCGCCTGCTCCTCGGAGAGCCCGTCCAGACAGGAGTTGAGCATGCTGCGGTGCTCATTGAGGAAGGCCTCAAACTGGACGCGGACGGGCTGGTGGAGGACGTCTTCGGCGAACGTGGCGGGGAGGGGAGGCATGGGTGAAGTATTGCAAGGCCGCCGGCTCGGGGCAACGGCTCGGGCAACGACTATCGCAAGGGCCCGGCTACTGGGCCGATCGCCGGTTGCGGGCCTGGCGCACCAGCTGGGTGAAGGCACACACGAACACGGCCTCGATCAGCACCATCAGTCCGAGCAGCAGCCACTGCCCCTCGCTGATGAAAACAATGGCGCCGGTGAGGACCAGCACTGTCCCGAGGATCAGCGCGTACACGGCGAAACCTATGGCCACCTTGGCGCTGCGCACGCCCGTGCGGAAGCCAAAGCCCAGCGGCTGACCTCCGGGTAATCCCTCGACGCGGTCGGGGCCGGCGGGTGGGAGCCTGTCGAACTCTTCCCACGGGTCCCGTGCCTGATCCTGGTCCGTCATAACTCCATTATCCCGCGCATCCGGTCCGCGCCGGGGCCCGGACGCTGCCACCCCGAATCAGACAACGAAGCTGCACCCGGCCCTATCCGGCAGCGCAGCTTCCGTGCGAGCATGGGCCTCACCGACACTCCGTGAAGGGTCAAAAATGAAATCCAACGAACTGCTGCTGGACGCCTTCGGCCGGATCCGCGAGGCTGTGGCGGACACTCTTGAATGGGTGGACGATGACGTTCTGGTCCGCCGGCCCTCGGGAACCGGGAACCCGATTGTGTGGCTGATCTGGCACCTTGGCCGGGTGGAGGATGCGCAGGTCGCCTCGGCGGCGGGCTTGGAACAGGTGTGGATTTCGCAGGGGTTCGTGGACCGCTTCAACCTCCCGCTTCGCGAGCGCGACACCGGCTACGGCCATTCCAGCGTGCAGGTGGATTCGGTGAAGGCCCCGCCGGAGCTGCTGCTCGAATACTACGACGCCGTCCACCGGCAGACCGCGGACTTCCTGCAGACCCTCGGCGACGAGGATCTGGACCGCATCGTTGACACCCGCTGGGACCCGCCCGTCACCCTCGGGGTGCGGCTGGTCAGCACGATTGCCGACTGCCTCCAGCACGTGGGACAGGCCGCCTACGCGAAGGGATTGAAACACTGACTGATTGCTTTCACCGCCTGCCATGTGCCGACTATTCGCGCTGCACGCCGGTTCCCGACCGGTCCGAGCCACGTTCTGGCTCCTGGACGCCCCGGACAGCCTGGCGGACCAGAGCCGGCGGGAGCCCGACGGCGCCGGCATAGGGACTTTCGACGCCGATGGTAGGCCCCGCGTAGCGAAACAGCCGCTTGCCGCGTGGGAGGATCACGCTTTCGCCCGTGAGGCACGGGACGTGAAGAGCACGACTTTCCTGGCCCACGTGCGGTATGCCAGCACTGGCGCACATACTCTGGTCAACACCCACCCGTTCGAGCAGGACGGGCGGCTGTTTGCCCATAACGGGGCCTTCGGTGATCTCGAACGGCTCGATCAGCGTTTGATCGAGCTTGGCGCTGCGGACCTCGTGTTCGGCCAGACCGACAGCGAACGACTCTTCGCGCTCATCACTGCCGAGACCCGCCGCGCCGGAGGTGCCATTGGGGAAGGTATCACCGCCGCGATCAAGTGGGTCGCTGCGGAGTTGCCCGTCTTTAGCTTGAACATCATCGTCACCACGGCCACGGACCTGTGGGCGCTCAGGTACCCGGCAGCCCACGAGTTATACATTCTGGAACGGGACCCGGCCGCTGCTCCGGCTCCGGCGGCCCCTCTGGACGCGCGGAGCAACCGGATCCACTCCCGCAGCACGGAACTTGCCTACAATCCGCATGTACTTTTAGCTACCGAACCGATGGACCATAGCCCGGCCTGGCGTCCCATGACATCCGGCGAACTGGTGCACGTCGATCAGTCCCTGACGGTGACCGCCACGTACCCCTTCCCGGACGCCCCCGCGCATCCGCTCACTCTCGCCGATCTTGAACCTCATGCGGCGGCGTCCCAGAAGCCTTGACCCCTGATCCACCGAACCGCACATGGTCCGGGACTAACCCCGGCCACCTACCAACGCCTGCAGTTTCTCGAACGATTCAGTCCAGCCGCCGCGGTGCAGTTCCAGCCGTTCCTCCGTGAGGAACGGTCCCTGCGAGAGCGCCAGGCGCGTGCCGTCGTCGGCCGTTTGGAGCGAAAGGTCGACGACGGTGTCCCGGTCATCCGGCGTCGGTTCCTCCCAGCGGAAGGTGTACACGAGGCGCCAGGGAGGATCGATCTCCAGGAACTCGCCTGAGAGGTGGAACGGCTCACCGTCCGGTGGTGCCATGCGGAACCAATAGCGGCCGCCTTCCGCGAGGTTCAGTTCGGCTGACGGGATGGTGAAGCCGTGCGGTCCCCACCACCGCACCAGTTCGGATGATTCGGTCAGCATCCGGAAGATGTCTTCCGGAGGCGCAGGGAGCCTGCACTCCAGGTTCAGGACCAGCCCGCCGGTTTCCACTTTCATGGTTAAACTCTGGCATCCTGCGGACACTGACGAAAGAAGCTGACGGAAGAACCGGCTCTATTGGTTGTGCCTCGCCCACAACTGCAGCCATACGAGCAGGCGCGTTTCGGGATCGTCCAGGTCGATGCCGAAGAGGGTCTCCACCCGGGATAGGCGGTAGCGGACCGTGTTGACGTGCACGTCCAGAGACTTGGCGGCTTCGATCGCGTTGCCACCGCAGCTCAGGTAGGCGTGGATGGTCTCTTCGAAGGACTTCTTATGGTGTTCGTCGTACTCGGCGATCCTGAGGGCGTGGGTCCCGGGCAGCTGGCCGGACGCCGTCAAAGACGAGGCGATCTGCCGCAGTTGCAGGCGCGAACCCAGGGATTCGTCGTCGGCCACCACGTCATCGGAGTCGGCAGATATTCGACCCTCGACGACGTTGCGAACCAGCTCGGACAGGACCAGTTCCGCGTTGACCCTGGACTCAGCAAGCCGGTCGATCGTAGCCGCTGCCCCCAGTGCGGCCAGCACCGGGCGTGAGAGAAGCCGCCGTGCGTTCTGGACGATTTTGAGGATCGCGCCGCGTTGAAACTGCAGGGACGATTCGGTGCTCTGCGGCAGCACGATGTACACGATGCCGTCTGAGAGCCCGCAGACTGCGGAGGGCACCCGGATGGCGCACGCGGTCCGGATGGTGTCGAAGAGCCGGAGACGTGACTGCAACGTTTCGGCCGCTATGGCGTCCGCCGGCCAGACGCTGAGGGCGGCCACCCGGATGGAAGCTGCCGATATTCCCAGCCGGATGGCGGCCAGCTCGGCGCGCTCGGGTTCGAACAGCAGCGGCTGAACCAGATCCATCTGGCGGGTGAGGTTCGAGACGTACGTGGTGCGCTTGTGCAGGATATGGAGCGCGGCAACATTGGCGGCTTCACGCAGGATCCGGTCCGCGTCCTCGTTGTGGTGGTCGGCGCGTTCCAGCAGCCAGAGCGATCCCAGCACGGCGCCGCCGGCCCGGATGGCGATGGCTGTACGCCGGAGCCGGGGGTCCGCCGTCGCCACATCCAGCGCATCGCTCGCGGCATGCACACGCCGGTAGTCCTTGTCGGTTTGCACGGAATGGGGAACGTGCAGGCGCAGGATGGAGCTACGCCGGGTCTCGTCGATGGGCTGGTCCGGGAGGGTGGAATAGGCCAGGATCGTCTGGTCCGGATCGGCGATCGCAATGGCACCGCCGGCCTGGGCCGCCACCGTGTTGGCCAGATCGAACAGGTCCCCGGGACGGATGTCCACCAGGGTGCGGCCTGACTGCCGGTGCGGGACGACGGCGGCGTCCATGATCTCGGCCAGCTGGTTCCACGGAACCGAGTCGGAGGCGCGGAAGAGGGCCAGCCCCGTTTCCCGGGCGGCTGCCCGGAGGGCGGCGTCCGGGTTGCCGTTGGATTTGTAGACGATTGCCACGTAGCCGGCGTCCTTCAGTTCCCGGACCTTCACCCGCAGGCGTTTGCCGGACAGCGACAGGCCGATGGCCAGGGCAACGGCGCCGGGGAACGTGGCGGGCGTGGCCGTCGAGTCGTACAAGACCGAGCCCGCGACAACCTGCTGGTCATCGGCCGGCATTTCGACGAGGCTGACAATTTCCGATCCGGCCGAGCGCGCCACATCTGCGAGCGTAGGCAAAGCATGACTCGCGGCCGCGGGAAACACCGTCACGGTGCCGCCCGACTCACTGTTTGGTAGTTGCTGCTAACGCGGAGCTCCTCAATTTGTCGCTATCTCCATAGTGGCACGGAGTTCCGCTTCCTACGCTGAACCATAACGCATGCACGCACTGGAAAGGCCGTCATTGAAAATCAGCGAAGCCAGGCAGCTCGTCCAGATCAAAGCCCCCGTATTATCCCGACGACGCCGTGTGCTGGCCAACGCTTTTAATGTGGAGGAATACCGGAAATCGGCACGGAGAGTCCTGCCCGCCGGGATTTTCGATTATCTCGACGGCGGTTCTGAAGACGAAGTGACGCTCCGCCGGAACCGCGCCGTCTTCGATTCCTGGGCCCTCATGCCCAGCTGGGGGCCGGTCTCCGGACCCGACACCAGCACCACGTTGCTCGGGAAGAAAAGTGCCCTGCCCCTGACCCTGACGCCCACCGGCGCAACGCGCCTGTTCCATCCCGAGGGCGAGCTGGCCGTCGCCGCCGCGGCTGACCGGGCGCGCATCCCCTACGGGCTGGCCGGGCTAAGCACCGTGTCCATGGAAGCAATTGCGGAGAACCACCCGGCCCTCGACCGCTGGTTCAACTTCGGGCTCACCTCCGACGCGCAGGCCCTGAAGGACAAACTGGCGCGCTGCGAAGCCGCCGGATTCACCACCCTGATTGTCGGCGTCGATACCCGGGCGTTAGGCGCCAGGGAACGGGACCTCCACAACGGCTTCACCGCGCCTCCGGCGCTGACGCTGTCAACCATCGCGGACATCGCCCGGCGGCCTTCCTGGTGGATCAACTTCCTGACGTCGGACGGCATCAGTTTTCCCAACCTGGATCCGCGCAGTGCCGCGGCCACCTCCGTGGTCACCCCGTCCATGTGGCAGCACATCCTTGGCCACTCCGATGCCACCAGCGGATGGAAGGAACTGGAAGCCTTGCGCCAGGCATGGCACGGCAAGATCGTGCTCAAGGGCTGCGTCAACCCGGCAGACGTCGACAAGGCCGCCCTGATCGGCCTGGATGCCGTCCAGCTGAGCAACCACGGCGGCCGGCAGCTGGACCACATGCTCAGTCCCATGGATGTGCTGCAGGAATCCCGGCAGCGGGTGAGCGATTCGATTGAGATCTATGTGGACTCGGGCATCCGGCGGGGGAGCGACGTCCTCAAGGCGCTGGCGCTGGGTGCCGATGCCTGCTCGATCGGCAGGGCCTACCTGTACGGATTGGTGGCGGCGGGCTCGCCGGGCGTCGGGCGCATCATCGAGATTTTCTCGGACGAACTCCGGCGTACCATGACGTTAGTAGGCGTTTCCAGCATTTCCGAGGTGAAAGCTCGAGGCGGGGAGATTCTCCGGGACATCCGTCATTCCGGCGAAATCCTTGAATCAACGGCGTCAGGCAATAAGCACTAACGAGTTCTGAACAAGTACACAGTGCACTTCTCCCGCAGACCCGCGGGCACCCCGAGAATCTCCCGAATAGCTAAGGAAACCATGCGCACCCGATACCTCCTTCCCGTCCTCACCATAGCCACGGCGCTCACACTCTCCGGCTGCGTCGACAACAGCGCACCACCCGCCACCGGCGGCGCATCCGGCACCGCTGACGCCGTCGACGTGAAAAAGAATGATTCCGTTGCCGCGATGCTGCCGGAGAAGATCAAGAACGCCGGCGTGCTCAACGTCGGCATGGCCAACAACTACCCGCCCAACGAGTTCAAGGACGATAACGGAGCGCCGGCAGGGTGGTCCGTGGACCTCACCAACGCCCTGGGCCAGGTGATGGGCCTGAAGGTCAACTTCGACATCGGCACCTTCGACAACATCCTTCCCGCCGTGCGCGCGGGGAAGGATGACATGGGCATGTCCTCCTTCACGGACACGCTGGAACGCGAAAAGCAGGTGGATTTCGTGAACTACTACTCCGCCGGCATCCAGTGGGCCGCCCCGAAGGGCAAGACCGTGGACCCCAACAACGCCTGCGGGCTCAAGGTGGCCGTCCAGGCAACCACGTATGAGGACACCCACGAGGTGCCCGCCAAGTCGAAGGCCTGCACCGACGCCGGCAAGCCGGCCATCACCATCTTCAAGTACGACGCGCAGGACCAGGCTACCAACGCCCTGGTGGTGGGACAGGTGGATGCCATGAGCGCCGATTCGCCCGTTACCCTCTACGCGATCTCCAAGACCAAGGACAAGCTGCAGACCGCCGGCGACGCGTTCGAAGTGGCGCCCTACGGCATCCCCGTGGCCAAGGGCAGCGAATTTACGCCGGCCCTCCAGAAGGCGCTGCAGACGCTGATCGACGACGGCACCTACACCAAGATCCTGTCCAAGTGGGGAGTGGAAGCCGGCGGAATCAAAACGGCGGACCTCAACGTGGCAGCCAAGGGGTGATACAGCATGAGCGAGCCGGAATCCGGCCGGATGATTGAGGCGGACCCCGCCAGGAATGCGGACCCCGGCAGGAAGCCGGATCCCGCCAGGAAGCCGCGGGCCGGCAGGGCAGGGGACGACGACGGCGCGCCGCCGGAAGCGATCGTGGCCATCCCGCTGCGCCACCCCTGGCGGAATGTGGTGGCGGTGCTCCTCATCATCGGGCTGGCAGTCTTTGTGCTGGATGCCGCCCAGCGCCCGGACTACGGCTGGGCGGACGTGGGCAAGTACATCTTCGACCGCCGGATCAGCCAGGCTGCGTGGGTCACGCTGTGGCTGACCATCTACGCGATGATCGGCGCGATCGTGATCGGGCTGCTGCTGGCGATCATGCGGCTTTCGCCCAACCCTGTGCTGAAGAGCATCGCCTGGCTGTACATCTGGATTTTCCGCGGAACCCCGGTGTACGTGCAGCTGGTGTTCTGGGGCATCGTGGCGCTCATCTATCCGGTATTCACGCTGGGCATCCCGTTCATGGACCCGTGGGTCACCATCCCGAATGAGGTGTTCACCAACCTCTTCATCACCGCGGTGATCGGGTTGGCCCTCAACGAGGCCGCCTATATGTCCGAGATTGTGCGGGCCGGGCTGCTGTCAGTGGACGAGGGGCAGGCGGAGGCGTCGACGGCGCTGGCCATGTCCTGGGGGCAGACCATGCGGTACGTGGTGGTTCCGCAGGCCATGAAGATCATCATTCCGCCCACCGGCAACGAGGTGATCTCGATGCTCAAGACCACCTCGCTGGTGGCGGCGATCCCGTTGAGCGTTGACCTCTACGGGGTGTCCCGCGGTATCTCCGCCGTGACGTTCACGCCTGTGCCGCTGCTGATTGTGGCTTCGCTCTGGTATCTGCTCTTCACCTCAGTGCTGATGGTGGGCCAGCACTTCATTGAAAAACGGTTCTCGCGGGGAACCGGACGCGCCAAGACGGGCAAGGAAGGCACGACGCCGGAACCGGCACCTGCCGCGCTTCCCGGCGGCCCCGGCGTTCCCGGCGGGCCGCTCGGCAATGACTTTGGAGGAAAAGGATGACGGACGCGCCGATGGTGCTCGCGGAGAAGGTCTCCAAGAATTTCGGCACCAATAGGGTGCTGCGCGGAATCAACCTCAAGGTCAATCCGGGGGAGGTTCTCTGCATGGTGGGACCCAGCGGTTCGGGCAAGTCGACGTTCCTGCGCTGCATCAACCATCTGGAACGGGTTGACGGCGGCCGGCTCTCGGTGGACGGCCAGCTGGTTGGCTACCGCCAGAAGGGGGACAAGCTCTACGAACTGAAGCTCAAGGAAGCAGCCTTCCAGCGCCAGGAAATCGGGATGGTGTTCCAGCGGTTCAACCTGTTTCCGCACCTGACCGCGGTGGAGAACATCATTCTGGCCCCCATGCGGGTCAAAGGCATTTCCAAGGCTAAAGCCACCGCGCGGGCCAAGGAACTGCTGGAGCGCGTGGGACTGGCGGACAAGGGCGATGCCTATCCGGCGCACCTGTCCGGCGGCCAACAGCAGCGCGTGGCCATCGCCCGCGCACTGGCCATGGACCCGAAGCTGATGCTCTTCGATGAGCCCACCAGTGCCCTGGACCCGGAACTGGTGGGCGAGGTGCTGGACGTCATGAAGGAACTGGCCAAGAGCGGCATGACCATGATCGTGGTGACCCACGAGATGGGGTTCGCCCGGGAAGTGGCGGACACCCTGGTCTTCATGGATGAAGGCGTGGTGGTGGAGGCCGGGCCGCCCCGGCAGGTCCTCAGCGATCCACAGCATGAAAGGACCAAGGCGTTCCTGTCCAAGGTCCTCTGACAGCGTTTTGTAGCCTTCCTGCTCGAACAGCACCGTGATCGTGTCCTCCTCATGCGGCGTCGTCGTAATCCTCTGCGTAGCCGAGCATCATCTCGATAACGTGCGCAGGTCATTGAGGAGGGCGGGCAGCGGTGGGAAAATGGTCGGAGCACCGCACGTGAGCCGCAGTGGCTCCTCTCGACAGTTCGGCACGCTTGCCGGGCACCTGGGTTTGGCCGTTTCGTGGAAGGGCCGCAGCTATGACCGTTCAACGCCCGAAAAAGCGCCGCCTCCGCGTCACGGACGTCAACGTCGTTCACCATCCCACCCTGAGGAAGGCGCTGGGCGGCACCATCGTCGGCAACACCATGGAGTGGTACGACGTCGGGGTGTTCGGTTATCTGATCACCACCATGGGCCCGGTGTTCCTGCCCGAAGCGGACAAGGCCGTGCAGAACCTTTTCCTGCTGGGTACCTTCGGCGCCACGTTTATTGCCCGGCCCCTGGGCGGCGTCTTCTTCGGCTGGCTGGGTGACAAGATTGGCCGCCAGAAGGTGCTGGCCATGACCCTGATGCTGATGGCGGCCGCGACGTTCGCCGTCGGCCTCCTCCCGGGCTACGCGGTGCTAGGCATCTGGGCCGCCGTCCTGCTTGTGGTCACCAAACTGGTGCAGGGCTTCTCCACCGGCGGCGAGTACTCCGGAGCCACCACGTTCGTGTGTGAGCATTCCCCGGACAAGCGCCGCGGCTTCTTCGCCAGTTTCCTGGACATGGGCAGCTACCTGGGCTTTGCCCTGGGAGCGGCGCTGGTCTCGGTCCTGCAGCTGACCCTGGGCCAGGACCAGATGGAGGATTGGGGCTGGCGCATTCCCTTCCTGATCGCCGGTCCGCTCGGCATTGTGGGGATTTACTTCCGGATGAAGATCGAGGAATCGCCCGTGTTCCAGGCAACCCTGGAAGCGGAACAGGAATCAGCCCGGCACCCTGAGACGGGGGAGGTGCTCGGCGCCATGGGCCCGGCAGGAATTTTCAGGGCCTACTGGCGCAGGATCGTGCTGGCCATGATCCTCGTGGCGGCCGCCAATACGGTGGGCTACGCGCTCACCTCCTACATGCCGACGTACCTGACCAGCAACAAGGGGTACGACGAGATCCACGGAACGCTGCTCACCATCCCTGTCCTGGTGGTCATGTCGCTGTGCATCCCGCTCACCGGCCATCTCTCGGACAGGATCGGACGCCGCCCCGTGCTGTGGATCGGCGCGGTCAGCACCGTGGTCCTGGCCATCCCCGCGTTCAGCCTGATCGCGGTGGGAACCGTCCCGGCCACCCTCGCGGGCCTGGCCCTGGTGGCCTTCCCCGTCACGTTCTACGTGGCCAACCTCGCGTCTGCCTTGCCGGCACTGTTCCCCACGGCCCACCGTTACGGGGCCATGGGCATCGCCTACAACTTCGCCGTCGCCATCTTCGGCGGCACCACCCCGTTCATCATTGCCTCCCTCATCCAGGCGACCGGCAATGACATGATGCCCGCCTACTACCTGATGGCCACCTCGGCGATCGCCGTGGTCACCATCTACTTCCTGCCGGAATCCGCCCGCCGGCACCTGCCCGGGTCGATGCCCAGCGTGGACTCGGACGAGGCAGCCCGCGAGCTGGTGGCCACCCAGGACGAGAACCCGCTGCTGGACATGGACACTTTGCCTTTTGACAGCAGCTACGAGGCTGCGCGGGCGTCGCACGCGGGCCACACGGGAACGACGCCGGGCGGTTGAGCTGAGGGGACTATATGGCCATGCGGGGACTTTCGACTCTTCCCCGCACGGGCCGCGCAGGCGAGGGTTGGACGCATGCAGGAACCCAGCGCCGAACCTCAGGGCCGGCGGGACCGGAGCAATGACGATCCGTTCCTCCGGTATGCCAGACGCTTCGACCGGCCGATCGGCGACGTTCCGGACGCGCTGCGTTCCTCCCGTGCCGCCCCCGCTGACATTGCCCGCACGCTGGGCCTGCCCGCGGCAGCGGTCGAAGGTCCGGCAACCTTCTTCGCCGACTTCACCGCGACCCGCGGAGCCCGCCACGTCCGGGTCTGCGCAGCGGCAGCCTGCTTCGCGGCCACCGCTGGAACGCACGTCGCGGAGGTAGAGGCGGCACTCGGAGTGCACGCCGGGAGCCGGAGCGAGGACGGCTCCGTCTCGCTCCAGGCAGTGCGCTGCCTGGGCTACTGCTTCTCCGGTCCCGCAGCCCTGGACGGCGTCGACGCGCTGGCCGGGCCCGGCCTGGCAGCACAACTGAGTGGATCCGCCCCGCGGACGGCCCCGCCCATCCCGGTGGCCTGCGACACCCGAGCCCCTGTGGTGACCGCCGGGCTACTCGGAGGCTCACAGCCGTGGTCGGTATGGCCCGGCGTCGCTGCCTCGGCAAACCCCGAGGACGTTCTGGCCGAAGTCGAGGCCGCGCAACTGCGGGGACGGGGCGGGGCAGGATTCCGTGCCGCCGCCAAATGGCGGGCCGCGCTTGAGCACCCTGCGCCCCGGGTGGTGGTGGCCAACGGTGACGAGGGGGACCCCGGGTCCTATGCCGACCGGCTGCTCATGGAGGAGGACCCGCACCGTGTGCTTGAGGGCCTGGCCCTGGCCTGCTTCGCCGTCGGTGCGGCCACCGGCATCGTGTTTGTCCGCTCGGAGTATCCTCGCGCGGCCGCCCGGCTGCGGGAGGCCGTGGCGCAGGCGCGCACCGCCGGGCATCTCGGCCCGGACGCGGCGGGCAGTGGTTTCAGCCTGGGCCTGCACGTGGTTGAAGGTGCAGGCTCTTACGTCTCCGGTGAGGAAACGGCCCTGCTGAACGGGCTCGCGGGACTGCGCGGCGTCGTGCGTTCCAGGCCGCCGTTCCCCACCGGCCGCGGACTCCACGGCCGGCCTACTGTGGTCAACAACGTGGAAACGCTGAGTGCTGTTCCGTGGATCGTTCAGCATGGCGGAGCGGCGTACGCCGCCTTGGGGACCGCGGACGAGGCCGGTACCGTGCTCGCGTGCCTGTCGGAGAGGTTCCGTCGGCCCGGCGCCTACGAGGTGGAGATCGGCACGCCGGTCCGGCGGATCGTCGATGACCTCGGGGGCGGGCTTCGCGACGGGGCGACACTGCGGGCCCTTCAAATCGGCGGGCCCCTGGGCGGCTTCCTCGGCCCCGAAGACCTCGACATTCCGCTCAGCGATGACGCGCTGTCCAAGCACGGGGCAGCCCTCGGCCACGCAGGGATCGTCGGCTTCGATGACAGGCTCACAGGCGGGCAGGTGCTGCAGAACCTGTGGGACTTTGCCGCGGAAGAGAGTTGCGGACAGTGCTCGCCCTGCCGGGTAGGGTCGTGGCGCGGCCGTGGCTTGGCGGAGCGGCCGGATGGCCCTGCCGTCAGCCGTGAGCGCGGCGAGGTGCTGCGCACCATGGCGGCGGGCAGCCTGTGCGCCTTCGGCCGGCGGGTGCCGGCGGCGGTGCAAAGCCTCGCCCGCGTGTACGGGCTGGCGGGGTGGACGCCATGAAGCTCCAGGTTGACGGCCGCGAGGTCGAGGTCCCGGCCGGAGCCACACTGCTCGAGGCTGTGCGGGCGGCCGGCCTCGCCCTTCCAACGTTGTGCCATGACGACCGGCTCAGCACCGTGGCCTCCTGCCGGACGTGCCTGGTGGACATCTCCGGCCGGGGCCCGGCCGCCGCCTGCAGCACCCCGGCCGAGGACGGGCTGCGCATCGGCGTTGAGACGTCCCGGGAGATCCGGCGTGATGCCCTGCAGGCCATCGTCGCGGGGCTGCCGGCCCGGGCGCTGGATGTTCCGGCCGACCGCAGCGAACTGGCCAGGCAATGCGCCGAGTACGGGGTGGCTGCCGCCGCTGGTTCCGTCCTGCCGCCGGAGCGCGGCGTTGACCACTCCCATCCGTACGTCAAGCTCGACCGAGATCTTTGTATTGCCTGCGGCCGGTGCGTGCGCGCCTGCGCGGAAATCCAGGGCACATTCGCCCTCACGCTGGTGGGCCGCGGAGCCGGGACGGTGGTGGCGCCCGGGACGGGCGGTCCCTGGGCGGAATCCGATTGCGTCTCGTGCGGGGCGTGCGTGGACACCTGCCCCACCGCGGCACTGTCTGAACCCGGGCTGCTGAATCTGCTGCCGATCGAACGGCAGACCCTAACCACGTGCGGCTACTGCGGCGTCGGCTGCAGCCTCGAGGTCTCCACCCGCGACAACGAGATCATGACCATCCGGCCCGCCGGTGAGGGCTCGGTGAACCGTGGACACGCCTGTGTCAAGGGACGGTTTGCCCACGGGTTCCTCGGTTCCGCCGAACGCCTGACAACCCCGCTGATCCGCCGGAACGGGACGCTCGCCCCGGCCACCTGGGACGAGGCCGCCGGGTACGTGGCCGCAAGGCTCACCGGGATCCGGGACGCGGACCCGGACGGATTCGCCGTGATCTCCTCGGCCCGGGCCACCAATGAGGAGAACTACCTGGCCCAGAAGTTCGCCCGGGCCGTCATGGGGACCAACAATGTGGACAACTGCTCCCGGCTCTGCCATGCCCCCTCCGCGGCCGGTCTGGCCGCCACGTTCGGCCTGGGCGGCGGGACGAACCCGTTCGACGACCTGGACCGGAGTGACGCGATCCTCCTGGTCGGCGCGAACCCGACGGCCGCCCACCCGGTGGTGGGCTCCCGCATCTTCCAGCGGGTCATGGACGGCGGCCGCCTGGTGGTGGTTGATCCCCGGTTAACCTCGCTGGCCCGGCACGCGGACGTCCACCTTAGGCCCCGGCCGGGAACCAACGTGGCTGTGTTCAACGGCCTGGCGCACGTCCTGGTCCGGGAGGGGCTGGTGGACGAGGCCTTCCTTGACGCGCACACCAGCGGCTACGGGGAGCTGCTGGGGCTGCTCGGGGACTACCCGCCGGAGCGCGTAGCCGGGATCTCCGGTGTCCCGGCAGACGATCTGGTGCGGGCCGCCGTCGTGTACGGGCAAGCAGTGGCTCCGGCCATTTTCTACGGCCTCGGCGTGACCGAACACCGGCACGGAACGGACGGTGTCCGGACCTTGTCCAACCTGGCACTCCTGCGTGGCGCCGTGGGGCCGGGCACCGGCGGAGGGGTGAACCCGCTGCGCGGGCAGAACAACGTCCAGGGCGCCTCGGACATGGGGGCGCTGCCCGACCTGCTGCCCGGGTACCAGAAGGTCCTGGACCCTGCAGCGCGTGCCCGGTGCACCGAGGCCTGGCGGGCCGATGTGCCCCCGCGGCCCGGGCTGCGCATCCCGCAGATGTTTGCGGCCGCCCGCGGCGGGACATTGAAGGCGCTGTGGGTCATCGGCGAGGATGTGCTCACCACCGACCCGGACAGCACGTCGGTGCGGGCGGCACTGGCGGCCTGCCCGCTGGTGATCTGCAACGATTTGTTCCTCTCCGCGACGGCTGCCGCCGCGGACGTCGTCTTCCCGGTGGCCGCGTGGCTGGAAAAGGACGGCACGTTCGTCAATTTCGACCGGCGCTTCCAACGGGTCCGGGAGGCGGTGGCGCCCCCTGCCGGTGTCCGCACCGACTTCGCGGTGCTGCACGCCGTCGCGGCCCGGATGGGGGCGGACCTTGGGTGCGCCACACCGGCGGAGGCTATGGCGGAATGCGCGTCGCTGGCGCCGCTTTTTGGTGGTATCTCGCACCCGCGTCTGGACCGGGAGGGGCCGCTGCACTGGCCGTGCGGATCCGTCGATTCCCCCGGGACGCCACGCCTTTACCAGGACCGCTTCGCCACGCCGGACGGCCTGGCGCACCTGGCCGCCAGGCCCTACCTACCTCCGGGCGAGCAATGCGACGCGGACTTCCCGTTTTTGCTGATCACCGGGCGCCGGGCAGAGCACTACAATTCCGGCAGTATGACCCGCCGCACCGACAACCTGCGCCTGCTCGCCCGGGAGACGGTCGACGTCGAACGCGGGGACGCTGCTGCACTGGGACTGCACGACGGCGACTTCGTCCGGTTGGGCAGCCGGCACGGGACGGCCATCCTGCAGGCCAGGATCACGGACGAGGTGGAACCGGGCCAGGTCTTCGCTGGCTTCCACTTCCCTGGTGCCGCGGTCAACGGTCTCACCTCCCCGGTGGAGGATGAGGTCACGGGGTGCCCCGAATACAAGCTGACTGCGGTCCGCCTGTCCGGAGCCGCTGACGGCGTCCACACGGCAGGCGGTCACTAGTCCGAGGACAGCCCAACTGTCTTCCCGTCCGCCGGCGTCACCCTGATCCTCGCGATGCGGAGCCGGTCCATCGCCAGGACCGTCAGCACGTGGCCCGGCACCTCCACCCGGTCCCCAACCCGCGGCAGCCGGCCCAGGCGGTCGATTACGAACCCGGCCACTGTCTCGTAGTGTCCTTCCGGGAGGGCGATGCCGGACGCCGTCGCGAACTCCTGGAGGATCAGGCCGCCGTCGACGTCGAGGGAACCGTCGGCCAGGGTGACGCGGTCCTCGTGGTCGGCGCCGGTGTCGTACTCGTCGTAGATTTCGCCCACCAGTTCCTCCACCAGGTCCTCCAGGGTGACGATGCCGTCCGTGCCGCCGTACTCGTCCACTACCAGCGCTATGTGATGGCCAAGCCGGCGCATCCGGGACAGGGTGGGCAGCACCCTGTTCGTCCCGGGAAGCGGGAGGATCTCGCGGACGATGTCCTTCACCAGGCCCCGGTCAAAATCACCCTCACGGGGCATCAGGTCACGGATGTGGACGAAGCCGAGGACGTCGTCCGGAGTCCGGCCGATGACGGGAAAACGTGAAAACGGGCCGTCCCGCACCATGCTGCGTGCGTCCGCAATAGTCATGGTGCCGTCGATGAAGGTCACCTCGGTGCGGGGGCGCATGACCTCCTGCAGCGTGCGGTCCCCGGCGCCGAAGACGTCGCTCAGGATGTTGCGGCTGTGTTCTTCCAGCATGTCGCTCTCCGCCACCATGTCCCAGAGTTCCTCGGAGCTGACGCTTTCCTGTTTGGCGTGGGGATCACCGCCGAACAGCCGCACCAGTGCATCGGTGGACACGGACAGCAGCCAGATGACCGGGCGCATGATCTGTGAGAGGACGATCAGCGGCGGGGCGAGGACCTTCGTGAAGCCGACGGCGCTCTGCATGGCAAGCCGCTTGGGCACCAGTTCGCCCAGCACCAGGGAAAGATAGGCCACCAGCAGCGTCATGCCGATGAAGGCCGCCGGTTGGGCAGCGGCGCCGAAGCCCGCGCCTTCCAGGATGGGCTCGACGTCGGGCGCAATGGTGGACGCGCCGTAGGCGGCGGAGAAGAAGCCGGACAGGGTCACGCCGATCTGGACAGTGGACAGGAACCGGTTGGGGTTCCGGGCCAGTTCGGCGGTCCGGGGCCCGCCTTTCCCTGACTTTTCGATCTGGCGCACCTGGCTCTCGCGCAACGAAACGAGCGCCATCTCGGTACCGGCAAAGACGCCGCCCAGCAGCACAAAAAAGAGGACCAACAGGAAATTGACCAACGTGACGCTGTCCATGACCCGACCCTACCGAACAGCGCCTTTATCTGACCGGCCCCGTCACGTCGCCAGCGTCAGCAGCTTCCCGTCCGTCACGGCCTGGCGGGACAGCGTTTTGTAGCCCTCCTGCTCGAACAGCACCGTGATCGTGTCCTCCTCATGCCGCATCACCAGGCCCGGCCCCCATTCCTTATGCACAACTGAGGCCTGGAGCGGAAAAGGGTCACCGCCCGCGGCGGCCGCGGCGGCGTCGTCGTAATCCTCTGCGTAGGCGGAGCCGTCGCTGCAGGTATCGCAGTTGCCGCACGGCTCGGGGAGGTCCTCGCCGAAGTAGCCCAGCAGGAACTGGCGCCGGCAGGCGTCCGTCTCGGCGTAGGCGCGCATCATCTCGATGCGGGAGCGGTCCACCCGCTGGCGTGCTTCGGCATGTTCGACGGCGCGTTCCACCACCGCGGGCAGCTTGGCGCCCGCGTCCAGCCGGACGCCGCGCTTGCCGGTGCGGATGGCGCGGGTTTCCTGCAGCTGGTTCAGCACTCCGGTGAGCCGCCGCGGGGAGAAGCCGGTCTGCTCGGTGAGGGCCTTCTGCTTGACCGGCCCGCCGGCGGCGCGGAGTGCCTCAAGGACAGTCATGAGCGATTCCTCGTCCGGGGTGTGGGTGCCGAAGAATGTGCGCAGGCCCAGGTCCTCGGAGCGGTAGTGGAGGACGGCGGCGGCCTCTTGCCCGTCTCGCCCGGAGCGGCCGATCTCCTGGTAGTAGCTGTCCAGCGAATCAGGGATGTCCGCGTGGATGACGAAGCGGACGTTGGGTTTGTCGATGCCCATGCCGAAGGCGGTGGTCGCCACCACCACGTCGAGCCCGTCGTCGAGGAACTGCTCGTGGACGCGGTCGCGCTCGCTCTGTTTCCGGCCGGCGTGGTACGCGTCGGCGCGCAGGCCCAGGGCGGTGAGTTTGGCGGCGTAGGCCTCGGTGTCCTTGCGGGTGGCCGCGTACAGGAGTCCGGGACGCTTGAGCTCGGCCACCTGCGTGATCACGGCCCGGCGCTTGTCCTTGTCTTTGTGGTGGCGGATGACCTCCAGCCGGATGTTGGGCCGGTCGAAGCCGTGCACCAGGACCAAGGGGTCTTTCATGCGCAGGCGCTGCTGGATTTCGTCGCGCACCGGGGGAGAAGCGGTGGCGGTGAGGCCGACGACGGGCGGGTTGCCCAGCTGCTCGCGGACCTCGCCGAGGCGCAGGTAGTCGGGGCGGAAGTCGTGGCCCCAGGAGGAAACGCAGTGTGCCTCGTCCACCACGAACAGCGGGACGTCCAGGGCCGCGAGCCGTTCGACGGTTTCGGGCTTGGCGAGCTGTTCGGGGGCGAGGAAGACGAAAACGGCGTCGCCGTTCTCTGCGGCTTTCCAGGCGTCGTTGATTTGGGCATCGCTGTGGCCGGAGTTGATGGCGACGGCGGCCTTCCCGCCGAGCGTTTCCAGCAGGCCGTCCAGCTGGTCCTCCTGCAGGGCGATGAGCGGGGAAACCACGACGGCGGGACCGCGCCCTGGGCCGTTTCGGTGCAGTTGGAGTGCGGCCACCTGGTAGATGGCGGACTTGCCGTAGCCGGTGGGCATCACGGCGAGCACATCCCGGCCGGACACGAGGGCTCGCATTCCGGCCAGCTGGCCGGCGCGGAGGCAGGCGAGTCCGAAGGTGTCGGCCGCGAGCTGGCGGAGGCCGGCGTCGGGATCCGCGGTGGTGTCGGTGCCCGGGACGGTGTCGGTGGGGACTGTGTCAGTGGGGACTGCGGGGGCAGGGGCCTCGGTCATGATGGCAGCTCCGTGGGTGCGATCCGGCGGCCGGGCGTCTTCAGCCGAGGGTGCCAGCATAACGCTTGCCCATTGAGGAGGGCGGCCAGGCGCCGTCGATCCCGGTGTTCCTTCTGATCTCGGCCGGAACCGCCCGGCCACGCTCACGGGGCTCGGATGAGGCAGCCCGCGAGTTGGTGGCCACCCAGGACGGGAACCCGTTGCTGGACATGGACACAATGCCGTTCGACAGCAGTTACGAGGCTGCGCGGGCGTCTCACGTGGGACATGCGGGGACGACGCCGGGCGGGTAACGCGCGGGGCACCGTCGTCATCGCCGGGCGGCTACTGCGCCGCTTGGCTGGTGGTCACCACCTTGGTCCACGGTCCGGCGGGCGGCGAGTCCACGAACCGCCAGGACACGTGGTCGTTGTCGCCGTCGAGGTCGGCAAAGCCGAGGCAACCGTTCAGGGCCGGCGATACATCCATTCCTGCCCCCTGGGAGGCGTCTCCGCTGAACTGCGTGTTGGCAGGGCGGGCGTTGTTGCTGCCGAAGACGTAGCCGGCGTCGTGGTAAAGCGAGCCGCTGGACGGTCCGGCGTCCTCGATCTGCCCGTAGCAAACGTTCCCGTTCGGGCCCGTGAGCTGGACCCAGCGGTTCTTCATGTAGCTGTAATTGCTGTTGGCGCAGTTGTTTACCCCGGAGGTGGCGTTGTCCGCGGCGGCCCACGGGATGTCCGTGCAGCGGCGGGCGAAGGCAGTGGGGTCGTTCACGTCGTCGTACGGCAGGTCCAGGTAAAACGGGTTCTGCTTCGGCGTGGGCTGCCTGGTGGGGAAGTACCCGTTCGCCGCGGTCCGGCGTTCCGTAGTGCAGACGAAGGTAGCAGCCGTAGTCCCGGAGCTCACACCGTCGCAGCCGCCGTAACTGCTGCCCGGGCACGCCGACGCTGTGGATGGCGTCAGGTAGGGCTTGACCCCGGTGTGGCGGTACGCCCACTGGGAATCGTAGGTGGAACAGACCTGCGACCCGTCCGAGACGCTGGCGTTGAAAATCTCGCCCACCCAGAACGTGGTGGCGACGATGTTCGTGTGGACCGGGTATTTGCCGCTATTGGCCAACGACGCCGACGACGGCTGGCCGATGCCACTGCCGGCGGACCACGTGAGCGACCCGCCCTGGAAGTCCTGCCGGATGCTGCCCGCACCGTTCGCGTACTCGTTGCTGACGGGGTAGCCGAGCTTCCCGTTTTCCCAACCTTGCGCGGCCCACGCGGTGCCGATCGCGCCGGTGGTGGGGTGGGCACCGGTGGCCGGGGACCAATGGATCTGGCCGCGCTCGTAGGCCTGGTACGCGCCGCCGCCGGTGAGGCCTGTGGCTTCGTTGCTGACGGGGTAGCCGAGCTTCCCGTTTTCCCAACCTTGCGCGGCCCACGCGGTACCGATCGCGCCGGTGGTGGGGTGGGCGCCGGTTGCAGGGGACCAATGGATCTGGCCGCGCTGGTAGGTCTGGTACGCGCCGCCGCCTGCCAGTCCCTTGGCCTCGTTGGAGGCAGGGTAGGCCAATGGCCCGTTTTCCCAGCCCTGCGCTTCCCACGCGGTACCGATGGCCCCAGTGGAGATGTGGGCGCCTGTGGCTGGGGACCAGTGGATCTTGCCGTACTGGTAGTTCTGGTAACAGCCGCCGTTGGCGAGGCCGCAGAGGACGGCGGAGGTCGCCGGGCCGAGGCCGGAGCCGATGGCCGCCGACTGGATGTCCGCTGTGGCCGCTGGGGGAACGCTGGTTGCGGCAGGTGCCTGCAGCTTCGGGGCTTGGGGATGTGCGGCCTGTGCGCCCGTGGCCGGCAGCAGCACGAGTGTTGAAAATACCGCCACCAGGGCGCGCGCGGCGAACCTGCTCCGGACTGACGTGGGAGTGCGGCTAATCATTGACGGTCATCTCGTGTCGCCTGGACTTCCCGGCCCGGCCCCGGTGCGGTGGCAACACTGGGAATCGTGTTGGGCCCGCCCGAGGCAGATCTCCCGCTGTGGCGCATGACACACCTAGGCGCTAATGATGGCCATGTTACCAAAGTGACTAAATAACTATTACGGTGCTTCTGTGCGGGATGTTATGGCGTCATGAATTTTCAGTTCGGGTCATTCCGTGAGCTGGGGCCTTGGGAAGGGACCGACTGGCACCGGGAGTGACCGGGTCCTAGACCAAGGTGCTGAGGGCTGAACCGTAGCTGGGACGCTAATTTAGGTCCGGGTTCCCCGGCCGCCGGTGCCTGTGGTGCAACTCGTAGCTGTCGAACACATCGGCGGACGTGGTTCCTGCATGGCCGAATTTGCCGCGAAGGACGTCGGCGAGTCCGTCCAGGGCCGCGTGGAGCATCCGTCCGGCGAACTGGAGTTCAGGGCTCTCGCTGCTCTGGGCCTGGGATGCCAGCTCCTGGGCGTAGGCCACCGTGGCGGGTAAGGAGCCGCGCTGCTCGATTTCGCGGAAGTAGTAGGTTTCATGGAACGCGAGCAGGTCTATGCTCACCGAAGCCACGTTTCCGGCAATTGACTCCAGCAGCCCGGCTGCGTGACCGGGATCCAGTGCCAGCACACCTGCCGGACCTGCGGCCTCCCGGAACAGGGTCAGCTGGTGGGCAAGCGCCCGGCGGCGGTTCAGGGCCGGGAACGTCTGCAGGATCCAGGTGACCGTTGCTGTCAGCAAGCCGAAACCGGTGACGGCTTGGAGGGCAACAACCAGCCTTAGCACCGGATGCGCTGCCACGATGTCGCCGAACCCCACGGTGGAAAGCGTGACCAGGGAGATGTAGAGGGCTTCGGCAAAGTCGGCCCGGAGCGGAACCCCGGCTCCGTAAACAAAACCGTCGGTTAGATGGGGCAGGTAAAGCAGGGCCCACCCGATGGCCGCCAAGGCCGCCCAGGTGCCAATGACTGCGGCCATCGCCAAGGGCGCTGCGATGAAGGAGCCCCGCCCCCGCAGTTTTCTCGAGACAAGCCAGAATCCGCGCATGATCGCCCGGCCCAGAGGACCGGAACCATGCGGGTAAAGGAGCGTGCGAAAGACGTCGACGAGCATCAGTAGAACCAGCCCGGCGCCCAGAACCGTCCAGAGCGTGTCCTCGATGTCCATGGCCTCATCTTAGGGGCGAGTGCTTCCTGAGGAGCAGTTTGCATGCAACCATCAAAGTGCCGGCAACCCGTGCAGCGGCGGAGGCTTCGGGGTGGCCACCGGGTCCGAATGGATGGCGGTCATCCTCAGCGTCGTCAACGGCGTCATCCTGGCGGTGGCCGTGTTCGCCGTGCGCTGGCTGTATCCCGCCCGGAACCGTGCCCTCATTGCCCTGGCGGCCGGGGCACTTTTCGGCCTGCTGGGTGCCGCGATCACCCACGGGTAGTCACCCCGGCAGCGCACCGCCGTCGGGAATTACGACGGCGGTGCGCTGCTTTGCCGCGGGCCCGGGCTCAGCAGCTAGATGGGGCTGCCGAACTCCCGGATCGTAATGCCGGTGAAGCTGGCCGGGCCGCCGTCGGCGTAGAACGAGATCCCGGTGTCGCCGTCGGCGAAATGAACTTGCTGTGAGAGCACCGTGTGACCGCCGTTCACGAACACTTCGACGCTCTGTGTGTCGACGAAGATGCGCAGGTGCACCGATCGCGCGTTGGCGTCGATGGGCGCGGCAGCACGGGTGTAAGGCGCGAGCGCGTAGCGGCTCTGGTCCGAGGGTGCGCGGTCGACATACAGCTCGTCGCCGTACTTGCCAACGTTCGTGTGGCGCAGGCCGTCTGGGGAGCGGCCTACCGAGACCCCAACGTTCGCAGCCGCGTCCCAGAAGATGTCGAGTTCGAGCTCGTAGGCGCGCCCCCTCCATGGCAGCACGGAGCTGCCGTTGACCGTGCGGTTTGGGAGTGTGGTGGTCGCGGTGACGTAGCCCGAAAGCGCTTCGACTGGGGTGCTGAGCAAGCTGTACCAGCCGCCGGATTGGCGCTCCAGCCGCAGTTCCCGCACGATCGAGTTCTGCCCGTTGTACCCGTCGGACGCATCGGTGGGCACGTCGCGGGCCGCATACTTCCAGTTGTTCATCCAGGCGATGGCGAGGCGCTTTGTTTCCGGCGCCTGGACCGACGGCCACGTCACGGCGGCGTACCAGTCCCAGCCCCAGTCGAGCCACTGCGGTGTGAGGTTGCCGGCAATGAACGCTGTGCCGTTCCAGGTGCCCGTCCAATACGCATAAGTCATCGGCAGGCTCACACTGTAGGCATCCATGCTCGCGCCGAGCACGCAATGCCGTGTACCGTCGCCGGCGGTCATCTCGAACAAATCGGGGCACTCGATCCCGCCGAGGGCATGGTTCGGGTAGTCGAAGTTTGATTTCCACTGCCAGTCCCGCAGGTTCGGCGAGGTGTAGAACGCCGCGTAGCGCGCCCGGCCGATCACGCACACCCATTCGGTGCGAACCGCGTCCCAGTGGATTTTGGGGTCGCGGAACCACTCTGCGTTTTCGATCTCTGCGGGTGTGGTGGCCGTGCGGCCGTCGGTGTTGACGATCACCGGGTCGGGGAGGGCCGTGAAGGTGTAGCCGCCGTCGGCGGACCAGTAGAGGTACTGCTCCTGGTACTTGCGGATTCCGCCGGTCGGTTGTGTTGCGAGTGCGATCACCGCTCCGGCGCCGAAGCCGGCGGTGTTGTCGGCGTCGACGACGGCGGATCCGGACCACACCGGGAAATCGGGCTGCAAGGGCATGACCGTGCCGTGATGGGTGAACGACACGCCATCGCTGGTGGTCGCATGGTCCCATCCGCCCGGGCCGTTATTCTGCCCGGAGTGCAGGTAGTAAAGCTGGTGGGCGCCGTTGGTATAGACGGGGCGCTGCGGGTCGCACAGCCAGCCGGACGGGGGAGTCATATGAAAGACGGCCCGCAGGGATGACCGGGCGTGCGCTGCAGCGGGGACGGCGCTGCCGGCGAAAAGCGTAAGGGCTCCGATGCCTGCGCCGTGCAGGGCAGAGCGTCGTGAAATGTGGTGCGTCATCAGGTGGTTCCTCTCAACGTTGAGGGGCGCGGACTCTTACCGGCTACGCAGACGATAGTGCGATTCACAGATAGTGGTCAAGCGTTTAATCAAAATGAGTTTGGGGCTGGCCCGGAGCGAAGCGGGTTGCCGTCGGACGAAAAAATAAACATTGCTAAAACGCTTGATCACCGCGAATAATGACGCTAAGTTCATGGTGATCAAACGCTTTAGCAGAATGGACATCAGCGCAGATGAAACGCTCAGTCTTCTTCCAGCCCACCGATGGATGGGTTGGTGACCTCATCCCCTTCGAGAAGGACGGAGAGTTCTGGCTCTTCTACCTCCACGAAGTACGCTCGGACCCGAAACCGGGCACGTCATGGAACCTCGTCACCACCAAGGACCTCACGCAGTTCGAGGACCACGGCGTTGCCCTGCAGCACGGCGCCGAGGACGACCTGGACTTCAATGCCTACACGGGCAGCGTCGTCGTCGATGAAACCGGCATCCACCACCTGTTCTACACCGGGCAAAACCCGCGCAACCTGGGAGCGGACGGTGCACCCCTCCAGTTGGTCATGCACGCCACGAGCACCGACGGAATGCAGACCTGGACCAAGCATCCCGAACTCACCTTCGGCGCTCCCGATGGCTTCGAGTCCGGGGACTGGCGGGATCCGTTCGTGTTCCGGGATGAAAGCAATGGCCGGTGGAGGATGCTGCTGGCGGCCCGGCACTCCACCGGACCGGAACGGCGCCGCGGCGTCATTGCCCAGTGCGTCTCCACGGACCTGATGACCTGGGAGTATTCGGAACCTTTCTGGGATCCGCGCCGGTACATCACGCACGAATGCCCGGACGTCTTCGCCTGGGGCGGCTGGTGGTACATGGTCTACTCCGAGTTCTCCGAATCATTTACCACGCGGTACCGCATGGCCAAGAGCCCCGACGGGCCGTGGACCGTCCCGGACCTGGACAGCATCGACGGCCGGGCTTTCTACGCCTCAAAGACTGCCGAACGCGACGGCCGACGCTTCTTCTTCGGCTGGATCGCCAGCAAGGAAGGCAACACCGACGACGGGCCCTGGCAGTGGGCCGGCACCATGTCCGTCCTGGAAGCCCGCCAAAACCCGGACGGGACACTCGCGTTCAGCTTCGCTGACGAACTCGTGGACAGTTTCTGGGACGACGTCGCCGTTTCACTGACGAGCGGGCTGCCCACACGGCTGGACGTGCCGGACGGGTACACCGCCGTCGTATCCGAGGAAGAACTGCCCAGCCAGTTCTATGCCAAGGCTGTGCTGGACATCGCCCCCGACACCACCGAATGCGGGCTGCTGTTGCGTTCCAGCCAGGACGGGGACCACTCGTACGTTCTGCGCCTGGAACCGAAACGTGGCCGGCTCGTCTTCGACCGCTGGCCCCGGGCCATCACCGGAGACGCCCAATGGCACGTGTCGGGGGACGTTCCGTTCGACATTGAACTGGAGCGCCCCTGTGATCTCAGCCCCGGCCAGCACACCCTGGAGGTCATCGTCGACGGCGACCTGTGCGTCGCCGTCCTCGACCGGCAGGTGGCGCTCAGCACCCGGATCTACGACCTGCCCACGGGACGGATCGGGCTTTTCGCCGGCGAAGGATCCATCACCGTCACCGAGCTTGAAATACGCCAGCGCACCGACAACTGACCATCCCCACCCCAACCTCTGTTCCAATCAAGGGAGATTGCCGCAATGAAAAAACTATTCCGTGCTGCCGCCGTCGCAGCCGCCGCAGCCCTGGCTTTGTCAGCCTGCGCCGGCGTAGGAGCCTCCAGCGACCCGGCCAATGTCAGCCCCACCGGGGAGATCAAACCCCGTGAAATCTCGTGGCTGCTGTCACGTCCCGCCGACGGGGCAGTCATCAACATCATGAAGAAGCTCGCCGACGACTATGCCAAGGACCACCCGGGCTTCGCACTGAACCTCATCACCACCCCGGACCGGCCCTCCTACATCCAGAAGCTGGAGACCCTGGCCGCGGCCAACAAGCTCCCGGAGCTCTTCGACACGGACGCCACGCCCTTCGCCCAGCAGCTGGCAAAGCAGGGCAAAATGGTTGACGCCGAGAAGCTCCTGAAGTCACTGGACATCTACGATGACTACCGGCCCGGGGCCCTGGACTACCAGCGCTTTGACGACGGGTCCTTGTACATGATCCCGTTCCAGTTCGAGCTGGAATATTTCTGGTACAACAAGGCACTGCTGGAAAAGGCCGGCGTCACGGTGCCGAAGTCCCTCGACGACCTCCCGGCAATGTGCACGGCGCTGCGTAGTGCGGGGATTACGCCGATCGCCATTGACGGGCAGGACCAGTGGCCGCTGGAACGCTACGTGGCCTATCAGCCGTTCCGGGAAGCCGGTCCGGAGTTCGTCCAGAAGCTGAAGAAGGGCGAGGCGACGTTCGCCGATCCCGCCGGGCAGAAGACCGTTGAATGGATGGCCGGGCTCGGCAAGGCCAAGTGCTTCCAGGATGGCTTCTCCGCCCAGGGGTACTCCGACGCGCAGAACCAGTTCACGTCCGGCCAGGCGGCGATGTACAACATCGGCACGTGGGAGCTGCCAAGCCTGGCTACCGACAAACTGAACTCCGCAGTCCGGGACGACATCGACTTCTTCACCCTGCCAACCACAGACGGTTCGGTGACGTCGGCCAACGAGTTCGTCTCCCCGTCCGGCATCGGAATGGCGGTCAACTCCAAGACCTACGATCCGCTGGTGAGCGACTTCCTGAAGTTTGCCCTGGAGAAGTACCCGGCCGAGTACGCGGCCACCGGTGCACTCTCACCCACCACCAACGTGCAGACGACGGTCCCGGCCAACGCCACCCCGCTGTATAAGAAGGCGCTGGAAACGGCGGACACCCTCGGGGCAAAGCAGGCCATGCCGTGGGACACCCAGCTGGACCCCACCACCAACGGCAGGCTCCAGCAGGAACTCGTGCTCCTGGTGCAGGGCAACATCACGCCTGAGCAATTCACCAGCACCATGGACAGCACCATCAAGCAGAACGCCCCCAAGTTCTTCAAGTAAACCGCAGCGGCGGGGGGCCGGAAGGCCCCCCGCCCGAAAGGCCCAGCCATGCTTCCCAACAGGTCAAGGACCTCAGTCCTGGTTTTCCTGCTTCCACCATTGCTGCTCTACTGCGCAGCGGTACTCTTCCCGATTCTTCAGTCGTTGTTCCTCAGCTTCTTCTCCTGGAACGGCATCAGCGACATGGAGTTCGTCGGGCTGGATAACTACGTCCGGATGCTTACCGCCGATGACATCTTCTGGCGTTCGTTCTTCAACGCGCTCCTGTACCTGGCCATCTGCCTGGTCCTGCAGCTCGGCGGCGCCCTGGCCGTAGCCAGCCTGCTCACGTCCCTGCGCCGGGGACGGGAGCTCATCAAGACCCTGTACCTGCTGCCCGCCGTGATCTCCACGGTGGCGATCGCGTTCCTCTTCGTGCGCATCTACTCCATCGACCCCGTGGGACTGCTCAACCAGCTGCTGCATTGGATCGGGCTCGGCAGCTTCGAACGCGCGTGGCTGTCTGACGTCAACACGGTGCTCGCTGCGGTCTCCGCTCCCGAGGGCTGGCGGTTCACGGGGCTGTACATGCTCATCATCTACGCCGCGCTGATCGCCGTTCCCAAGGAACTGGAGGAAGCTGCGGTGCTGGACGGCGCCTCAAAGTGGACGCTCTTTACGAAGATCCGTTTCCCTTACATCCGGCCGGTGTGGATCACGACGACCATCATGGCCACCACCTACGGCCTGCGCGGCTTCGACATCCCCTACCTCATGACCAACGGCGGCCCGGGCCAGTCCTCTGAACTGCTCACCACGTACATGTACAAAACGGCGTTCACCAGTACCGACTTCGGGTACGCCAGCACCATCTCCGTGTTCATCGTGATCGAGTGCCTGGTCGCCGTCGGCCTCATCCTGTTCATGCTCAAGCGGAAGGCAGACTCATGATCACCCAAACGGCCCCGGCTACTCCACCCACCGCCGTCGTTCCCCCAAAGCCCGCCATCACAAGGCGACGCCGGAAGCCCAGCCTGTACCGGACCCTGTCGCGGGTGCTGATCATGCTGATCGTGATCGTCCAGGTCTACCCTCTCGCCTGGCTGTTCCTGACCAGCCTGCGCACCGAGCACGACTTCGCCACCGGTGACCCGTTCGCACTGCCGAGCTCGCTGACGTGGGAGAACTATGCGCGGGCGTTCGAAACGGGCGATCTTGGCAGGAACATCCTGAACAGCTTCATCGTCACGATGGGTGCCAACGTCCTGATCGTCCTGTTTGGCATGATGGCCGCCTACGCCATCCAGGTCCTTGGTTTCCGCCTGAGCAAGTTTGTCCGCGGGCTGTTCCTGATCGGAATCATTGTTCCCGTCCAGATCGCCCTGGTTCCGCTGTTCATCGACTACTCAACGGTGAACCTGCTGGACACCTACCAGTCGATGATCATCCCCCTGGCCGGCTTCGCGCTGCCCATGTCCATCTACCTGTTCTCCTCGTTCTTCGAGTACATCCCGCGCGAAACCTACGAAGCCGCCTCCCTTGACGGCGCCGGCCCGTACCGGATCTTCGGACTGATCACGCTGCCGCTGTCGCTGAATACCGTGGTCACCGTGGTGCTGGTCAACAGCATCTTCATCTGGAATGACTTCATCTTCGCCAACACGTTCGTCCTCTCCGAGGATCTGAAGACAATCCCCTTGGGCCTGCAGAACTACATCGGTGCCATGGGCAAGGTGGATTGGACTGCCACCTTCGCTGCTGTGTGCGTCACCATCACGCCCCTGCTCCTGGTCTTCCTTGTACTCAACAAGGCCATGATCCAAGGCTTGGAAAGCGGGGCGACGAAGGGATGACGGCTATGGCAGATGGATATACTCCTGATGGAGGACAGATGATTTCGAAGGAGAAAGACTCAGGCAACGCGGCCACCCCCGACGTTCCTGTGAGTAAAAGCCGTGCCCAGCCGGTGACTCTCCGCGAAGTTGCTGAAGCAGCCGGTGTGTCCACTGCCACGGTGTCTCTTGTGATCAACAAGAAGAAGAACGCCCGCATTGCAGAGCAGACGCGCCAGCGCGTCAAGGATGCGATCCGGCAGCTCGGGTACCGCCCCAACGCCATGGCGAAGACGCTGGTCAGCGGCACCTCACGGTTCATCGGGCTCGTGGCCGATGGTGTGGCTACGACGCCGTTCGCGGGTCAGATCATCCATGGGGCGCAGGACGAAGCCTGGAAACACGGCTATGCGCTGCTGATCGCCAACACCGAGGGTAACCGCGATCTGGAAACGGATGCGATCGCCATGATGCTGGAGTACAAGGTGCGCGGCATCCTGTACTCGACGTGGTTCCACCGTCCCACTGTCGTGCCGGAAACACTGCGCGAGGCGGACTTCGTCCTGGTCAACTGCTTCTCGCCGGAGCCCGGCGCTGCCCGTGCTGTTGTGCCCGACGAAGAGCAAGGCGGGCGGTCCGCGACGGAAATCCTGCTCCGCGGCGGCCACCGGCGCATCGCCTTCATCAACGCCACCACCCCCGCGCCCGCCAGGGACGGACGGCTTCAGGGTTACAAGGATGCGCTGGAGGCTGCCGGCATTCCGTTCGACCCGGAGTTGGTGCTGGAAGCCTATCCGGACCAGGAAGGCGGATACGGCGCCACCGAAGAGTTGCTCAAGCGCAACGTCGCCGCTGTGTACTGCTACAACGACCGGATGGCCATGGGGCTTTACGACGGCCTGCGGGAAAACGGGCTCTCCATTCCGGATGACATGGCTGTCGTGGGTTTTGACAACCAGGAAGTTATCGCCGCCCACCTTCGGCCTCCGCTGTCCACAGTGTCCCTGCCCCACTACGAACTCGGGGCGGCAGGAGTCCGCATGCTGCTGGGCCTTGACGAGGCCTCCAACGACGCCGCCGTGAAGATCATGTGCCCCGTCGTTGAACGGGCATCCGTGGCTGTGCATTCGCCGGCTTAGGTTGCCGGGGCGCCGGGTACGGCGTAGAGAGATAAAGTACGACGGCGGCACCCGGGTTGGGTGCCGCCGTCCCGCTCACACTGAGGCGCGAAGCCTGTTGAATGCCAGCGCAGCCAGGAACCGTGCCTGATCCGGCAGCACACCGTCGTCAAAAATCGCCCGCGCCGAATGGATCGGTGCCCAGTCTTTCGGGTCCATGTCCGGTGAGCCTGCGCCCAAGTGACCGAACGCTCCCGGGACCTGCAGGAGAACGCAGGAGAAGTCCTCGGAGCCGGCCTTCGGATGGGCGAGGAGTTCAAAACGGTCCTGCCCGTAGAGCGAGGCGGCTGTTTGCTCCCAGAACATGGCCTCTTCGTTGTGGTTGATGGTGGCAGGCAGCTTGGGCGTGAAAGAAACATTCGCCGTGAGCTGGTGTGCCTCGGCAAGCCCTCGAAGCATGTCCGGAAGTTCCTGCTGCAGGCGCTTTCCCACGGCCGGGCTGAAGGACCGCACTCCAGCCGTGAAGGCAGCGGTGTCGGGAATGATGTTTGCCGCCGTTCCACCGTGGAACTTTCCTACGGTGAGGATCACGGGATCGAAAACGTTGAACCTGCGCGTCACGAAGGTCTGCAGGGCGCCTACCATTTCGGCTGCAACTTGCACAGGATCAAGCGTCTGGAAGGGGCGCGATCCGTGTCCTCCCCGTCCCAGGACTTCCACCTGCAGTTCGCCCATCGCCGCCATGTACGGACCCGGTCGAGTGGTGAACAGGCCCGCCGGGGCGTCGGAGGCCATATGGACGCCGTAGGCCGCGATAGGACGCGGGCCCGCCGCGTCCAGGACACCTTCGGCGATCATGATCTCGGCGCCGCCGTGCCCCTCCTCGCCCGGCTGGAACATGAAAATGACATCGCCGGGGAGCTGGTCCTTGACGGCGTGCAGGAGTCGGGCGGCCCCGATGAGTCCCGCGGTGTGCAGGTCGTGCCCGCAGGCGTGCATGGCACCGTTGGCGGAGGCGAAGGACACCCCGGTCTTCTCGGTGATGGGGAGTCCGTCCATGTCGCCGCGCAGGAGGACTGACGGTCTCGCAATGCCGGGTTCGGTGGGAAGTCCGCCGCGCAGCACGGCGACTACCGATGTGGAGTTACTGCCGAGGGTGATCTCGAGGTCCATGCCGCGCAGGGCTTCGAGTACGCGGCCCTGGGTGCGTGGCAGTTCCAGTCCGAGTTCGGGATCGGCGTGCATCTCCCGCCGGAACGCAACCAGGTCGCCGGCCAGCGATGTGTCTCGCCCTAGCGCCGCTCCGATGACATCTGTGGGCGTGGGTGTAGCAATGGTGCTGGTCATGGGGATATTCTCCGGTCTGATCTTGACGCTGATCGATCTACAGGAAGCGCGCCAGGAAGCTGCGCGTCCGTTCGTGTTGCGGGTTGCCGATCACTTGCTCAGGCGTCCCCTGCTCCACCACCACGCCGCCGTCCATGAAGACCACCCGGTCGGCCGCCTCGCGGGCGAAGCTGATCTCGTGGGTGACCACCACCATGGTCAGGCCGGTGGCTGAGAGTTCGCGCATGGTAGCGAGAACCTCGCCGACCAGTTCCGGGTCCAAGGCGGAGGTGGGCTCATCGAACAGCATGAGCTTGGGGCGCATTGCGAGTGCACGTGCGATGGCCACTCGCTGCTGTTGGCCGCCGGAGAGCTGTCGGGGATATGCGTCTTCCTTGCCCGCCAGGTTGACCTGCGCCAGCAGCTTCCTGGCTCGCCCTGTCGCCTCGGCCCGGGATTCCTTTTTGATGCCCACGGGGGCTTCAATGATGTTTTGCAGAACGGTCATGTGGGCGAAGAGGTTGAACTGCTGGAACACCATACCGATGTCCTGGCGTCGGCGGGCTACCTGGCTTGGTGCAAGTTCGTGGAGCCGGCCGTGCTTGACCTCGAAGCCCACATCTTTGCCGTCCACCAGGATCCGGCCGCCGTTCAGGTCCTCCAGCAGGTTGATGCACCGCAGGAAAGTGGACTTGCCGGATCCTGAGGGGCCCAGGATGACCACGGTTTCACCTTGGGTGACTTCCAGGTCGATGCCGGAGAGGACCTCGGTGTGGCCGAAACTCTTCCGCACACCCTTCGCGACGAGGACCGGGCCGTTGGTCAGGGCTGCTGTTTCATTGGGGGCTGTAGCTGTCTGGGTCACAGTGTTTCTCCATGGTCTTTGGCGGGAGCCTGCACGCTTCCAGCGGCGGGGACAGCTGCGGGCTTTGCAGGACGCTTGAACCCGCCGGTGAGGAACTGGAAGAACCCCGGTTCGTCTCGCTTGGAACTGCGGGAATAGTGCCGTTCGATAAAGGACTGGCCGATGTTGAGCAACGTGGTCAGGACGAGGTACCAGATCACGGAGACAAGCAGCAGCGGAATGGTTTCGAACGTCCGGTTGTAGATGGACTGCGCGGTGTAGAACAGGTCCGCCATCGCGATGACGCTTACCAGCGAGGTTGCCTTCAACATGCTGATGACCTGGTTGCCCGTGGGCGGAATGATGAACCTCATGGCCTGGGGAAGGATCACCCGCCGCATGACCCGGTAGTTGGTCATTCCCACTGAATAGCCGGCTTCCCGCTGGCCGGGGTCGACTGAAAGCAGTCCGCCACGCACAATTTCTGCCATGTAGGCGGCCTCGTGGAGGCCCAGGCCGAGGATTGCCACGAGCATCGGGGTGACAACGCTGTTGGTTTCCGTGGACCACATCGGCGGTGCGAACGGGATGCCGAAGGAGAGCTCAGGAACCAGAGCCGAGAGGTTGTAGAAGAAGATCAGCTGGACCAGGAGGGGTGTTCCGCGGAAGAACCAGATGTAGCCTGCTGCGAAGCCACTCAAGACCGGGTTTTTGGAGATGCGGCAGATGGCCAGGAGGACGCCGAGGACGGTGCCCAGGAGCATCGCCACCACGGTGAGTCCGAGCGTCATGAGCAGTCCCTTGAAGATGACGTCGGAGAAGAGGTACTTGCCAACCGTTCCCCATGCGAACCGCTCGTTGGTGATGAACAGCTGGAGCAGTTGGGCTGCGAGGATGGCGATGATGCCGACGGCGACGAGTCGCCAGGGGTGTTTGCGGCGGGAAGCCTGGGAAACGTCGAGCTGGGGTTCGGTCACGGGGGACGCTTTTGTCAGTGTCGTCATCAGGAGACACCCAGATTCAGTCCGGGCTCGTCAATCATGTTGCCCTCGAGCTTGTGGTCTTTCATGATCTTTTCGTAGGTGCCGTTTTCATACAGGATGTTGAAGGCCTTGAGGAGCACGTCAGCCATCGGTGAGTCAACGGGTACAACCGCGCCCTGGAAGAGGTCGTTGAAGCCGTTCTTTTGGCCGGTCCCGGTCAGCTCGAGGGCGCCGTTGGCCTGCTCCACGAAATAAGTCAGCGGTGCCTGGGACGAGAAGAAGGCATCGGCGCGGCTGGACTGTACGGACAGGATCGCGGTGGGCTGGTCTTTATAGGACTGCACGTCGATGGCGGGGTTTCCGGCGGCGGTGCATTTCTCCGAGTGGGCCTTGATGACCTTCTCGGCTGAACCGCTGGCCATCACGGCGATTTTCTTTCCACACGTCGATTCGAGGTCCGAAATTCCCGCAGGGTTTCCCTTCCTGACAGCGAAGACCACGTATTCCTGGACCCAGTCAACGAACGTTCCCTGTTTCTGGCGCTCTTTGAAATCGCCCACGGGGCCGAGGTCCACGTCATAGCGGTTCGCGGCCATTCCGCCCAGGACGCTGGCAAGGCCATCCACGGTGACGTGTTCGATCTCTACGCCCAGCAGCTCTCCCATGGCGTCGGAGATATCCGCTGTGGCGCCGTCCATTTCACCGTTGGCTCCGACCACTGTGTACGGGGGGAAGGACCCGTTGTTGACGGCCACGATCTTCTTGGCCGCCTTGATCTTTTCGGGCAGGGCATCATGCAGTTCCTGGTTGAAGGCCTGCGGTGCAGCTGAGCTTTCAGAGGAACCGGTGGTCGAGCCTGCCGGGCTGGAGTCGACGGCACACCCGGTCAGGGCGAAGGCGACGACGGCGGCTGCGGCACCGAGTTTGCTTGATGTTTTCATTTTCATACCTGTCTGCCGTGGGGGATTCATGGGAGTAAACGGGCGGCACGGAGGGTTGCCGCCGGAGGTTGGTCAGGACAAAACGTCGGAGGGTTCGGGCTTGAAGGGGAAGAGGGCATCATCGGCCAGATGGCTTGCCAGCAGACCCTGCGCGATCATCTCGGTCTGGAGGCCATTGATCATAGGTTGGTTGTGTTTCCAGCCGGTTGCCATCCAGTTAGCACCAAACACCCGGGTGGTCTCCGCCAGGGCTTCGTTCTGCCAGGGCGTGATGTCCTGGAGTTTCCCTCGGCGGCTGTCGCTCAGGATCCGGGAGGACTCGAAAAGGTCCACCAGTTCCTGCGCCGCCCCCGGGTTTGCCTCGAGGACGCGGGTTTGAACGGCCAGCAGGTGGATCCCGGGTACATAGCCCGTTGACCGGTAGTAGTCCTCTTCCGCGGCGCGGGAGTCCCGGAACAAAGTGCGCAAAGGAGAGCCGGGCTCGTAGAATCCTGCCGGCATGAAGGGCGTCATAATGGCGTCCAGCGCCCCGCGGAGGAGCATGTCCACCATGGGTTCCTCGTTTTCACACGGCTGCACATTGTCCGGGACCGCGATGGCGCCGATCCGGTCCTGGATGGGGTGGCCTGCGGTGAGCCGGCCGACGCGCCATTCGGCGTCCTCGATGCCGACACCCGCTTGGCGGAGGATGGCCCGGGTCCAGGTGTTGCCGGTGTCCACCCAGCCTGTCAGCCCTATCCGGGCGCCGCGGAGGTCCGCCGCCGATTCAAAGGGCGATTCGGTCCGGGTGATGATGCACCGGTGCCGGAACCCGCGCATGATGAAGACGGGCAGGGCGGTGACCGAAAAGTCGCCGGCTGCGCGGGCCCTGATGTAGCGGCTGAACGAGGTTTCGCCGCCGTCGAGCCCTGGCTCGGACCAGAGGTCCGGGGTGATCTCCCGGCGCTCAAATGCATAGCGTTCCTGGGGCACATCGCCCAAGGCCAACGGGATGACGTGATCCCAATTCCGGGTGGCCAACTGAATTCGTTTCACTGAAGTTCCTAACTGCGATCTCTGCTGCCGACCAGACCGGTTGTGATGTGGGCTACGGACAACACCGTATGTTCAGTTGCAGAAACTGCACAAGAGGGTATATGTTACTGAACATAACTAGGGGGTTGGGATGGAATCTGTAGAGGTGACCGCCGAAGGAACACACCTGTCGGCGGCGTGGCTCAGCGCCCAAATTTCGGAGGCGTCGGCCACGGGCATAGCCACCACTGTCACGCAGCTGATCCGGGCAGGCGAGGTGGCAGCCGGAGTCCAGCTCCCAACGGTCCGGGCCCTGGCGGCCCGGCTGGCGGTGAGCCCTGGAACGGTCTCCGCGGCGTGGAACATTCTCCGAAAGCAGCGGGTGATTGAGGGATCCGGACGGCAGGGGATCCGTGTCCTCGAGCGTCCTGCCCTGCTCGCCCCGCAGAGGTTTGAGAATGTCTCCAGGTACTGGCAGGGGGACGTGCTGGACCTGACGCTGGCCGCGCCGGATCCCCTTCTGCTCCCCGATCTGGCGGCAGCCATAGCCAACGCGGGCCCTGATCCGGACATGAATTCCTACCGCCGGCCCGGGATCACCCCGGCACTGGTGGACGCCGTGAAGCCCGGCTGGGGCTGGGAACCCGACAGCTGGCTCGCTGTGAACGGCGGCTACGAAGGCATTCTCCTGCTCGTGTCGTCCAGCATCCTGCCGGGGCAGCACGTCGCGGTGGCGGACCCGGCCACCCCTCGGCTGTTGGACATCCTTGAGCTGGCCGGCGTCGTGGTTGTTCCCGTGGCGACGGACGCGGACGGTCCCGTCCCGGAGTCTCTGAAACAGGCCCTCACCAAGAACCCTGTCGCGTTCATCTACGAACCGTGCGCAAACTCCCGGTCGGGCACGAACATGACGCCCGCGCGTCGGGACCTGGTTGCTGAGGTATTGCGGGAATCCAAAGTGCTCATCATCGAGGATGACGGCTTGGGCGATCTTGCCGTAGGCCCTTATGCCGGCATGGGTGCACTTCTTCCGGCGCAGACGGTGCAAGTCCGCAGTTACTCCAAGTCCCACGGGCCAGATCTCCGGATTGCCGTTATCGGTGGTCCCGCCGAGCCGCTGGAGAGGGCCAGGCTGTACAGGCAGTTTGGGGCGGGCTGGACCAGCCGGATCCTGCAGAACGCGCTTGCATGGATGCTGACCAGCGAAGCCGTCAAGGCGCAGGTACAGCATGCGCGCAACGAATACGCCAAGCGCCGGACGCACATAGCTTCGCTGCTCGCCGACCGCGGCGTAACGGTGGAAAGCCACGACGACGGGCTGGCGCTATGGGTGCCGGTGCTGAATGAACAGCAGGCGCTGCTGGTATTGGCCTCGCACGGCGTGGCAGCGGGCGGCGCCTCAGGCGGCGCCATCCGGGGCGGCCAACCTCAGAGCATCCGCCTGGCCATAGGCCGGCAATTGGAGCATCCTGAGGAAGTCGCCGACCTGTATGCCATGGCGTCCCGCGCCATCTAGGCCCACCGGCGGCCCGCCGGCGTCGGGAGTTCCGACGGCGGCACCCGGTTTGGGCGGCGAATTCACCTTGGTCCGCCCACGCTAAGTTTGACGGGCGGCCAGGACTTCCTTGATCCGGGTCAGGTAGGGCCTCATTAGGGTTTCCCACCATTGGTCGGGGTCCTCTGCAAGCACTTCGTTTGCAGGGAGTTCAATGACTGTTCCAAGAGTGAGAGTGCATCCAGTTGAGGTCGGTTCCAGGCGATAGGTCGAGCGACTATTCATCTCGCCCGGCGATATGGGCCTCGTCGTTGCCCACCGTGGGCTCTCTTCACCGATGACCTCGATGATGGAAACCGAACCGTCGCGGCGAATGAAGCACTGCTGTTCCCCGACGCCAATAGGTGTCCCCGGCACTGTGAAGGCCCGCTGTGCGTCAGAGAGCAACACGGCGCTCTCGGCCGGTCGGATCAGCGACCAAACAGTGTCGGCATCATGTTCGTAGGATTCAGAGGCGTGCGCGCTGTAGGTCTTGGTGTGTCCGGCCGTGCCAGCGGCCTCCGCATTCCGGGCACACTGCACAGCCCGCTTGTGTCTGTGGTTGACCACACCGGAGGCGATGAGGAGCGTCACCAACATGGCGGTTGCGGTCAAGATGATGCCGAGCCCTAGCTCCGGCCTGCCGTAGTAGCTGATCACTGAGGCGAGCACGGCGATGGACAGGTAGCCAGCACCGAAGAGGACGTTGTGGAGGACCTTGATGAACGTGATCACGTGGTCATTATCAACTGCGTCCGCCTTTGGCTGTGAGAAGCCGCTACCGCGCGGCGGAGTCCGGCACCGAACCCGCCGAGTCCACCGAACCCGCCGGACCCCAGGAGGCGAGGAAGGCGAGGCCCGCGGCCACCGCGGCGCTGAGTACCACTGCGCCCAGCCAGAGCGAGACGGGCCAGCGGATCGCGTCCGTCACCGCGAACGCCACGAGCTGTCCCGTCCACAGGACAGCCGCGATTCCTCCCATGACCGCCGGCAGCCGCCTGCGCAGCCAGGTTGCCGGAAGCCGGGCCAGCAACAGGTCAGAGACGACGGCGGCAATAGTGGCGCCAGCGGCTCCAGCAATCGAATACGTGTGGAAGCCCAGCATCGCGACGGGCAGCCATGCTGCAGCGGCCACCAGCAGGGTGACAACCCCGCGGACCGGACGCCTCGCCGCGGAGAGCGTGAAGAGCAACGGGGCGATGATCAGCAAGGTGGTCAGCAGGTAGCTGGCCAGGGTGACGACCACAGGCATCTCCGACTGGACCCGCCCGGGGCTGCCGAACGGCGTCGGAACAAAGAGGGCCGTTGGCCCCGGCCGGACGAAGGCGGAGACGTAGATGAGGAAGAACGCACCCAGCCCGGTCATAAGTACGACGGCGAACAGCGCCGCCGGGGTCAGGGCCGGGTGGTCGTCGGGGCCGGCTGAGTGACTCGCCCGGGCGCTCCGGACCGCGGTGCCGAGGATGAGGAAGAGGCTGAAGCCCAGGAGCAGGTGGGTGGGGCTGACCAGGGCGTCCAGCGAGACCTCGATGCCCAGGAGCTCGTGCCACAGCAGGTCCAGACCGCCGGCGATGGCAAAGAGGATGAGCCCCGTCACAGTTCCCCGGTAGCCGGGCGGGATGGACTGCACCAGCGGCTGCCCCGGTGTCCGGTTCCGCCGGATCACGACGGCGGTCCACGCCGCCGTCGCCAGCATGCCGGAGTAGAGGGCGGCGTGCCACGGGGTGAAGAACGTCTCCAGGCTGGGCAGGTTCAGGTGCGCCCAGCCGTCCAGGAAGACGGCCAGCACCAGCCACAGGCCCAGGAGTTCGGTGACCAGGTCGCGGCGTCCGCCGGTCCTGGTGTTGCGCGCGATTTCAAGCATCGTTGGCCACTTCCACGAAGGTGTTCGGTGAGGGATGGTGCCCTTACGGCACGAGCACGATTTTTCCCGTGGCAGCCGAGGACTCCAGCATTTCGTGAGCGCGACGGGCATCGGACAGCGGCAGGCGCTCAGCCACGACCGGGTGGATCTCGCTGCGACGGAGCATCTCGAGCAGGACGCGGAAGTCCTCCCGGAACCAGTCCTGGTGGCGGATGCGCAGCTTCTGGATCCGGTAGGAGAGCACCCGCCGCCGGGGCGAGAGCAGGCCCCAGAGCGCGACGCTGATGGTGGCCGCCCACCACTCGACCCACCCCCGCCAGCTCTTCCGCCCGCGAACCAGGGTGGAATAATGCCCGAACACGACGAGCCTCCCACCGGGTCGCAGCGTGCGGAAGGAGCGTAGCGACAGGGCGCCGCCAAGCCCGTCAAGGGCAACGTCGACGCCTTCGCCGGTCAATTCGCGCACCAGCGTGACGAAATCCTCGCGCTGGTAGTCGATCGCAACCGCGCCGAGCCGCTCCACGGCGGGGCGGTCGCTGGCTGAAGCGGTGCCGTAGAGGCGAAGACCGGCCAGCGTTCCCAGCTCGAGGACTGCGGTGCCGACCCTGCCGGCTGCGCCGTGCACGAGCAAAGTTTCCCCGCTCTTGGCCATTGCCACGCGGTGAATCAGCTGGTAGGCGGTCATATAGGGGAAGACGAGGCTCACAACCTCCGCCGGGTCGAGGTCCTCGGGCACTTCCACCGCGTACGCCTCGGGCACGCAGACAAGCTCCGCGTTCGCGCCCCATACGGTCAGTGCTCCGACGCGTTGTCCCCCACGCAGCCTGTTGCAGCCCTCGCCCAGCTGGTCGACGACACCGACCAGTTCGTAGCCGGGCGTGAACGGCGGCTTCGGGACGCCGAAATAGGTGCCGGCGCGCAGTTGGGAGTCAGTGAATGACACGCCGGACGCCAGAACCCTGATCCGAACCTCGCCCGGACCCGGCCGGGGATCGTCGGCGTCCACCACCTTCAGGACCTCTGGACCGCCGAAATGGTCGACGACGACACGCTTCATGCGGCCAGCGTACGCCCGGCGCTGGTGGTCAGGTCAGGGACTTTGGTCCGGTCTCGGAAAGGAATATCCGGAGGAGCTGAAGTGAGGGCCCGGCGTCTAAACCTGGGATGTTCTGGCAGTAGCAGGTCGCTTCCACAGCGCGACCGCGAGGACAGCTACCCAGAGCAGGAACGCTCCAATGCTGATTCTTTCGCCGATGCCCAGCACGAGATTCGGTCCCGGGGCCGCCATGAAGGCAACTATGCCCATCACCGCGGAAACAGCGAGCGAGGCGATGGAGTACGCGCGCATTCGGCCGTGGAACCCCGCAGCCACGAAGCACATTGCCGAAACCATAAGGGCGAGCTGGACGTTGGTGGCGAGGATATGCATGGGAATGGAAGCATCGTCCCCCAGCGTCAGCGGGTAGAGGGCGCCCACGATGTTCCACAGCCCGTACCCGATGAGCAGGCCGCCGCCGATGCGCAGGGCGCGGTTGCCGCGTACGGAGTTCCAGACGCCCACCCCGAACGCGGTAAACAGCACAGTGTAGAGCCACGTGAAGGGCACCAGGACGTCCCGGCCGGGGGATCCGACGGCGAACAGTTCGCTCACCATCTGTTCGGTGCGGCGGTATCCGTCCCACGCAGACGCGGCCACGACGTCGGTGGCGACCACGTAGAGCAGCGAAGACAGCGCTCCTGCCGCGAGAAGGGCCTTGCGAGTGACGTCACGGCGCTGGCTTTCCTGCGTCGCGGCCCGCCCGCGCACCGGGAGCCGGTGCTTGTCGATTGACATGTCCGGATGTCCTCAGTGCCCGCGGTCTGGCAAGGCTCGGTGCAGGGGCCCGCGGGCGTCCGCCCCAGCGCCTTTCTGTTTAAAGCTTTAGGCCGGTTGCCGCAGGTTGATAGGGCCGAACGGCCTTGCCCTTCGCCCGTAAGTACCGACACATGCCCCGGGGTGGCTGGTATAGGCTCCCTTGGGACCTGAACAGGCATTGCTTGGGACCGCAACAAGCATCAACTGCAAAGGGTGGGGAATACCTTGGATCTGCTGGGCGGCCTGAGCCGCGACGAACTTCGCACTTTTTCTTGGATTGCGGCCGCCGTCTTCGCACTTGTGGCCGGCCTCTGGCGTTGGCGCAGACTCCATTGGACTGCGCTTGGTGCCGTCCTGCTCTTCGCGGCCCTCAATGCGGGTGCCGGGATCTACGTCCTGAACACCTTCCGTGATTCGCGCTGGTCGGCGGGGGGAGAACCGCCGTTGAGCGCTCCGTCGTTTTCCGAGACGCCTATCGTGGGGCAGTACTTTGGCCCCCTGGACTCCGCCCTGCAGGGAATGGTCGGTGGGGTGAACGATTTCCTGGCATTCAAGCAGGCGCTTCCCGTAGCCCTGGACTTCCTTGCCGTGTCCGGCTGGGCCCTGCTGCTCTCGTTCCCGCTTGCCGTTCTCGCCGCGGTCATCAGTTTCGCCATGGCCAGGCGCCGGGCGGCGGAATTCGAAAAATACCGTACCAAAGTTGACCTGCTCGAAGATGAGCTTGAGCAGGTCAAGCGGCAGATCTCTGCAGCGGCGGGCGGCGGCCACGGCACACCTGTATCCTGACAATGTAGGTTGAAGGGCCCCAGTGGCCATCGACCAAGCTCAGTTCGTGGCCGGATGACGGCCGGAAACTTGGGCCGTGGCCTTGGACGTCGTGGAATCACCGCCGCAATCGTCAGTCGCCGATCGGCTCCTCTGACGCTTGGAATGGATCTTTATCACTACCGACACGCCAGCTCCCGCGGGAATCCCGACGTCGGTCCTCAACCACTCGCGCGCAGCTGCGGTGGATGAGCGTGCCCTCGTGACCTGGGTTGAGGCTGGTGAGAGCATGAGCGCGCGATGGCGTTCGGCGAACGGCAGGCCGGCGCCGACGCGCGTCGAAGTGGTCTCCGACTCCCTCACGGCCGATCAGGCGAACCGGATGGCGTCACAGGGGATCGCGATGCTCTGGCATGGTGACTTCCACAACGCACGGCAGATCCTCAACGCCCTGGACCGCCGGGTAAGCGCCGGAAAGAAGACCGCAGGCACTCCGGCCGATAAGTTCTATCGGCACCGCCAGTCCCGCTCGCACCGTGCACGCGTTCTCGGCCTGCTGCTGATTCCTCTTGATCCGGGCCCGGTGGTGCCGCTGCGCCGCGCACCGGACATCCGGCAGGCCGCCGCTGAAGCGTACGGCGAAATCGGCGAAAATTCCGTTGTGTCCCTGCACGAGCTTGTCGGGGCAATTGGCGCCCACGAGTGGCGGCGGAATGGCGTCCACGTCGATGCGCTGCAGGGCCGCATCCACCCGCACTATGGCACGTTCTTCCCCACCCGGAGTGAGTATGTGGATCTCGTGGCCGCCGCTGCGCTGCCCTCTGACACGCTGGCGTTCGACGTCGGAACCGGCACCGGGGTGCTCGCTGCGGTCCTCGCGCGCCGTGGTGTCCACCGTGTGGTGGCGACGGACAATGAACCGCGCGCAATCGCCTGCGCCGCTGAGAATTTCCGCAACCTCGGAGTCCAGGACCGTGCTGAGGCCGTCCTGGCCGACATGTTCCCGCCCGGACGGGCGCCGCTGATCGTGTGCAACCCGCCCTGGATTCCGGCCACGCCGCATTCCAGCCTGGACAGCGCAGTCTACGACCCCGGGAGCCGGATGCTGTTCCGCTTCCTGAACGAACTCTCCGACCATCTTGAGCCGGGCGGGGAGGGCTGGCTGGTCCTCTCCGACCTGGCCGAGCACCTTGGCCTGCGGTCGCGTGGGGATCTGCTGGCCGCCATCGAGGCGGCCGGGCTGAAGGTGACGGAGCGGCTGGACACTAAGCCAACGCATCCGAAGGCGTCGGACCGGGACGATCCCCTGTTCGAGGCGCGCGCGGCCGAGGTCACGTCGCTGTGGCGGCTAGTTCCCCGATAGTCAGAACCTTCCGCCGTCGGGGCATCACGACGGCGGCCCGCCCGCGGCGCCCGGTCCGTCGAACAGCGCGCTGGTGCTGCTCTGGGGCACCACCACGTGGACGGCGTTGCGCTGGACGGTGAAGTCGGCTGGCGTGACCGTCGCGATTTCGCCGTCGAGGTTTACCGGCAGCGGCTGGTCGGTGACCAGCCGGACGTGCCGGCTGGTCAGGTGGTACACCTTGTCGTGTTCGATGAAGCTGCCGTCCTTGAGCAGCCGCGCGATGCTCACGTGCTCCCGGAGCGGGCCCGCCAGGATGGCGTAGATGTCCAGGAGGTGGTCATCGATCCCTGCGGTGGGGGAGACCGTGTTGCCGCCGCCGTAATGCCGGCCGTTGCCGACGGCCACCTGAAGCAGGTTGTCCAGTTCCATCGGCTCGTGGTCCCCCTCGGGGAACTCGAGACGGGCCCGGAACGGCTTGTGCCGGGCATAGGCCCGAAGCGTGGCGATGCTGTACGCCAATGGCCCGATGTACCGCTTCAAGCGGGGGCTCAGAGCCTCCGTCACAGCTACCGACAGGCCCACGGACGCGACGTTGAGGAACGGCTCACCGTTGGCCCGGCCGAGGTCGATGTCCACCACCTTTCCCTCGGCGACGGTGGCGCACGCCTCGGCAAGGTTGTTCGGTATCTCCAGCGTCCGGGCGAAGTCGTTGGCGGTGCCCAGCGGAAGAACTCCGAGCACCACGCTGGTGCCGGCAACCCGACCGGCGGCGTAGGACACGGTCCCGTCGCCGCCGCCCACAACCACCAGGTCGTGCCCGTCCGCAAGCACGCGGTCAAACGTCTCGGCCAGATCACCCCCGGACAGCACTGGGTGCACGGCGGAGACGGGCACACCTGCCTTGCGCATGGCGTCCACCGCAAGTTCGTGTGCCGTCCCTCGGCGTGATCCGGCGTTGATCACCACGGCGGCAGAGCGGGCGTCCCGGGCAGCTTTCATGTTGGACATGCTAGGTCGTGGACCTGAGGGTTTCCTATGGCGACGGCGCCGTTCTTGGAATCCGTGTTAAGGCGCTACTCGTAATCGTCGTTGTCGGGGCGGTTGAAAGCTGGCCTGCGTGTTCTGGGATTATCGCCCAATAATTGGGTTAGTGTCGCGACAAGATAGCCATGTCCTGACGAGGGAGAACCTACTTGGAAACTTCATTCACCGCGTCCAGTTCAATTGTTGGAAAGCTCCTTGAGGAAATTTCGTGGGAGAAAGCCAGGGACTATAGAGCCGGCGGGCAGGGGCGCGAAAATGTCTTAACCGCGGAGGTGCTTGTCGGCCTGGACTTCTTGCCCAGGACCCACTTCCTCGGCGCTGTCATCCAAGCGGCGCAAGGTGCCGATGACGCCCGGAAGAAACTTGTCTCAGAAGCCGAGGAACTGCAGATGCACTTTCTGCCGGGGGATTTTAGCCCCGGTGCAGACGGTCACAAGGCCAAATTGGTGGTCCAGCCCGACGCCATCTTTGAGACCCCTACGACATACACGCTGGTTGAAGCCAAACGAATACGATATGGCAGTTTTCAGCCCGAACAACTGGCCCGGGAATACGTCACTCTTATGTCCAAAGCCGGTACCGCTACGCCCATTCTCTTCCTCTTGGGTGTTACCCCGCCCGTTCGGGTCAAAGGCAACGGCCAACTAGGAATTGCCGAAGCTGTGGGACGTTTCCTCAGCCCCGTTTAGGAGCGGGTGGGCGATCAAACACTTCCCTCTGAGTCCGAACTTATGGCGCGCATACCGGAGGTCTTCTGCTGGCTATCTTGGCCGGAACTGGACCGATGTATCCGCGAAGCGGCGAACGCGTATGTGAGTGGCCATGATTCTGGAGATGCTTCCGTCCGGCGCATCGCCTCCTTTATCCAGAACGCGGTCGCCTGGCATGCGTGATTCTTTCGCGGCTCGCCAGAACTAGCTACCCCGCCACCGCCGCCTTAGCCGCTTGCGAGGCCGCCATCCACTCGCTCAGCCACGGGGCCCGGACGCTCGACGTGATCCGGCAGTCGGCCACGAAGGTTCCCTTGGCGCCGGCGTCGATCCAGTCCTGAAGGGCGGAAAGGTCCGCCAGTGAGCGGATGATCGCGGACTCAGCCCCCAAAGCGCGGGCGACGCCGCTGAAGTCCACCTCGGGGATCAGCATGGGCTTTTCGGTCAGGCCCTTGGAGCCGTACTGGTGGATCTCCGCTCCGTAGGCGGCATCGTTGTAGATAACGACGACGGCGCTGCTTGCCGCGCCAATCAGCGATTCGAGGTCGGACAGGCCCATCAGGAAACCGCCGTCGCCGGAGGCCAGCACCAAGGTACGGCCGTCCTCCACTGCGCGGGCTGCCCCGACGGCGCTGGCAAGCCCCAGCCCGATGGTCTGGAAGGCCGTGCCCACCATCACCAGGTCCTGCGGCCGCGGGATGTTCCAGTACATGGGGGCCCAGCCGAGGAAGTGCCCGCCGTCCTGGACCACGGTGCGGCGCTCCGGCAACACGGCGTCCAACGCGACGGCAAGGGCGCGCGGGTCCAGCCGGCCATCCGCGGTCTCGTCGGAGCCGGGATGGTGGGCCGGTCCTTCGGCCAGACGCTTGCGCGCTTGCGCCCGCCACGCTTCTGCTGAAGCCTCGCCGTCCAGCAGTTGGAGGATGCGTCCGGCGGCGGACTTGGCGTCTGCGCTGACGAACAGGTCCACCCGCGGGTGCGTGGGCTGCAGGGCGGAGTCGATCTGGATGACAGTGCTGTCCAGGCCGAGCAGGTGCCCGAACCGCAGGGTGAAGGGGCTCAGGCTGGCCCCGGCCACGAGGACCACATCCGCTTCGCCCATGAGCCCGGCGGCGGTGTCCGTGCCGAAGCCGCCCGCCACGCCGAGGTACCCATCGCCCTGGAGCAGGTTGAGCGCCAGGGCGGTTCCGGCGGTCAGCGCGCCCAGCCGGTCGGCAAGCTCCCGGAGCTCCGGGCCGGCGCCTGCGAGGTGTGCACCGCGGCCGGCGAGGATCAGCGGCCGCTTTGCCCCGGCGAGCAGGCGGGCCACCTGCCCGAGGCCGGTGCCGCCGTCGTCCGTTACCTGGGGTGCCAGCGGCGCCGGAAGCTCTTCATCTGCCGCCTCGAGTGCCGCGAGGTCGTACGGAATGGCAATCACGACGGCGGTGCGCCTGGTGAGTGCGTACTCCACCGCCTGCCGGGTGATGGAGCCCGCGGCGTCGCGGGTGACGGTGAAGGTGGCCGCGCCGAGGCCTGCGGCGATGGCTGCCTGGTCCACGTCCTGGGGCCGGGCGCCGGTGCTCGGAGCATCCCCGGTGACCAGCACCACCGGGATCTGCGCCTGGACCGCCTCGGCCAGGGCGGTGAGCGCGTTGGTGTAGCCGGGGCCGTAGGTGGTGGTGCCGGCTGCGAGGCGTCCGGACGCACGGTAGTAGGCGTCGGCCGCGGCGATGGCGGCGCCCTCGTGCCGGACGGGGGAGAAGCGGAGGCCCAGCTTCTCCGCGGCGTCCAGGAAGTAGACGTTTCCGTTGCCCATGACACCAAAGAGATCGGTGAGGTAGCTGCTGAGAACCTGCGCCACGCGGCCTGAGACGGTAAGAGTAGTCATGCAGGAATCTTGTGGGCTAAGTCACGGATCGGCAAGAGAGTGTGTTTTGGCTGGGATATTTGGCAGCCAGAGCTAGCTCAGAGTGAAAATTTGCACGCTTGTGGCGTGTGTCACCCGTATCTAGTTGGAAGGGCGGGATTCCTGCTCGGAGAGTCGGGCCAGGAGGCCGTCGTACCGCGGCGGCATGAGTTCCAGCACGGAAATGGCGGTGCTGGTTCGCTGGATCCCCTCGATTTCCAGGATCTCGTTGGTGATGCGGTAGAGATCGGCCGTACTGCGTGCCACCACCTTGGCCATGAGGTCCGCGTCCCCGGTGGTGGCGTGCACCTCGATGACTTCCGGTATCGCGGCCAGGCCGTCTTCCACCGCACCTGTCCGGGTCTGGCTGATGGACAGCGAGAGGAAGGCCATCAGGTCATAGCCCAGCGCGGCGGGATCCAGCCTCCGGCTGAAGGAGCGGAGGGCGCCGCTGCGCTCGAGCCGTGCCAGCCGGGCGTGGACCGTGTTCCGTGCGACGCCGAGCGTGCGGGAGAGTGCCAGGGCGCTGGCTTCCGGATCCTTGTCGAGGGCCAGAATGATCCTGCCGTCGAGGGAATCCAGGGTGCGAGGGGTCGGGATGGTCATATTTTCACCACAGTTACTAGAAGTTGAGCAGAAGTCCCAATGGCTTGAGGGTATCTTGCATTGTGGGGCGGGTCACAACCATGATCGGTCCTCATGACCAGTGATCAGCTCCTGACCGCACCGGACACCGCGCTCCCCACCCTTCGCGGCGCTGTGGCCGGACTTCCGTCCTACGTCCCGGGCCGCCGCGGCGCCGGCGCAGACATCGCAGCCCTTGCCAGCAACGAAAGCCACTACGCTCCGCTGCCTGCTGCCGCGGCTGCGGTGGCAGAAGCGGCCGGCACCATGAACCGCTACCCGGACAGTGCCGCCGTCGAACTCCGCGAACGGCTCGCCGGGCACCTGGGCGTCACCGCCGCGGAGGTCGCGGTGGGGCCCGGCAGTGTGGGCGTCCTCCAGCAGATCATCACCGGACTGTGCGACGCTGGCGATGAAGTGATCTTCGCCTGGCGCTCCTTCGAGGCGTACCCCATCCTGGTTGAGCTGGCAGGCGCCCGGCCGGTCCGCATCCCGCTGGACGACGCCGAGGGCCACGACCTCGGCGCCATGGCCGCGGCCGTCACTGACCGCACCAAGGTGATCCTGCTCTGCACCCCCAACAACCCCACCGGCGTGCCGATCAGCCACGAGCGCATCGTGGCCTTCCTGCAATCCGTCCGTTCGGACATCCTCGTGGTGATCGACGAGGCCTACGTGGAGTACGCCGAAGCGGGCAGCGGCCCCGATTCCCTGGCGCTCTACCGCCAGTACCCGAACGTCTGCGTCCTCCGCACCTTCTCGAAGGCCTACGGACTGGCCGGCCTGCGCGTGGGCTACGCCGTGGCTGCGCCGGCCATCGCCGAGGGTCTGCGCCGCACCGCCCTTCCCTTCGCCGTGAGCGGGATGGCCCAGAAGGCGGCCATCGCGTCGCTGGACGCGGGGGAGGAAATGGAAGCCCGGGTCGCCGCCGTCAGGCAGGAGCGCGCCCGAATGGCCGCGCAGCTCGAAGCCCAGGGCTGGAAACTGCAGCCGAGCCAGGGCAATTTCCTATGGATCCGCGCGGATGACAGCCTCCGGGCGAGGCTGGTGGACGCGTTCGACCGCGCAGACATCCTGGTCCGGGCGTACCAGGGCGACGGCGTGCGGATCACCGTTGCCGATCCCGCCTCCAACGACCGCGTGCTCCGGCTCCTCGAAGCCCACGCAGCCTGACAACCGACTGACCTTTTACCAACCCGTTCCACCTACAACCAGAGGAATTCCCATGGAACAACAGACAAAGACGTCTGCCCGCGCCCTCGGCGCGGCCCTTAAACCCCGCCAGCTCACCATGATGGGCCTGGGAAGCGCCATCGGCGCCGGCCTGTTCATCGGCTCCGGTGCGGGCATTCAGGCTGCCGGCCCGGCGGTGCTGATCTCCTACCTCGTGGCCGGCACCCTCATCATCCTGGTGATGTGGGCCCTCGGCGAGATGGCCGCCGCCAACCCGGACAGCGGCGCGTTCTCCGTCTACACCGCCAAGGCCTACGGGCCGGTGGCTGGTGCCACCGTGGGTTGGCTCTGGTGGCTGCAGCTCGTGGTGGTCATCGCGGCCGAGGCGCTCGGTGCGGCAGGCCTGCTGGCCACCATCTTCCCGGCCCTGCCGGTGTGGCTGATGGCCTTCGTGTTCATCGTGGTGCTCACCGCCGTGAACCTCACCAGCGTGAAGAACTTCGGCGAGTTCGAGTTCTGGTTTGCGCTGCTCAAGGTGGCGGCCATCATCGGGTTCCTCCTGGTGGGCGCTGCCCTGCTCTTCGGCTGGCTTCCGGGCGTCCAGTCGCCGGGCCTGACCAACTTCACGGGTACCGGATTCGCACCCAGCGGTTTTGCCGGGATCGCCACGGCACTCTTCGTGGTGGCCTTCGCGTTCGGCGGCACCGAGATCGTGTCCGTGGCCGCAGCCGAGACCGCGGAACCCGCCCGCAGCGTGAAGAAGGCAGTCCGGACCGTGCTGTGGCGCATCCTGGTGTTCTACATCGGTGCGATCTTCGTGATCGCGGCAGTGGTTCCCGTGGGTTCGGCGGGGCTGAAGAGCCCGTTCGCAGCGGTGCTGGATGCGGCCGGCATGCCCGGTGCGGCCACCGCCATCACCCTTGTGGCCGTCGCAGCGCTGCTCTCCGCACTCAACGCCAACCTCTACGGTGCTTCCCGGATGGCGTACTCCCTTGCTGAGCGCGGTGAAGCGCCGCGCCTGCTTGCCTCCGTGTCCAAGGCCCGGGTTCCGGTTGTCGCAGTCCTGGCCAGCGTCGCCTTCGGTGTAGTCACAGTTGTGCTGGAGCTGGCTTTCCCAGAAAAGGTCCTTCCCGTCCTGCTTAACATCGTGGGCTCGACGTGCCTGCTGGTGTGGACATCCGCGCTCCTGGCCCAGCTCGCGCTGCGCCTCCGCGCCGACCGCGAGGGGACGGATCTTCCCCTGAGGATGCCCGGCTTCCCGTGGCTCACGGGCTTTGGTCTGGTGATCCTCGCTGCGATCTTCACGGTGGGCTTCATCGGTGAGGATTCCCGTCCCCAGCTCCTGAGCACGTTTGCGCTCGTAGCTCTTCTGGCGGTGGCGTGTTGGGTGCACCACCGGAACGGGAAGGTTTCGCCCATGGTCGAATCGACTAGCGAAGCCAAGCAGCGGGTGCTCGTCGACTGAACCAAGCGCAGCGAGTCACTTCGTGGGTTCGCTGCACGCATAGGGCGCGTCCGGCTTTGGCCGGGCGCGCCCTTCGCCATGCATACCGCGTTCTGTGAGATCTGCTGTTACTCACTTGACTCCACGCGAGTTCTCCAGATGGCTGCGGAGGCTAGCAAGTGTTATCCCGCGCTCCCGATCAACCAGCCAGAACTTCCAACCATTGGTGGCGCCTCCTCTTAGTCGCTTGGCCGCGCCCGACGGCGTTTCAAAGGGAACTCCCTGCACCAAAATGGAGCCATCGGCAAGAACGGTGGCCGATTCCGTCGCTTCTGTTCCTCGGGTGTAAATTTCTTGCCCAGCCGCAAGCAAGCCTGCCTTTATTAGATCCGCTACGGACACATCATGGACGACATCTCCACCGAACTCGCCCTTGCTTACGCCAAGGGCTCGCTCGGGTACGGGCCAGATAGTGAAAATGTCTTCAAGTAAGGCTGATGTCCTTTTGTCGATCGAATGTTCATGCCACCCGTCGGCGCCGAGCAGCCTGAGCTGCTGATTCATAAGCAAGACGCTGTGCTCATTAAGTGCTTCTAGCTTGCCCCCGGGCCCAGCCCACGAGCCGTTGGAAACTTTGCTATTCAAACCGCCTGCCACCAAGGTCAGGTTGCCAAGCCGATGGATGTGCTTGTCCCGTTCCATTTGCTTTAGGACGTCGTCGCCGACGCCCCAGTTACGACGCCAGCTCTGCGGCAACAGGTGCTCAATGGAGTGCACTCCTCGGTGGACCCTGCCCTCTGCGAATGACGATCTCGACGTCCCGTAGCCTCTGTAACGATCTTCTACGGATTCCAGCACCATCTGCAGGAGTGATCTCCTGAATCTCCGGTAGACGGGGGCATCAAGAAGCTCGACTCTCAGATCCTTGTCGGACGGCCAAGCCAGGTTCGGTGCGCTTGACTCCGTAAGTATGTCGGTGAGTACGTCTCCTGCGAAGTCACGTGAGGAATCCTCGAGTCTGGTAATCAGCGCCGCCACGAATTGACCGATGCCGGCATTCCCCGACCGCATAAGCGCACGTCTGACGAGCCAGCTCTCTAGGGAGACCAGAAACCGAGTGAGCTGTGCGTGCGGGATCGGGGCCTTCCGAGGGTCTAAGGCCCATATGAGGAGTGGTCCAGCGCTTTGTGTTCCCAATACCGAAGTTCTGTAGGCCAAGAGTTCTAGCCGGTTCAGATCGCTCGATTTGTCCTCGGCTGCTTCCGTCCAGGACCGGTAGGCAACCGCACACGAGTCGACGTGAGAAAGCATGTCTAAGGTCGCGTGGCCCGACTTTTGGTCCGCAAACTGCTTAAACTTCCGAAAGACCTCGCCGATTGGCACCTCTGACCCCGTTTGGGAGATGAGCCATTGGCTTAGGTAGATGGAGATTCGGGGAGTTGAAACGCGCCCTACGCTTACTTCCTTCTCCCAGAAGGCCGTTTCGAAGTGCGCCCAGTACTTCTGATACATAGATTCAGTCTCCGGCTGGTCGAGATCGAGCCGCTGAAAGACGAAATTTTTGATGAGGTCGGCTCCGGTGAGCGGCGTGCCGCGTGCGTTCAGGGTCTCAAAGATCTGCTGGGAGTCTTCGTTATGCTCTAGCTCGATCGCCACGAGAGTGAGTTTGTGGATTAGAGTTCGCGTGAGAATTTTGGCCCGTTCCATCGCGTTTCCGAGCTCAAGCCAGGAACGAATCCGTTCTAAGAAAAAGGAATGCCCCGCGGTCAATAGACCGTGTGAACCAGCTGTTACCGACACCGACACCGACGGTTCTACTTCTCCAGCTGTGATGATGGCCAGATATTCTTGCTGGTCCCGGGTCGTGGGGGTCAATTTGTATCTGTCAGCCGGTCCTAAGAAGGTTTCGCTGTTTCGAAAATGAGCTCTGAGATACTCGGCCTCTTGAATCCCATACTCACTGATAGCGCGGAACGCGGCGTGGAAGATTAATTGGAGCGTAGTCAGACGCTGCTGCCCGTCAATGACTGATCGCGTTTGGACCGCTGCGGCTCCCGAGACCTTTTGCAAGACGACCGCACCCATAAAGTGCGGTTCGACGCCGTCGCCTTCTGCTGCAACTCTGCCAGTTAGCCTTTCAATGTCTTCCCATAATGGTGCCCATTGTTTTTCTTCATTCCACACATAAGGTCGTTGAAAGAGCGGCACGAGGATACGCTGACCAGCCTGAAATACTTCCTGAAGGTTCTTAACATTCGTGTCCATATAGACCTCTCTTCAGATCAAGTTTCAGCGCATCTTCCGGGTTCTGGCTTCGGAACAACGGTGTCCTGCACTCTTGAGGTTAGCGGCGAAACCGTGGGATGGGCCTCAAGCCGTGACGGTCAGCGATTCCAGAGCTGAGCCCGGTATTCGCTGATGAGCTGAGCTTCTAGCTGAAGAGCTTGAGCTCTTGTCTCGACCGTCTGCCAACGAACCTCGAGACCTGCGTGATCAATTGCTGAGCGGGCCGCGGCCTTTGCCCTCATGGGTCTACCCGCAAGAGCTTCATCTAGGCGTGCTTGGAGCCACTTCGGATCCTCCAGGGCTCTGTCAAACGCATGTTCTCCCAAACCGGAACCGGCTCCTTTGCCGCTGGCGTAAATGGCTAGGCGGCCACGTAGGCCGTTGCCTTTCCGTTCTCCTGCCATCCCAATATAAACGGGGCCGCGCTGGGGCTCTTCTGCAATCCGGAACATGTAAACGCCGGGGAATCGCGGTGCGACTTTGAGGGAATCGTCAAACGGGATCCACTCGGACCAAGTGCCATGAGTGGTGTTAACGACTGCACGGGCGAGAGCGGGTCGAAGACTGGGTCTTTCAACTGTTGGCCGATGGGTTGGATTGGGTGGGTCAGCGAGAGGTGCCAGCGGTTTCGGTATATGCAGTCCGCGCTGGGCGGCGAGTTGTTCAACGTAACTCGGCCTGAGAAACCAGTTTCCTCCATGCTGGTGAGGAATCTGCCGGGCACCTGGAGGCCGTTCGTCACGGAGCCTTTGTCGTAATGTTTTCGGATTCATTCCAATATTGGCAGCAGCTTCTTCAGCGCTGATTATGAAGTCGTCCACGGTGCCATCTTGCCGTACATGCTTGCTTTTTATCGCGAGGCACGGGGACGATTGAGCGACGCATAGGGCAGGCCACGTGCTAGAGGTTGCTTCATTCCTCCATGGGGGACTATGGCCTTCCGCCCTCCGCAAGCCCCATGAACATCGTCCGATGAAGCACGTCCACGTGCTTGCGCGAGACCTCCACTGCTTCCTGGACGTCACCGTTACGCAGGGCCGCCACCAAGGCCACATGGTCGCAGTTCGATTTGTGCAGCAGTTCGATCGGGTAGGGGATGAAGTAGGCGTAGAGCTCAGTCAGCGTCTCGTGGTACGCCTCGACGGCGGTGCCCAGCCCCGATGCGGTTCCCACCAGCTGATGGAACTGCTCGTCTGCCTGGTGGTAGTCGGACCAGTCCGAGGACTCGGCCATGTCGCGGGTCAGCCGCTCGAGCTCATTCAGCTGTTCGGCCGTGGCGTTGAGCGTCGCATAGTGCGTCACAGCGCATTCGAACAGCAGCCTCCGGTCCACCAACCGGTTCACAGCCTGGGACTCGGCCGGTGACGCCGAGAGCTCGGCCAGCACGCTCTGCGGAGGCTCGTCCGCCACGAAGGTTCCGCCCGCCCGGCCGCGACGGCGGACCACCACGCCCTGCTCCGCCAGGCTCGCTAGCGCGCGACGAGCCGTGATCGGGCTGACGGAGAGACCGAGCGCCACGTCCTCCTGGTCGGGGAGACGCTCACCTGGTTTCAGTAGGCCCAGCGAAATCGCCATGCCGATGCGCAGTCGGACGGCGTCGATGGCACTGCGGCGGTCGATGCCGGCCAGCCTGCCGGCACCGATGGGCGAAGAGCCGGCGGTGTCCTCCAACTGACGTGTCATATCCGCTACTTTACGGCCCATACCCACCCCTTCCCATAATTGGATCATTCTGATCTAATATAACTCAGATCACATCCCCAACGTGGAGATAACCATGCAACGCACTCTTCCCCTCATCGCAGCCCAGGCCCGGCCGCGGCTCATCGGTGAACCCGTCTCTGCCTTCGCGGACGAGGCAAAAGCCGCCCTCGCCGTCCAGCCCCACAGCCGGCTGGTGGTCTTCCCCGAGCTGCATCTCTTCGGCGACGGGGAGCCTGACCAGCAGCGCACCGAAATGCTCCAGGCCTCGGCCGAACCGCTGGACGGTCCCCGGGTCAAAGAGCTCCGGCAGATCGCCGCGGACCTCGGCATCTGGCTGGTACCGGGCAGTGTGTGCGAACGCGGCCCGGAGGGGCAGCTGTTCAACACCCAGCTGGTCCTGTCCCCGGAGGGAGAGCTCGCCGGCTACTACCGGAAGGTCTTCCCCTGGCGCCCGTTCGAGCCCTACGACCCCGGCGACCGGTTCACCACGGTGGACCTGGCCGGCATCGGCAGGGTGGGCCTGAACATCTGCTACGACGCGTGGTTCCCGGAGGTGTCCCGCCAGCTCGCCTGGATGGGCGCTGAAGTCATCCTCAACGTCGTCAAAACCACGACGCCGGACCGCCGGCAGGAGCTGGTGCTCGCCAAGGCCAACGCCATCGTGAACCAGGTCTTTGTGGTCAGCGTCAACTGTGCCGGCCCCACCGGCAAGGGCCTGAGCATCATCGTGGACCCCGAGGGAAACACCCTGGCCTTGGCCCCCGACGACGCACCGGTGCTTCTCACCGCGGAACTGGACCTTGCCGCCGTCGAGCACGTCAGAACGCATGGAACCGAAAACCTCAACCGCCCCTGGTCCCAGTTCCGCGACGGCGAGGACGCCGTCGAACTGCCCGTCTACCAGGGCCGCATCAGCCCGGCCACCTGGGCTCCCCAGTCCTTCAACGCCTAAGGAAACACCGTGACAACAACACTTACCCGCACGCTGAAACTGCCCAGCCTGGTCCTGTTCGGCCTGGCGTACCTGACCCCGCTGATCGTCCTGGGGATCTTCGGCATCATCGCCGAAACCACCGGCGGGGCTTCCCCGTCCGCGTACCTGGTGGCGCTCGTCGCCATGCTTTTTACGGCCCACAGCTACGGCCGGATGGCCGTCGCGTACCCCGTCGCCGGTTCCGCCTACACGTACGTCCGCCAATCCATCGATCCCCGGGTGGGCTTCTTGGTGGGCTGGGCCATCCTGCTGGACTACCTGTTCCTGCCCATGGTCATCTGGCTGATCGGCGGCTCGTACCTGACGGCGCAGTTCCCCGGCATCCCCATCGGGGTCTGGATCGTGGGCTTCATCCTCATCACCACGCTGCTGAACATCCTGGGCATCAAGGTGGCGGACAAGGCCAACTACGTGCTGATGGCGTTCCAGCTGCTGGTCATCGTGTTTTTTGTGGCGCTGTCCATCGGCAATGTGGTGTCCACCCAGGGCGCCGGCGGCCTGGCCAGCACCCAGCCGTTCTTCAACGACACCTCCAGCTTCGCCACCATCTCCGCCGGTGCCGCCATCGCCGCGTACTCGTTCCTTGGCTTCGACGCCGTCACCACCCTCACCGAGGAGACCATCGAACCTCGGAAGAACATGCCCCGCGCCATCATGCTCATCGCCCTGATCGGCGGCGGCATCTTCGTGACCGTGTCCTACGTGACCCAGCTGGTCCACCCCGGCGGGGTGTTCGAGGACTCGGCCTCCGCGGCCAGCTCCATCGCCCTGCAGATCGGCGGGCAGCTGTTCGGGGCCGTGTTCCTCGCCGGCCTGGTGGTGGCGCAGTTCGCCTCCGGCCTCGCCGCGCAGGCCAGTGCCTCCCGCCTGCTGTACGCGATGGGCCGGGACTCGGTCCTGCCCAAGGCCGTCTTTGGCCGGCTCAGCGCCAAGTTCCACACCCCGGTGGTGAACCTGATCGTCACCGGCATCATCGGGCTCATCGCGATCTTCCTGGACGTGGCCACCTCCACCTCGTTCATCAACTTCGGCGCCTTCACCGCCTTCACACTGGTGAATGCCTCGGTGGTGTTCCACTACGTGCGCCAGCGCCGTGCGGGGCACCAGCTGAACCCCGTGTCCTACGTGGTGGTCCCGGTGGTGGGAGCCATCATCTGCGCCTACCTGCTCTCCCAGCTGGACAGCAACGCGATTACGCTGGGACTGTCCTGGCTGGTGCTGGGCATCGTGGTCCTGGCCCTGATCACGCGCGGCTTCAAGGCGCCACCGCCGGAAATGACGGCCACGGAAAAGGCGACCGTTGAGGCGGCCGCCTGAGCTGGATGCATGAGTTTGGGCTGCCGCCCGAGCGGGGCCGGCTGACACAAGGGAAGGAATAGCCGTGAGGATAGCGCTCGGGCAGCTGGAGTCGGGTACCGACATCCAGGCCAACCTCGCTGTGATCGACCGGTTCGCCGCCGAGGCCGCGCTCGACGGCGCCACCCTGGTCGCCTTCCCGGAATACGCCACCTACGAGAAAAAGAAGGTGGACGCCACATTCCCCGAGGTGGCCGAGCCACTGGACGGCCCCGTCTGCCAGGAGCTCGCCGCCACCGCCCGCCGCCACCGCATCGCGCTGGTGGCGGGCGTGGTGGAAACCTCGAACGAGCCGGGCAAGGCGTACAACACGCTGGTGGCGTTCGGGCCGGAGGGTAAGCGGCTGGCCGTCTACCGGAAGATCCACCTCTTCGATGCGCAGGGTTTCGGGGAGTCGACATTCATCAAGCCTGGCCCGTCCACCAGCCCCGTGGTGTTCGAACACGGGGGAGCGCGGTTCGGCCTGATGACGTGTTACGACCTGCGGTTCCCGGAGCTGGCCAGGTCACTGGCCGACGCCGGCGCGAAGGTGCTGCTGGTCTGCTCGTCATGGGTGCCGGGCACCCACAAGACAGAGCAGTGGCTGGCCCTGAATGCGGCGCGCGCCATCGAGAACAGCGTGTACGTGGCCGGGGTGTGCCAGGCCCCGCCTGTTTCGGTCGGGCGGAGCGTGCTGGTGGACCCGATGGGGGTGGTGGAAGCTGATCTTGGTCTGGAGCCTGGGGTGCGGGCGGTGGACGTGTCGCTTGAGACGGTGACTCGGGTTCGGGAGTTGTTCCCGATGTTCCGGCAGCGGCGGCTGTAGTCCAGGACCCCTGCGCTACTGCGTGGTCCCGTATGCGTCGAGCAGCTTCAGGCTCCGTTCCTCCATTAGGGTGCTCAGGGGGTGGGGTGGCCGGCGATGATTCCGTCCACGCCCAGGTCCATCCGGCGCGCCATGTCCGCGGTGGTGTTCACGGTCCACGGGATGACGGGCAGCCCAGTGCGTAGGCTCCGGGATCATCGCGGCGTTGTCCACTTCGAGGGTGGTGACGTAGCGTGAGGCAGTTTCGCAACGCGACCTAGGACTCCTCAATCCATTGCCCTGGCCACCGCGGTGCGACTGCAGGTCGAATGACCCGTTGCGCTCGTTCACCTTCAGGTCGGATGTGGAGGGCGCTGGTCACGTTCGTCGACGACGACGGCGAGCAGGACCTGACGGTCAGGTCAGCGCTGTTGGGCGGCGACGGCGGGGTCGCCAAAGCCCCGATGAGGGCGGCGGCTGCGGCTGCAGTCAGGACTGTGCGCATCGGAGTTGTTCGTCTGGGCGAGCTGTTCCTGGGTGACCCGTCAACGCTACAGAGGGCACACGGCGCGTTAAATGCGGGCGGTGGGAGATTAGAAGGCCCTCCGGGCGCTGGTACCAGAGGGCTTTTCTAGATCTAATTAGTGCTTCTACACTGCTTCGGAGGCAGGCCACTGGGAATTGTCAAAACCGGCAATGAATCCACCATTGCGAGAGTCATTAATAAGAATGCGCGTCCGGTACGGTGTCTGAACATGCACGTATTCATTGCCTTCCCACCAGCCCCTCAATTCTTCGAGGACTGCCATGCCACCGGTTGCGCTCGGCCCGATTTGCACGGCTACCCAGTCGTGGCCGGTAACTTTCTCAGGATCGGGGATGCTGCTGGGGCGCTTCTTGGTAGTGGAAGGAGAGCTAAGAGCGTCAAAGCTGCCCTGAATAGTTTCTGAGGCCACGGTTTATCCATTCGGTAGAAGTTGTAAATACTCAAGGAGTCTACAGAGTGGAGCGACGCAGGTCGACGGTCGTGTTTTCGTGGATTATTGCGAAGTCTGGAATTCATTAGGCCAGCTGAAAACAGCGTCCTCCTGGATCCTCAGGTGGTGAGGCCTTCAGTGCTCTTGGATCCTCAGGTGGTGGGGCCTTCAGTGCTCCTGGATCCTCAAGTGGTGGGGCCTTCAGTGCTCCTGGATCCTCAGGTGGTGGGGCCTTCAGTGGTCTAGGAACTGACGGGGCAAGCGACATCGAACTCTTAATCTCAGTTGGCAGTAGAACGAGTGTCCGCCATCGAAGTGGAGCGTGAGATCTGGCGTGAAGGGGACTCAAAACGCTCGGCCGCTCAGCCCCAGGTGCATGAAGGCGGGGCTTTTTTGCAAAACGCTGGCGACGCCAAGATGACTTTGGTCTTCTGAGACGATTCGCACGGGCCGGCGGGTGGGCCCCCTCCTGCCGGCGTACGGGATGCCCGTGGGCTGCGATGACCGGGAACGGCGCTGCGGCGGATACCCAGCAGCGGACTGGCCAGTACAAACGGCTGAGCCGTACAGGCGCCCGCGGTGACGCCGGCTGGATGGTCAGGACTCGTGAGCCCGGTCGTAGCGTCCTTGTTTGGGGGCCCGTGCGCCGTATGGCCGACTAGTTATAGGTGGCGACGGCGCCCAGACCGGCTCCCAACCGTCATTAGCACGAAAGCAACACGAAGGTTGCCACCCACGAACGGCGACAGCAGCATCGAAATGGCGATCGCCGCTGCCGTAATCAGCAGCGAACGGCGCGGGTGGCGATGGTGAGGCTTGCGATAGAGATGCCTAGCAAGCCGGAGATGCCCAATGCGGTGAGGGGGGCAGTCGGGCAGCATTCGGAGCAGCCGAATGCAGACACTGCAATGCGAATGCGTCAGGTGCGCGCTGGGACAGCAGCTGTGTAATAGTGATGCCATGATTTCAGCTGACCACCGACCTGCCTGGCTACTCCTGGCCGTCGGCGAAAACCGCGCCTTCGGAAGTAACGACGGCTACCGGGATGAACCGGAAAGTCATTATCGGTGGGATAGTACCGTACCCAATCACGCAAAGCTCGAAGCGGGCCAGAGGATCGTCCTGTGGGACAAAAAATCCAGCCTAGGTATGTCGGTAATCGAATCGATAGATCATGGGTTGTCAGTAAAGACTGTCTACAGTTGCCCGTCTTGCGGAAAAGCCCACATCAAGGCCCGAAAGAACAAGGCCCCCCGCTACAAGTGTTTCGCATGCCAAACCAACTTCGAGACGCCGGCTTCAAAGACGATTGAAGTCACGGAGTACACGTCGCATCATGGAGATGCGTGGGTAGATTTGAGTGGGTTACTCCCTGGGGGCACGCTTCGGAGCGTCTGTGAGAGTCCGAAGTCGCAACTGAGTCTGCGGCCGCTGAAGTGGGAAGCGTTTAAGGCTGCGGCGTCCGCGGCCGGGGGACCGGAGCTTGTGACAGTAGTCGAAGCAGCGTCCAAGATGGCTGCCGGCGGTCACAGCACAGCCAACGTCCGCGTGCGGCTCGGTCAGTCCGCGTTCCGGAAGTCCCTGCTCGACTCCAACGGCCCCGTCTGCATTTTCACCGGTGAATGCCCCCCAGCAGTGTTGGAGGCCGCGCACCTTTACAGCTTCGCGAAGATAGGGCAGCATCACGAGCACGGCGGCTTTCTCATGCGCAGGGACCTTCATCGGCTTTTCGATTTGGGACTCCTCGCCGTTCACCCGAAAACTCTGACCGTGGATGTGAGCCCTACGCTGGCTGGTTATCCCCCATACAGCGGGCTGGCGGGACAGTCCCTGAGCGGCAAGGTGAAAGAGGTTCAGGCCCAATGGATTCGGGAGCACTGGCAGGAGCACAGGGACCCGAGCGCCGGCAACGTCGAGCCCTCTGACTAGCGTCTCTTCGCCTTTGCAGCGCACAGACGCTGTCGCATTGTCGGTGGCAAATCAAAGCTGCGGAGATACGAGTTAGCTTGCTGCGAGTCGCAGGGGTGAGGGGCTCAGCTGCGTTAGCCATGTGGGCGCCCTAGGCTAGGTAATATCTGATAAGTGACAGGGCCAGCAAGAGACGGCTTGAGAATTCGAGGGGGATGGCCGATGGTGGCTGGGACAGATGTTGAGTCGTTTGATGAAGAGCTGAACGAGCACCAAACCGCCGTGCGGGAAGTGGCCGATCATTTGGAGGGCCTAGTGCGAGGGGGCAAAAGCATAGCCGCGGCTGTCCTAGCCCTTTCCAATGGCTTCTTCAAAGTCGAGGATTCGCTGCTGAACGCTGGCCGCGCAGAATACGAACGTCGGCGCAGGATTATCCAGGAGTGGGACGACGTCGAGGGCACCGATGTCTTGCATAATGGCGGCGAGGGAGGCTGGTACGGGGGGCCTAAGGATGGCGATTTTTTTTGGCCACCTCTTCGCAATCGACTGAAGTCCGAGCTTCCGGACGCCTTTGAGGATGTGGACAGATCCTCCTCCCGGGTAATCGACCTGGGGGAGCGACCGGGTGAAGAGACCATTGACACGCGTGGGCTCGTGCTGGGATACGTCCAAAGTGGCAAGACCACTAACTTCATGTCGGTCATCGCCAAGGCAGCCGACGTCGGGTACCGGCTGATCATTGTGCTATCGGGGATCACCGACAACCTTCGGCAACAGACACAAGAACGACTCCACGATTATCTTGTTGACCCGTGCCAAACCCGTGTGCACCTTCTGACTACGCAGGATCAGGATTTCTCCGAGATCACCCCGTCTGAGGCTCTCTTCAGCCAAGATGATCTGCGGCTGCTCGCCATTGTCAAGAAGAACCCAGCCAGGCTGAGGCGACTAAACGCCTGGATCAAGAAGGCATCGGCAACCACTCTTGCCAACTGCCCGATCCTCATCATCGACGACGAGGCGGATCAGGCTTCGATCGATGTCGGGGGCAAGCGCCAGTCGACTATCAACAAGCTCATCCAGGAATTGCTGTCCCATCCAAAGGCTGCGTACATCGCCTACACTGCAACCCCGTTTGCTAACTTGTTGATTGACCCCATCGACGAAGCGGGCCTATACCCCCGAAATTTCGTTGTCACGCTGCCCCGGTCCGAGGCGTACTTTGGTCCGGAGCGAATCTTCGGCACCCTGGAGGCCGAAGAAGGAGTCGCACCAGACGACGGTCTGGACATAGTCCGCGAAGTACCTCCAGAAGACGCCGCTATCGTCAAACCGCCGACGAACAAAGACAAACTCGAACAGTGGACTGCCGACGTCCCGCCCTCGCTTCGATGCGCCATCCTCTGGTTCGTTTTGGCCACTACCGCCCGGAGACTGCGGTCGACTGAGATTCGTCATTCCTCGATGCTCGTTCACACTTCAATGCGCGCCGTGGCGCATCAAGCAACGAAGGAAGCTGTCGAAGCCGAACTTGTTGCCCTCCGTAGGGACGTTGAAATGCAGGACCCAACAGTCATCGGCGAACTGAGGGACCTATGGTACACAGAGACCCAACGTGTGGACCCCGCTCTTTTTGATAACCTGCCGGTTCTCATCGATGATGTGATAGAAGAGCTCCCGCGGACCCTCGGTGCTGTGAACGTGCTTACGGATAACTACTTATCCAGCGAACGACTCAAGTACACAAAAGCAAAAGCTGAGACCGTGATTGTTGTGGGAGGCAACACGCTCTCCCGAGGTCTTACTCTCGAAGGACTGATTTCAAGCTATTTTGTTCGGGCCGCGTCAGCCTACGACACCCTGCTGCAGATGGGCCGGTGGTTCGGCTACCGAAAAGGCTATGAGGACCTGGTCCGTGTCTGGATGACCGTCGAACTTCGTGAATGGTTCGTTGCGCTTGCAACGGTCGAGGCGGAGATCCGGGAGGAAATCGACACTTACGCCAAAGAAGGAAAGAAACCATCCCAGCTGCCGGTGCGCATTCGTTCCCACCCGCAGATGACGATTACCGCCGCAGCGAAGATGCGCAGCGCGATTAAGGTGAACGTTAGCTACTCGGGCACCAAGGTCCAGACCATCCTCTTCAACGATGACGACAAGAACTGGCTGGATGGAAACATCGCGGCCACGGTCGCCCTTGTATCAGCCGCTCGTGCCGCCGGCCATACCGAAGATGAATTGCCCAGCAAGAACGTAAGAGGCTTTACAGGTATCTCCAATGACCTGATTGTCGACTTCTTGTCCGATTACAAGGTCCACCAGGATGCGCGGACTATTCAAACCGACACGGTCCGCGAATACATCCGCGCCCAGGCGGATAAGGGATCCTTGGACTCGTGGAACGTTGTTTTTATTGAGCGCCAGAACACCGCAGAGTCGGACTTGCAGCTAGGCCTTGACAAACCCCTGAAGCTCTTGCGCCGTCGAAAGATGGCCTCGGGGAGCAAGAGTGGCGTGGCGAATCTCAAAGCGATCTCGTCACGGTGGGACCGGTTCGCGGACTTGGAGTACAACAAGAAATCCATTGTCGACTCCCACGGGCTGTCCGGCGAAGGCCAGGTTCGGGACTACCACTTGCGAGACTTGAGGAAGAAACGGGGGCTGGACAAGGTTGGCCTCTTGGCTATCTACGCCATAAATAAGGATTCCGAAGTTGCAGAAGCTGCCTCCGCGGATGCCCTCAACGCTCTCGAGAGCGATCCTACGGAATCGAAGTCCGAACGTGCTCCCCTGACAGCAGCGAACCACATGATCGGCATTACACTTATGTTCCCCGAGGCTCGTGACCTGTCCGACACCGTGGATTACTACAGTGCCAATGTAAATCCTGACGACGTCGAAGATGTAGAGGCAGAGCTAGCTGCAGCCGATGACTTCGACGAGAAGCACGCGATCCAAGAAGAGGCTGCCTCGAAATGATGGACGCTAAGGAATCATCAAGCTCCATTTTTTCGTTTCTTCAGGGGCAGGTGCTTGCTCCTCAGAAGCTCACGGTCAGGAACACTGACGTGCAAACCGCGCATGGACCCATCGTTCATGCCATCGACGGCAATGGGCACCCAACACTCCTCGTCCCGGTCGCCTCCCACCCGGAGAACAGCATCGACTGGCAGAACAAACTGGTCACCTTCGGCTACCGCACCATAACTGTCGCCGGCAAACCGCAATCGTTCTTGGCACTCCAGTGCCTGGCTGAGCGTGTGCGGCCACAGTTCAGCTTGCTGGCAGACGACATCTTGGACGCAGTGGCAACCAATCCCAGCGGGGCTGACTTGCTTACAAGGCAAACTGTCGAGCGCTGGAAGGAGCTGCTGCGCGATGACAGGCCGCGTCTCTTGGGTCAGCCCCAACTTTCCGGTCTTTATGGAGAACTTCTGTTCTTGGAACAACTCACTTTTCACCACGGTCCATGGGCGCTGCGGTCGTGGACCGGACCCCAAGGAAACAGGCATGACTTTGAGTTTGAGAATGCTTCCGTCGAGGTCAAGACCACATTGAACAACAACAACATGGTTGTTGCCTTCCACGGTGCACGCCAACTCCAAGCCACCAGCGGTCAGCCACTGTATGTATGCGCCTATCAAATTGAGAACACGCCGCAAGGCGAATCCATCCCAACTGTTCTCGAGCGTCTCTACGATGCTGGTATCAACCGCCTGGATATGTTGCGAATGCTGGAGAAGGTCGGCTATTTCGAGTCGGATTCCGGGCACTACGCCGCGCATCGTTTCTCGGTCCTTCTTACCAAAACACTGGCCGTGGACAACGCCTTTCCCCGCATAACCCACGAGACAATGCCTATGCCCGGAATGCTGGACGGGATCTCCGCGCTGCAGTACTCCGTTGATTTGGGACCTCTGGATGCTGCCGACGTCGCCCTGGAGGAATTGAAAGAGGCCGCGTCGCTGTGAGCGGGACGTTCAGACTCTTCCGACATCCGTGGGAACCCACCGGCAGTGGCGACGCCAAGTCTATTCAAAAGGCCATGGGCAAGACGACCTTGGACCTATGGAGCGTCCTGCTTAGAGAGTCACTCCAGAACAGTTGGGATGCGAGACAAGACCGCCACATCGAGTTTCATGTTGCCGACACCCTACTCTCCGAAGAGCAAACCGGCGTACTTGTGCACGACCTTTTCTGGGAACTGCCGCCTCAAGGCGCCTCACGGCAAATTCCTCAAAAGGTGAGCGGCGGGCGTCTGCGGGTCCTAACCATCTCCGACTATGGAACGACCGGTCTGGGCGGTCCCATCCGTGCCAATATCGAACCTGCCGAGGGCGAACGCGCTGACTTCGCTGACTTCGTGCGAAACTTCGGCCGCGATGACGGCAAAGGACTCAGAGGCGGAACTTATGGCTACGGGAAAGGTGTGCTGTACCAAGCCAGCAGCGTGGGTGTATGTCTCGTCTACTCTCAGGCGGTTGTGGGGCAAACCATCGAGAACCGCCTGATCGGCGTCTCTGGTGGTGACGGAGGCTATGTCCAAGCAGGCTACAAATTCACGGGTCGAAATTGGTGGGGCGCCATTTCTGCAGACGGAATCGTTGATCCCGTCACGGGCGATACGGCTCGGCTGATAGCTCAATCCGTGGGTATGCCAGTGCCGGCATTGGGACAGACCGGCACCTGCATTATGGTGCTCGCTCCGCAGCATTTCCAAGGCGAAGGCGACAACGTCCTACTAGTGGACCGCATCTCGGCCATCCGGGCGGCCGCCATTAAATGGGCCTGGCCCCATGCCGTTGATACTGGCGACGGGCCGAACGTTCGCTTCGTCTTCACGCTGGACGGGGCACCGCTGCCGGACATCGATCCTATGAAAGATCCGCTTGTTCGCCATTTTGCCCAGGCATATGCCGACAGCGAGCGGTTCGCTGTCCTGAAGAAGGTCCCGATTTCCTCGCAGACCAAGCTCGAGACAATAATGTCTCAGAAGCCGATCCGTCGCCTCGGAGTGTTGGCCATGCGACAGGCCATCAATCACATTTCTGATGATCGAAGTTTGGAGAATTCGGTGGCCCTCATGCGGGCACCTCGGATCATCGTCAAGTACCTGGAAGTCACAGCACCAGCCGATGACTATTCCGTCTACTCGGTGTTCCTAGCCGACGAGACTGTTGATGAAGACTTCGCGTCTTCAGAGCCAGTTACGCATGACGACTGGATAGTCAAAGATGCGATAACCCGCGGGAGCTTTAACTTCGTTCGAATCGCATTGAATCGAATTGAGGGAACCTTCAAACGGATGCATGGTTCTGCGGGTCCTGCTACTGCTGCACAGCAAGCGGCTGGCGCAACTCGGATCGCCACCGCTTTGGGAGGCTTGATTGGGGGCATCAGCGGCCACGGAGCGGGTTCACAGCCGGAGAAGGGCCCGGGTACCCGAGGGCAGATCAAAACAGGGGGCCGTCGCGCCTCTGCGAGGCTAGCTGCGCCTCCACGCCTTCTCATCATTGACGGCTCGGCACATGTTGGTTTTCCATACACAGTGACGGGTGGGAAGGCTGGCGAGTCCTTCGAACTCACAGTAAGCGGACAAGTGGTCACTCTTACCGGCGCCATCGAAGTGGATGCTCCTCTTGGTGCTGACGAGCCCCATTTTATCGGCTGGAAGGTGGAGGGAGAGCTGGTGCGCTCGAAATCCATTCGTGTGGATGTTCCATCTGAGCGAGACTACCTCGCGATATTCACCCAGCCGAAGAACACAGCGGTGACTTCTACAGTGGAACTGGAGCCGGTGGCCGTATGAGGACGATTAGTGTCGGTCATCTCGTCGTCGAGGACGGGGCGATTGATTCTCCCGAATGGGAGTACGCGGTAAATGGGCAAATAACCAAACTTTCAGGGAACACCCTCCCGGATTGGAACTACTTTTCCGACTTGGATGTGTCCTGCGTGGTGACCGTGGATTTGAGCGCTCTGCGCCAGGAGTTGCATATCCCCCCGGATCTCGTGTTGGCGTGGGTCTTGATCGCCCGATCGACTTCTTCCCCTGTGATCACGACCAGCAAGCCCCTTCCCGTGATTCAAGGGGCCCAGGAGGTTGCGATTACTGTGCCGGCCTCCACCTTGGGAGGGGTCCTTGTCCTCGAGCTTGAGATGGGCGTCCTGTCGCCCTCGAAAACTACGGCTGCGGACTTCGCCCCCGCTCAGGTGGGGCACACGGTCTACCGAAGTTCGTCGCGGATTGTCCTCGAAGGGGACGCGGGCCAGTTGCCTATCCTCCCCGTCTCCTTCGCAGACCAGGGCATTACCAACCCGAAGTCGTCCCTGTGGTGGCTCCGCGTGTTGTCCAAGGACCTTCATGATCCGGCGGGCGCGACTCTTTGGATGTGGCTGAACACGGACAACCCGCAGCTACGGCCGTTGATTGATCATACCGATTCTGAAACCGGGGATGTCTGGATGCAGGTCTTGAAGATGGACTTCGTCCGCCAGTTGCTGCGTGAGGCACTCAGCCATCCCGACCTAGATGAGTCACACAACTACCCGGAGGGGTCGCTCGGAGCGTTACTCCTCGGCGTTGTCAAACTGGTGGGTACCTCCGTCGACGCTGTCAGAAGTAAATACAGCGACGACGCGGGACGGGTGGAAGCTGATTTGCAGGGCATCGTGAATGGGGGTGGAAGTTGAGCGGCGCTCCGGTTTGCTTTCCGAGATTACCTTTGACGCAAGCAGTCGCAGCCTGGAGTGAGTTGAGGATCCTTCCCTTGCAGGAAATCGGTCAGCTTTCGTCCACAGTCTCGACGACGGGAGCAGAGTTTTATCCTGTCGCCACTGGTCGCTGCACTGATTCTGATCTAACAGATCTGCGCGCGGCGGTAGTTGCGGAAGCTCGATCCCACGGTTTCCCGGACATGGACCTCGCCCGGCAGAAAACAGAATTCGACCAAGCAGTCTCGAAGATTCTCTACGAACGGATGAATATCCTGCCGGCTGATGCCGCAAGTGTTGAGGTGTGGAACTTCATCAACATCCGTGTCCTCCCGGACGTTGCTATCTGGCGCTACGGTCACAGATCTGACGATGGCGCGCGTTGGGAGGTCAAGGAACGCCGTCTTTTTGCCATGAGCCGCACAATCTTTGGAAGATTGTGGTGGAGGGCCTTTCTTCTGGGCCCTGAAATCTCTGTGAGGCTAAAGGAGGACGAATCGGTTCAACTCGTTGAGCGTCCCCGAATCGGTGGTTATGCGCCGTTGGCCCGCGCTATAGCAACCAGGCATCTGGCATCCGTTTCCACGAAACGCATGGACCTCCTACGGGATGCTATGAAGAGGTTCACGCGGCGCTTGGTTGTGGTTAGCGTATTCCTCATGTCGGAGGAGCAGATTGCAGAACTTGTCGAGGACGTATTCTTGGAAAGCCAAGAGGCTCTCAAGAACGCGGAGGCTAAAAAATAGCTGCTATGCGTTGCCCAATCTGGTTCGCCAACAGAGGCGGCACTGCGTTGCCGACTTGAGTGAACTGCTGCGTTCGGTTCCCCAAGAAGATGTAGTCGTCCGGGAAACTCTGCAACCGTGCGGCTTCACGAACCGTCAGGCTGCGCATTTGCGCGGGGTCCGGGTGAATGTAGTAATGGCCGTCCTTTGCAATGTGGGATACGACTGTCGATGAAGGTAGATCGGCCATTTGAACGCGGAATCTATCTTCAAAGGGCACTACATCGGCCTCGATGTTCGCATGTAAGGGCCAAAGATCGCGGGGGAGCTCTCGCACTTTCGGACTGGTCAACCGCCGTTCAGCAAGTGAGCTAAGGGCGCCATATCGAAGCAGATCTAAAATCATGTGGCTTCGGGCTTCGTGGTTCCATGTGGGTAGCGCGGCAGCGGCGGTGGGCCTTATGAAGTCGTGGTAAAGCCGGACGCTGTCACTCATCAGTCTTTCAAGAGCCTTTGGCTGGTCCCTGGAGGAGAAATCAAGAGAGTTCATCCCACGGCGGTGACCCCCAGCGCCCGGAAGGTACTTTGCAACGTTTCGGCGGACGTCGTACCAAGCTTCAGTGTCGTCAGTCTTGAACCTCGAAATTTTAGACCTCAGCGGGGGGAGGTTTCCAATAGCATCTTGCACTGTTACTGTGTTTGCTCGCTGGAGCGCCAGTGGTCGTTTGAGGCCGCTATCTCGGCTTACGCCCACAATAATTACGCGATGACGCTTCTGCGGTACACCGTATTCTTCAGACCGAATAAGGAAGTCCGAAGCTGCCAAAGCTTCACCTTCTTTGTCCACTACCATTGAGAACAAATCGTAGTGAACACCGTCGGATGGCTGCTGCAAGTCTGCCCGAATAAGATCGAACATCTTTTGACCCCTGTTTACCGACGACAACAGGCCTTTAACGTTCTCCATAACGAAAACTGTGGGGCGGTGCGTCCTAATGATGTGCAGATATTCCCGGTAGAGGAAGTGCTTGTGGTCATCCTGGAAGGAGGAATCGTTCGTTCTCCTCGATCGACCGGCCAATGAGTAGGCTTGGCAGGGCGGCCCGCCGATTAGGACCCATCGGTTTGAGTGAGTGCCCAAGGCCCTCCGAATAATGGCATCAGACTCAGCCCTGCTCTGTTCGGACAGGACGAACTCGTGGACTTCTTCGACGGCGTCTTTGTAAGCGACATGAAATTCAGGGTCAGCGTGCAGTGCAGCCATAGATAACTCACCCGACAAGAAGTCACTTAGCGCCGCATTGGCTGTCGTTCCACTACCGCGTAGTGCCCGTACTGCACTTCTGAACCTAAGCGTTTGGACGGCTGACGTTTCCATCTCAATCGACGCTACGGTACGAAAAACGCTTCGTCCGCTGCCGTCGCGGACGGAGGAGAAACCCTCGTTAAGGCCGCCGGGTCCGGCGAATACGTCGATTACAGGTATCAAGTGGCTCTCCTCAGGTGATGCTGACTCTCAAAGTTACCAGGTCCACGGCAACTCGTAGGCAGCGCGGGGCGCTATGTGGACAACTAACTGGTTCCATCTTGTGGACATGGTCTCTCGTAGCTCTGACACTCCAGGAAATCTGCAGCTAGGGGCCGCAGCCAGGGAGGGCCACCACTGAAACACAATTCCCAAGATGCCCGCAGATCCTGCCGCTGCCCGTCGGTTGCAGTCGTCCTCCACTCTCACGAGAAATACCTCCCGGCTTCCCGTAATAGCGGCCGACAGCTTACCACCGTCATACGCTGTCAACGTGCACTAGGGCCCCTGCCACTCTTGCATTGGGCCCATCTTGTGGTGGGGCCCTCACTGACCAGGAACCTAGGCGTTATGAAGAAGTTGGATAAGGCGAGATGCACTCCACGGACGCCTGGCGGACGATGGCGTGCTTCTGTGCATACTGAAGCATTGTCCGAGCCCAGCCTGAAGGTCCCCGAAGCGGGGTCGTCCTATGGGGCGGGTGTGTGATCACCCAGCCCAGCCATCGACCGTCCCCAACGACCATTCGACCCATACCATCTCTGGCCTGCGTCATCACCTCTCCCGCTGAGACCCCAAAGGGATATACCTTGAGGCGGAAAGCTTGGGCCACGTCATATCCGTGCAAGATGAGCATCCGGAGCCGGGATCGGTGAGGTACGTGGACAGGTAACCAGCAGCATGCCGGGACTCATGCCGTGCCCGGAGCCCACTGCGAGCCCCGAGGAGTTTGACAGGCACGTGACCGCGACCCCAGGCCGCCAGAATCAGTTGTGGGCCGCAGAAGCTCGCCTTTGCTCGACGCGCGCAGCTATGGTCTCGTCCTTAGGCTTGGAAGGCGGCGGTGTCCGACGACGCTGACGACACTAAAGAAGAGCCTAATGTTGTGGTTCAAGGGTTAGGGCAGGGTCCGCGCCCTATGGGCTCTAGATTCATCTAAAGCCCCTTCAAGCGCGACAATACTGGTCTCCCAAAAGTCCTTCCGGTGTATCGCATCCTTGAGTTGGCGTGCGCGTCTGAAATTTGCTTCCGGGTCATCGAGTATCTTCAAAATTGCATCAACCCACGAATGTTCGTGATCAAACGGGATGGTCTCTGGTGGCCATGCCGTGGTACCGTCCACGTCGCGGATCAATCGAGCAAGGCCGCTGTCTCTGGTGATTAGGATAGGGACTTCAGCTGCTATGGCTTCATAGGCGGAAAGACCAAACCCTTCTGTTCTAGATGGCATGAGGACTGCGACTGCTGTTCGAAGATCGTGCTCAATGTCATCAGAGTTTGTGCTAAATTGCCGGAGCATTGGTTGGAAGCCGTACGGCGCAGCGAGTTCGTCAACCTTTCGCTTTACTTCGGTGTGCTCTTCGGGGACACCGCGAATGACAAGGCTTATAGTGTCCGGGTAGTTGGGTCGCAGCGTCCTAGCTTCGCCTACAGCGCGGATGGCAGTGGCGATTCCCTTAGACTCGAAGTCGTCCGCACGGGCTGTGATCAGGAAGCGCTTTTCCGTCGGAACCCGAGAGCGGCTCCGCGGCCAGTCGCGGAGGCCGGGAAGCAGGCAGGAAACCTGCCCTCCTCGCTCACTGAAGAGTGGATCAGCTAGAACTTGATCCTCAATCCAGCCAGTGAGCTTCTTGCCCACGCCTGCGACTACGTCAGCACTGCTGGCAAGCTCGACTTCCAGCGCGGATCGCTCGGCCGCTGTCCTGGTTCGAGGCTCTCCGCCGTAGGATTCTTTTGCTCTCTCCAGCTCCTCCGCGTGCATATGAACGAGGTGTATTCGAGAACTCGAAGGATGCTGCATTTGAAGTGCGTAGGCATAGGGGCCAAGGATTCGACCATGACCAACGATTATGGTCGGTCGGAAATCGCTTTGGTCTAGATAGCGGATACCAGTCAAAAATGCTGGTGGTCCTTGCACTCCCGGAATCTGATTCGCTGGCAGCGCCAAGCGAATGCCATAGTCCTTCGCGCGTTGGTGATCAAGTTCCGAAGGGGCTTCTGGTAGCGCAATGCAGACTTCACGGTCTCGGGCCCGAAGCGCTTTGGCGAACTCGAGATTGAAGCTGGAAATTCCCCCTTTAGCCGGAGATAGCTCGTCGGCTACAAGAAGGTATCGCTCTCGCTTAGTCCCCAGGGATGAGTGGGGTACTATGTCCTCGGCGTTAATTGCGGCTTCTTTTTCCGAACTGAGTTCTTTATCATCAGCCCAGCGCCTAAGCTCGACCGCTCGCTCAACTGCTTCGGTGAGTGACCGTTTCTCGTAACGAAGAAGTCGTCCGTCACGCATGACCACTACAGCATTCTGAACTCCACGATCTAAGAATAGGACTGCATCGAAACCGGGCTTTCGGAGAGCTGCGCCCGCAGAAGATCGCACCTCAGCCGAAAGTAACTCTGGTGTAAGCTGCCCTTCCGTGGGGACGAACGATGATGGGTGACTTTGCCATATATCGGCCCCGTCAATGATCAGGAAAACCAGAGACCCATCCGGGAGTTGCTGCCGTAGCCGCTCAGCAACCACCGCTCGTCGAACCGCAACTTCCCGAACGCCACGGGCACCACGCACTGCTATGTCGAGAGCGATGTATTGCCCGTCGTGCCGTAGGACGAGATCCGGGGTCACCCGGGCATAGCTGCCCTCGTCAGCAACGATTCGGCTCCCGGGGCGTTTCACAAACTCAAATTGGTTTGAGAAGCGAAGCTCGGCAGCTACTTGCCTTTCCAACTTGCTGTTGTAACGCTGCGCCTCATTCGATTTTTCTTTTGAGTTACTCACTTTCTCGACTTTAGTGGGAGCAATGCTTTGGTGCCGGTTGGGAACCGTCGTGTCTGTTATTCGACAGCTGGCCAGTCAGCTAGTGGGGTCTGTCGTTGCATTTCACACTAACCCTCTTTTGACAGACACAGACGTAGACAAGCCTTGGAACCAGCCGCCGACTCTCGGAATGTCACGCCGGTACCGAGCCGGCTCGATCGTCCGACAATAGGGTGGAGGAGTGCTCGCCGCGCGCGAAGGTTTGGGAGACTTCTACATCGTCCACGCTATTGTGCTCGTAGGTGAGGAGCTCCGGAGCTGAGCAGCCGGGTGTGGAGCGACACGGAAACGATAGCTAGGTCCGCCTCTTACCTGCCGCTCGCCCCTGATCCTTCATGGTGCAGTACCGGGGACAAAGGAGGTCCACGGTCACTTCGCGGCGCACAAATTGATGCAATTTTAGGATGGCTGGGTTGAACCTGTCTGCCAACCTCCGCCACCTTAACCTCAACCCCTGTATTGCTGAACTTCTGCACCTGCCCCGGTTCGGCGCCGTCGTCCGTTACCAGAGTCCAAGGCAGCGCGAGCCGGGCCCAGGCATGGAACGGCCGCAGGCCAAGCTTGGACGAGTCCGCCAGCACGTACACCTCCCGGCCGCGGCGGGCCATGAGCTCCTTGAGCCGGGTCTGGGCGTGGTCGGCCTCGCAGATGCCGTCCTCGGCGGTGACGGCGTCGGCGCCCAGGAACACGCGGTCGAAGCTCATCCGTTCCAGCGCCGCCTCGGCCAAGGGCCCGACAAAACTTTGCGAAAGGCTCCGCAGCCGGCCGCCCAGGCAGTCCACCTCGATGCCCTCCGAATCGGCCAGCTCCTGCATGGTGTTGATCCCCGGCGTCGTCACGGACAGCTTTTCGAACCCCCGCAGTTCGTGGGCCAGGGCACCCACGGTGGAGCCGGCGTCGAGCAGGATGTTCTCCCCGGGCCGGATCACGGACGCCGCCCAGCGGGCGATCGCGTGCTTCTGCTCAAAGGCCTCACCGGTGCGCTGCCGCAGCGACGCCTCCGGGTGCGCGCCCAGCGCCATGGCCCCGCCGTAGGTGCGGGCCAGCCGGCCTTGCCCGTTCAGCAGTGCCAGGTCGCGGCGGATGGTGGAGGCGGTGGCGGGCGTTTACCCAGGAACAACCGCCCGCTGCAGCTCGAGCCGGAACACCCAGAGCAGCACGTCCTCGCCAGACGCGTACCAGTCACGTTCCGGAACCCGCTCGAAGCCCATGGATTCGTAGAGAACATGGGCCCGTTCCATGAACGTCGCACTCGTAATGCTGATTGCACTGATGCCCGGTAGGGACTGGGCATGTTCGATTACCTCACGAACAACGGCGCGACCAACCCCGCCGCCCTGTGCCGCCGGATCGACCGCGAGCATCCGGAATTCGAGCTCATTTTCCACTGCGATCTCGCTGTACGGCTGCCCTGCGAAGGTGAGCGTCACCGCCGCGACGACTGCACCGGAGGCTTCGGCCACCCAAACCTCGGCATGCTCCGCCCGGTGCTCCACGTTGGCCAGGACACTCATGTACGGGTGGTCGGCCGTGAAGTGCCCGGCGTGGAGGTACGCCTCCCGCGTGATTCTCCGGACCTCTGAATAGTCCGCCGGCGCGGCTGGCCTGAAAACCAGATTCACCGCGCAGCAACCCCGGCTCCCGCTACGCGGGCAACGTATTCGGCCAGCGGGGCCAGCGCCGGCTGCGATGAATGATCACCCACCGCATCCGCGCCAACAGTGTTGGCCACCGCCAGCGCCGTTGAGTAGCCGAGCCCCGTCCGGAGCGCCAGAACCAGGGCTGCGCAGAACGCGTCGCCTGCACCGATCGTGTTCGCCACCGTCACCATAGAAGCAGGCGCCTCGGCAACCCGCCGCCCGTGCTCGAACATCGCCGACCCGTCCTTCCCGTACGTCACCGCGACGAGCTTGGCTTCCGCCAGCGACGGGATCAGCTCGTACTCGGTCTCGTTGACGATCACCAGGTCGCAGCGCTCCAGCAGTTCCACCGGCAGGTCCATGGCCGGGGCCGCGTTCAGGACAAGGAAGCCGGAGGAGCGGCGGGCCGCCTCCAGTACCACGGGCAGGCCGACCTCGAGCTGGCACAGCACCGTCTCGTCCGGACCGAACTCCACGCCCTCCAAGGAGAATCCAGCGTTCGCCCCCGGGCACACCACGATCTGGTTCTCGCCGTCGCGGTCCACCACGATCAGCGCCGTGCCGGTCGCGTCGCCGTCGAGCACTGCCACATCAGTGGTGTCCACTCCCGCGCCAGAAAGGGACTCCAGCATCAGGCGGCCGGAGGCGTCATCGCCCACAGCCCCAATCATCCGCGAACTGGCGCCCAAGCGTGCAGCGGCCACCGCCTGGTTGGCGCCCTTGCCGCCCGGCTGCTGCGTCAAGGTGCCGCCGCCAAGGGTCTCACCCGGGGAGGGGAGCCTGTCTGCGGTGGCGATGATGTCGAGGTTGATGCTGCCGACGACGGTGACGGCAGGAAGTCGAGTGCTCATGGAAAGTCCTATCGGTGAAGCCAAGGCGGCTGGATTAGGAAATAGTGTACGGCACGGTTGTACTTGTGCGTCATACATGGTTGTATAACAACTCACATCCCAAGGGCAGGAACCACCTGCAGAACAAAGGAGTTTGATGTGAACACCCCAACGTCAGTCGCCGCGTCACCGCCGGACCTCGCCGCCGAGACACCAAAAATCGCCGGCCGCCGCGCCGCCCTGCTGATCGCCACGCTGCTGCTCGGCGTGCTGTCCTTCCAGCTCAACGCCAGCATGGTCACCCCGGCGCTGCCGCAGATCGCGGCCTCCTTTGGCCTGAGCGCCGACAGCGCAGCCCCCGTCCAGTCCATGTTCTTCCTGGCCGGCGCCATCGCCGGGCCCGTCATCGGACGCTGGAGCGACTTCATCGGCCGCCGGACCGCCCTGCTCCTGGTCCTCGGAGTCATGGGCGCGGGCACCATCCTCTGCATCGCCGCCCCCACTCTGCCGATCCTCATCGCCGGCAGGTTCCTCCAGGGAGTCTCCAGCGCCGTCTTCGCGCTCGCCTACATCGTGCTCAGCGAAAACCTGCAGGCCCGCGTCTTCGGCACCTCGGTCGGCATCATCGCCGCCATCAACGGCGGCGTCGGCGGCTACTTTGGCGGCCTCATGGCCGAAACCCTCGGCTTCCGGTCCATCTTCGTCGTCGTCCTCGTCCTGACGGCCATCGCCGCCGCCTGCATCCTCAAAACCGTCCCGAAGGGACGTCCGCAGGGAGTACGCGGCGCCATGGACTGGTGGGGCGCAGGGTCCCTGTCCGTGTTCCTGGTCTTCATCACCTACTTCGTCTCCGGCGGCTCGGCCGCCGGCTGGACCGCCCCCAGCACCATTGGCCTGCTCGCCGGCACCATCGCGTCCTTCGCCGCCTTCTGGATGATCGAGAAGAAACGCACCAACCCGCTCATCGCCGTCCACCACCTGCGCTCCCGCCAGGTCTGGCCGGTCATCGCCACCACCGTCCTGACCCTCGCCGGCATCTTCGCCATCATCAACTTCACCGTCGTTCTGCTCAGCCAGGACACCCACCACGGCTTCGGACTCAGCGCCTCCCTGTCGGCCCTGCTGTTCCTGACCCCCGCCGCGCTGATCGGCGTCTTCGCCGCACCCCTCGCCGGCTGGCTCGCCGACCGCCGCGGCTGGATCAAAACGCTCCGGGCCGGAACCGGGCTGAGCCTGGCCTGCGCCATCGCCGCGGCCACGTTCTCCGACAACCAGGTGGCCGTCCTGATCGCCGTCGCCGCCCTCGGCATCTTCTACAACGGCCTCTTCCTCACCGCCATCAACGGACTCTCCGTGCTGCTCTCGCCCAAGGAAGCCCCCGCGGCCCTGCCCGGCATCAACGGCGCCTCCTTCGGCATCGGCGCGAGCCTCGGCGTCGTGCTGGTGGCACCGTTCGCCGCCCAGGCCACCTCCGCCGGCTACACCACCGCCCTCTGGATCTCGGTCGCCATCACCGCGGCCGCCTTCCTCGTTAGCCTCTTCGTCGCGGCACCCAAGGGCGAAAAGCTCTAACCCCACACCCGTCCATCAGCACATCCAGCACCAACGAAACGAGAAACCCAGCATGACCACGCCCATCAGCCACCCGTTCTATCTCGACTGCGACACCGGGATCGACGACGCCCTCGCCCTGGCCTACCTGCTCGCCTCGCCGCAGGCTGACGTGCGGGGGATCGGCACCGTCAGCGGCAACGTCAGTGCCGCCGTCGGCGCCCGGAACACCCTGGACCTGCTCCAGCTCGCCGGGCACGCCCACATCCCCGTCGCGCTCGGCGCCCACGACCCGCAGGCCGGAACCTTCCACGGCGGTGCCCCGCACGTCCACGGCACCAACGGAATCGGCGAAGTCTCGCTGGAGGCCGCCGACGCCGAGCTGGTGCCCGGAACCGCCGCCGAGATGCTGGTCCGGCTCGCCCACGAGCACCCCGGCACGCTGCGGATCCTGGCCGTCGGACCGCTCACCAACATCGCCGAAGCGCTGCGTTTGGACCCGGAGCTGCCCCGGCTGGTTCAGGACATCACCATCATGGGCGGCGCCGCGTTCGCGCCCGGGAACATCACCCCCGTGGCCGAGGCCAACATCGCCAACGACCCCGAAGCCGCGGCGGACGTCCTCGACGCCGACTGGGACGTGACCCTGGTGCCGCTGGACGTCACCATGTCCAATGTGCTCGAGGAAAGCCACCGGCAGGAACTGCTCGCCGCGGACCATCCGGTCCCGCAGGCACTCGGCGACATGCTGGGCTACTACTTCCGCTTCTACGAGAGCCAGTTCGGCCGGGCGTGCTCGGCGATGCACGACCCCCTCGCTGCCGCCCTCGCCGTGGGCGGCGTCAGTGCAGCGGTGGCCCCGGTGGTGACGGTCGCCGTCGACACCACCGACGGTCCCGGCCGCGGCCAGACCATCTGCGAGCTCCGCGGACGGTACATGGACTACCCGGAGCAGCCCGGCGCCCGCTGCCGGGTGGTGCTGGAGCTCGACGGCGACTTCGCGCCGCACCTGGTGGAGGTGCTGCAGTCCTTCTCTGAAAGCACGACGGCGGCAGTTGTCGTGGGTGCGGCGGTCGCCTAAGCGGTCGTGTCGGCCGAGCCGGTCAGGACTGGATGGACTGCATTACGGAGAGGTGCCCGGCGCCTGCCCGCAAAGTCAGGAGCCCGTTGATGCCTCACTCCTGCCTTCCGCCCGCTCCCAGTGCTTCCGGAGCAATTCGGCCAGTCGCTCCGGCTCGATCCGGTGTGGCGGGTCGAAGTGGTGGCGCTTGGAGAACACCTCCAGGTGGAAGTCCGGGAAGAAGACCCTTGCCAGCCGGCCGGCGATCTCGCCGTAGTCGTCCGGGTTGCTCAAGCCGCCAAGGGCGAAGAAGACCGGCTGGGGAAACGCGGCCAAACGTGCCCTGTCCAGGTCATAGCTCTTGAAGTTCTGCAGGAACGCCCTGATTCCCGCGGGCCGCTTTGCCATCCACGGCGGCGGGGGACCCGGAGGCGGTGGTGGAAGCACGACGTCGGGCTTAACTCCCAGCCTGATGAAGGCGGGCATGAACTGCTCCGGGGGAAGGGCTTCCAGCTGCTCGTACTTCTTCCAGAGCTCCGCGTGCGCAGGGCTCCAGTCCCAGTTCCCGGCCCAGGCAGGCTCCAGCAGCGCCAGGCTCAGCAGACGTCCGGGATGCTTGGCAGCGAACGCCAGCGCCGCCGCGCCGCCGCCCGAATAGCCCACAAGGTGGAACCTCTCCCATCCCCGGGCGTCAGCTTCGCGGAGCACGCCGTCGATCTCGGTGTCCAGGCTCCAGTCAGGCGGCGGCTCATCGTCTGCGTAGAGCTCCAAGTCTTTGGCGACGGCCTCTACATCCCGGCCCAGGGCGTCTATCAGAGCTTCGTACGCAGGCTGTGCGGGGAGCACACTCCCGGGAAGAAGGATGGCCCGTATCCGATCCATAGACGAACCATACGCCCGAGGTGGCCTACCGGCTACCGGCCGCTACGTCGTGAGGGGAAGGCCAGCACCAGGCGCGTTCAGCGCCTCGTCTCGTACCTGGTCATGATCACGCCGCCGGGAAACGTCCGCGTTTCCATCAGGTTCAGGTTCACCCAGCTGTCCAGCGCGGTGAAGAACGGCGTGCCGCCGCCTGCTAGGACCGGATGGGTCACGACCGTGTACTCATCGATCAGCCCGGCCCGCATGGCCGCACCGGCGAGCGTTGCGCCACCAATCCTCATCGGATCGCCGTCGTCAGCCTTGAGACGGGTGATCTCCTCGACCGCGTCACCGGCGACCACGCGGGTGTTCCAGTCGACCCTGTCGATCGTCGAGGAGAAGACCACCTTCGGCGTGTCCCGCCAGTTCCGTGCGAACGCGATCTCCTCCGGGGTGGCATTGGGCTGCTGGTCGCCGGTGGGCCAGTGGGAGCTCATGGTCTCCCACAGCTTGCGCCCATACAGCAACAGGCCGATCGCCAGCTCCTGATCGAGCCACCACTGGAACAATTCCTCGCTCGGCACGCCCCAGCCAATGTCGTCGCCGGGCGCGGCGATGTAGCCGTCCAGGGTCACGTTCATGCCGTAGATCAGTTTCCGCATGGCGCCAGCCTTCCGTCAGTCTCCAGCATATAGACCAGCATGGCGCGGGAACCTCCGTCCTCGCGTCAACTGAGCTGTCTGGTGGAAGATCCTCAACTGGACGCCATGCCCTAATGACTTCCGCCGTGCAAGAATCGCCGCATGGATGAAGATGAGCGGCAGACAAGGCAGGAATTGATGCTCCTTGACGCCCTGGTACAGGCCATGGATCGGCGTGACGAGGTCTTCCAGATAATTGAGGATTCAGAGGACGCGGACGAGGCAAGGCGTCGGGTGGGTCAGCTATTGGGTGTGGGAGAGTTGGGCAGCCGGGCAGTCCTCGACCTGCAGGTTAGAAGACTCACCCGGGACCAGCGTCAGGCGCTCGCTTCCCGTGCAGAAGAGCTTAGATCAAGCTTGCCTGATGGCCGCTGAGGAATCCGGGGGTCTCCGTCGATCAAGAGCTTCAGGGCGGCCCGCAGTTGTTTGGGCTAGCTCGCGTCAGGACTGCAGGGACTGCATCACGGAGAGGTGGCCGGCGCGAGCTGCGATGAGGCACTTGGCCAGATAGAAGGGCCGGTTCGCGTGCCTGACGTACTGCGTCAGCACGAGGACCGGATCCGGTGCCCGCAGATCAAGCAGCTTGGCCCGGCTGGGCCCTACCTGGCTCAGGCTGATCTGGCATTCGCCGGGCCCGAAGACCTTGCCGAAGCGGTTGTTGAGGGTGGCAAGCAGGCTGCTGCCGCCGTCGTCGTCGATTTCCAGCGGCGCGGCGGCAGCGGGAGTGCTGCCCAGACTCACCGGCAGGGCCGAGATGTTTTCCTGCAGGTGGGCGATGGCTTCACCGTCGCGGATCAGGACCGACTCCCATAGCCAGCAGTCGGCTCCGGGCTCGACGCCCACGCCGGGGGCGACGAATTCGGAGGCGGGCTGCCGCTGCCGCTGGATGCGTTTGATTTCGATGTGCTGCCCGGGGCCGCCGAGGACTTCCTCGAAGGGGCGGATCCGCTCGATGCCGATGCGGGGGAGGGTGTCGGCGACAAACCGGCCGACGCCGCGGCGGGCCCGGATGAGGCCGTCCTCTTCGAGCAGCATCAGCGCTTCGCGGACCACGGTGCGGCTGACCTTCATGTCCGCGCCAAGTTCCGTTTCAGTGGGGAGCATCGAGCCGGGCGTCAGCAGGCTGTTGCGGATGGCCTCGGCGATCCGGGAGTACACGGCAACCCGGAGCGGCGAGCCGGGCTGGGCCTCCACCGGCTGGGACAGGAACCTGGCGGCGTCCTCGTGCACGTTATTCCTCGCTTAGTGGTCTTCGGGAATTCCAGCGTACGACACGTGTGACTTGTTTGTTGGACAAGTGCGGTTTGTTTGGCATGGACGGGAGGCTAGGGGAGGGGCTGCCGTTCGCCGACGCTGACGGGACTTTCATGCGTGACATAGTCCCGCCGTCGTCGTTCCATCCTTTCCTGCTGGCCGGGAGAGGGGATCCTGGCGCTCTTAGCGCGGTTGCACCTCGCGCAGGCGGCGACGAAATTCTGCAGGCTGGTAGAGCCGCCTTTGGACCAGGGATAGAAATGGTCGCCGTGTTCGGCGGGCCGGGAACAACGACGCCGGAACCTCGTTTCCATCTCACACCGGCCGCCAGCACGCGCCATGCCGTCGCGGCGCTGCTGGCGGTTGAAACGCCGGACTGGATCGCGGCGCCGGACGTCGCGACCGGTGATGATGGCCGCTGCAATTGTCAGGACGATAACAAAGGCGCCCGGTGCGATGACCGCTGCCAGGACGTCGTCGAACATTCCGCGGAGTACCCCGGCGGCCGATGAGGCCACCGGGCCGTCCGCTCCGTTCGTCTCAGGCATGAGCGCCACGACTACGGAGACGCCTAACCAAAAAATCACAGCCGAATAAGCCAATCGCAGAACCTGGCGGCTCCAGTAGATGCGTTTCAGTTCCAGCATGTCTTCCCCTTAAGACTCACCACTGCACCCGGGCATCGTTGCGGCCCTTATGACAGAGCGCCCAAACGCGGTTTGGTAAGGCCCAAACTTCCCAGACGGATGTTATTCAGGTCCGTCGCCTACGGCATTGGGAAGCCATAGGCGACGGTCCTGATCACCCGACTAGCAGTTCACTACTCGCAACCCACGCCGTCCCGATCATTGTCGAGACCATAGATGTCTGATCCGACGACGGTGACAGGTCCGCGTACGTACGCGGGACCGTTGCCGCTCCCGCCCGCGCAGTCTACGTCTGATGCAATGGGCACACATCCCCCTGCATAGTTTGGATCGCATCCGGACGGAGCCGCCGGGGCGGCAGGCTGCACGGGCACCTGGGCTTTCGCGGCTGCTGCGGCAGCAGCTGCCGCGGCCGCAGCCTGCTGCTGGCGCGCCGTCTCCGCGGCCGCAGCCTGTTGACGGGCCGTTTCCGCAGCGGCCTGCTCCTGGGCCGCCTTAGCCGCAGCTTCTTGTGCTGCCTTGTCGGCAGCTGCCTTCTCAGCAGCTACCTTCGCCGCCGCCGCCCGCGCGTCCGTGACCCGTTTTGATTCTGACTGCTCCATCCACAGCAGCTTTCCGGCGTCGCTCTTTGTACAGATGAAGACCTTTGGCGCGTACTTTTCAGTCGCGTTTTCCGTGACGCAGCCGGAGGATGCCGGCGCAGTTGGTGTGGGTGCCGGAGTCGCGCTCGGAGATGCGGACGCGCTGGCAAGAGGCGTCGTGGATGAGGCGGCCGTTTGTCCTCCGCATGCCGTCGCTGAAACGACTAGGACAACAGCTGCAGCTGCACCACCCACTCGCTTCTGAGTAATCCACGAGTCCGGCGAGGTCCGGAAGCGCTTGTCAAGGCCGCTATTGACCGGCTTTCGCGCTTCTTTGCGGCGAAAGAATGTGTTCATTTGTGCCCCCAAATTCTGGTGTAGATGCGAATTGCTCGCTGAGCGTAACACCGAATCTTGCATTAAAAATGCAAACTGGGATTACAGAATTAGTCAACAGCGCAACTGTTTATGTTTCGAGCGACTGGGTCATACCGTTTACCCGTTTGCGAGGTCATGCCGCGGATTCTTACCTGCCGCTAACCCCAATGACCGGGGAGGGAATAACTCGCGCCCTCCGACATCTCCATGCGGAACGCGCACAACAACTTTAAGTCTCATTGCTCGCGCTCTTGCCTATCGATCCACGTATCGGCGCGCAAGATAGCCGCTTCCTTATTGGCGTGCTTATCCGAGCAAGCGCGGACCGGAACATCCACTTTAAGGGCCACAAAATTTCTTGGATCGATACGAATTGCCTCAGATTACAACCCTCAGCGTCGCATTCCTGAAGGGTCCAACAAAACTCTCGGCCAGTCCTTGGCATGCCCTCGGTTGGATGATCCGCATACCTGCCCACTGGATGCCGAAGCTGCGGGAAAGGCTTGCGAGCATGCACATCACCCGCGATTCCATGTACCCACCCTTTGCTACTGTTCAATGGGGTTCAGCGTAGGCAGACAGAGAGGCACTACATACTCTGTAAGTGGAGCCATGCCGGGAAGCATTCTGCCGGCGCGTAAGCGCCTGTCCATGGAGCCAACCACACCACTGGACTATCGGCTCTCAACCACTAACTACCGCCACCTCAACCTGAACCCCAGCGTCCCGGAACTTCGCCACCTGACCAGGATCGGCGCCGTCGTCCGTCACCAGGGTCCACGGCAGAGCCAAACGCGCCCACGCGTGGAACGGCCGAAGCCCAAGCTTGGACGAATCTGCCAAGACGTACACCTCCCGGCCGCGGCGGGCCATCAGCTCCTTGAGCCGGGTCTGGGCGTGGTCCGCCTCGCAGATGCCGTCCTCGGCGGTGACGGCATCGGCGCCCAGGAACACCCGGTCAAAGCTCATCCGCTCCAGCGCCGCCTCGGCCAAGGGCCCGACAAAACTTTGCGAAAGGCTCCGCAGCCTGCCGCCCAGGCAGTCCACCTCGATGCCCTCCGAATCGGTCAGCCCCTGCATGGTGTTGATGCCCGGAGTCGTCACGGACAGCTTCTCGAAGCCCCGCAGTTCGTGGGCCAAAGGCACCGACGGTGGAGCCGGCGTCCAGCAGGATGTCTCCCCGGGCCGGATCACCGACGCCGCCGAGCGTTCGAACGCGTGTTTCTGCTCGAACGCCTCACCGGTGCGCTGCCGCAGCGACGCTTCCGGGTGCGCGCCCTGGGCCATTGCCCCGCCGTAGGTGCGGGCCAGCCGGCCCTGCCCGTTCAGTAGCGCCAGGTCGCGGTGGATGGTCCACAGGACGAGCTAAGAGCATTGCTGCGTGCCCACGTTCACCTAGCAACGCCGGCGGGCTGCACCTCCAACCGGAAACCCAGAGAAGCACGTCCTCGCCGGGCACGTACCAGTCACGGGCCGGAACCCGCCGAAAGCCTAAGGATTCATAAAGAACATGTGCCCGTTCCATAAACGTCGCACTCGTAATGCTGATCGCCCCGATGTCCGGCAATGATTTGGCGTGTTCGATGACCTGACGAACAACGGCGCGGCCAACCCCGTTGCCTTGAACAGCAGGATCCACCGCGAGCATCCGGAACTCGAGCTCATTGTCCACGGCGATCTCGCTGTACGGCTGTCCTGCGAAGGTGAGCGTCACGGCCGCGACCATTTCGCCGAAGGCTACGGCCACCCACACCTTGGCATGCTCCGCCCGATGTTCCACATCCTCCAATACGCTCATGTACGGATGGTCGGCCGTGAAATGCCCGGCGTAGAGGTAGGCCTCCCGCGTGATTCTCCGGACCTCGGAATGGTCAGCAGGCGTTGCCTGCCTGAAAACCAGATTCACCGCGCAGCAACCCCGGCTCCCGCTACGCGGGCAACGTATTCGGCCAGCGGGGCCAGCGCCGGCTGCGATGAAGGATCACCCACCGCATCCGCCCCCACAGCGTTGGCCACGGCCAACGCTGTGGGGTAGTCGAGCCCAGCCCCGAGTCCCAGCACCAGGGCAGAGCAAAATGCGTCGCCCGCCCCGATGGTGTTCGCCACCGTCACTACAGAGGCAGGAGCCTCCGCCACCCGCCGCCCGTGCTCAAACATCGCCGAGCCGTCCTTCCCATAGGTCACCGCGACGAGCTTGGTCTCGGCCAGCGCCACTGAGGAAAGGTGCCCGCTCAATTTCGTGTTCGGCCGGGCCAAGGCTGCCGCCGACAAGACCTTCGCCTATCTTGCCTGAAACTTTCGCGGATCTTGCCTGGACGGGATGACCATCAATTCATAACCGGAAGGAGTGAGCATCATGGTTAACGAAAAAGAATTGCTGGGTTGGGTTTCCCCGCGCAAACAGCGGGAAATCGACAACCAGGCGGCATTTCTTCGCTATCTGCTGGAGCGCGAAGAGGCGCAAGTGGGCGGGACATCATGAACGATTACGTTACGCCGTCGGAACCGACCACCGGTGAAGCCGGGTCCTTGTAGACCACCTTGAGATCATTGGCCCAGTTCCGGTGCACGTCGCCCGTCGCGCTCGGCGAAGAACACCTGCTGGCCTAGGACGTCCCATCGTTGCGTCCTGCAGGGGCTGCTATTGCGGCAGAAAATCGCTCGCCGTGAAGTGCCGGATAGCCGGCGACAGACTTGCCTCTTGCCTGGAAGGTCACGGAGCCTGGCTCGCTGTATCCTGCCTCCGGCGAACACCCCCATAAGGGCCTCCGGCAACGTAGCATCAGAGTAAGCGGTAGCCAGGAGTGTGGCGAAAATGTTTGAGCGATTTACGGACCGGGCCCGACGCGCCGTGGTCCTTGCCCAAGAAGAGGCACGCACGCTGAACCACAATTACATCGGTACCGAACACATCCTCTTGGGTCTGATCCATGAGGGTGAAGGCGTTGCCGCCAAAGCTCTGGAGTCCCTGGGCATTTCGCTCGAAGGCGTCCGCGAGCAGGTGCAGGAGATTCTCGGCCCGGGCCAGCCGTCCCCGGCCGGCCACATCCCCTTCACGCCGCGCGCCAAGAAGGTGCTGGAGCTCGCACTCCGTGAAGCCCTGCAACTGGGCCACAACTACATCGGCACGGAGCACATCCTGCTCGGCCTCGTCCATGAGGGTGAGGGCGTTGCCGCCCAGGTCCTCGTCAAACTCGGGGCCGACCTCACCCGGGTCCGCCAGCAGGTCATCCAGCTGCTCTCCAGCTACCAGGGCAAAGAAACCACCGGTGCGGGCGAGGGCGCCGGCCGGCCGGAAGGCACCCCTGCCGGCTCCGTGGTCCTGGACCAGTTCGGCCGCAACCTGACCCAGGCCGCCCGCGAGAACAAGCTCGACCCCGTGATCGGACGCGAACAGGAAATGGAACGCGTCATGCAGGTCCTTTCCCGGCGCACCAAGAACAACCCCGTCCTCATCGGCGAACCCGGTGTCGGCAAGACCGCCGTCGTCGAAGGACTCGCCCAGGCGATCGTCCGTGGCGATGTCCCTGAGACTCTCAGGGACAAGCAGATCTATACCCTGGATCTGGGCTCCGTGGTGGCCGGCTCAAAGTACCGCGGTGACTTCGAAGAGCGGCTGAAGAAGGTCCTCAAGGAGATCCGCACCCGCGGGGACATTCTTTTGTTCATTGACGAGATCCATACGCTGGTGGGTGCGGGTGCCGCCGAGGGTGCGATCGATGCGGCCTCGATCCTGAAGCCGTTACTGGCGCGAGGCGAGCTCCAGACCATCGGTGCCACCACCCTTGACGATTACCGCAGGCACATCGAGAAGGATGCCGCGCTGGAGCGCCGCTTCCAGCCGATCCAGGTCAAGGAACCCTCCGTGGCGCACGCCATCGAGATTCTCAAGGGCCTGCGTGACCGCTACGAGGCGCACCACCGCGTGACCATCACCGACGGCGCGCTGGTCGCCGCGGCGAACCTCTCGGAGCGTTACATCTCGGACCGCTTCCTGCCGGATAAGGCGATCGACCTCATTGATGAAGCCGGCGCACGCCTGCGCATCCGCCGGATGACAGCCCCGCCGGAGCTGAAGGCCATGGCTGAGACGATCGCCGACGTCAGGACGGCGAAGGAGTCCGCGATTGACGCCCAGGACTACGAGGGCGCCGCTTCGCTGCGCGACAAGGAGCAGAAGCTCGTAGCGCAGCGTAGAGAGAAGGAACGCCGGTGGAAGGCGGGCGGCATGGACGACATCTCCGAAGTCAATGAGGAACTGATCGCCGAGGTGCTGGCGAATTCCACCGGCATCCCGGTGTTCAAGCTGACCGAGGAAGAATCCAGCCGTTTGCTGAAGATGGAAGACGAGCTGCACCAGCGCGTCGTGGGCCAGAATGATGCCATTGGGTCGGTTTCGCGGGCTATCCGCCGCACCCGTGCCGGCCTGAAGGACCCGAAGCGTCCCGGCGGTTCCTTCATCTTTGCCGGCCCCACCGGCGTGGGCAAGACCGAGCTCGCCAAGGCCCTCGCCGAGTTCCTGTTCGGCGAAGAAGACTCATTGATCACCCTGGACATGTCCGAATACTCCGAGAAACACACCGTCTCGCGCCTCTTCGGTGCACCTCCGGGCTACGTCGGTTACGACGAGGGCGGCCAGCTGACCGAAAAAGTCCGCCGCCGGCCGTTCTCCGTGGTCCTGTTCGACGAAGTGGAAAAAGCCCATCCGGACCTCTTCAACTCACTCCTGCAGATCCTCGAAGACGGCCGCCTGACCGATAGCCATGGACGGGTGGTGGACTTCAAGAACACCGTGATCATCATGACCACCAACCTCGGCACCAGAGACATCTCCAAGAGCGTTGCCACCGGCTTCCAGTCAGGCACGGACACGCAAACCGGCTACAACCGGATGCGCGCCCGCGTCACTGAGGAGCTCAAGCAGCACTTCCGCCCCGAGTTCCTGAACCGTGTTGACGACGTTGTGGTCTTCCCCCAGCTGACCCAGAACGAGATCATCCAGATCGTGAACCTGATGATCGGCCGACTGGAGAAGCGCCTGGCAGACAAGAACATGGGCATCGAGCTCACCGCCGCTGCCAAGGTGCTCCTGGCCACCCGCGGCTACGACCCCGCCATGGGAGCCCGCCCGCTGCGCCGCACCATCCAGCGCGAAATCGAAAACCAGCTCTCCGAGAAGATCCTCTTCGGCGAAATCCACGAGGGCGACATCGTGGTGGTGGATGTGGACGGCGAAGGCGACAATGCCAGGTTCACCTTCATCGGAAATACCAAACCTCGGATCCCCGACGAACTGCCCGCCGCGAGCTAAGGCTCAACCACCGGTCCGCCGCGCACAGCAGCCACCTCAACCTCAACCCCGGCCTCCCGGAACTTCGCCACCTGACCCGGATCCGCGCCGTCGTCCGTCACCAAAGTCCACGGCAAGGCCAGCCGCGCCCAGGCGTGGAAGGGCCGGAGGCCCAGCTTGGACGAATCTGCCAGGACGTACACCTCACGGCCGCGCCGGGCCATGAGCTCCTTGAGCCGGGTCTGGGCGTGGTCGGCCTCGCAGATGCCGTCCTCGGCGGTGACGGCGTCGGCTCCCAGGAACACGCGGTCGAAGCTCATCCGCTCCAGCGCCGCCTCGGCCAGCGGTCCCACAAAACTTTGCGAAAGGCTCCGCAGCCGGCCGCCCAGGCAGTCCACCTCGATGCCCTCGGAATCGGCCAGCTCCTGCATGGTGTTGATGCCCGGCGTGGTCACGGACAGCTTCTCGAAGCCGCGCAGCTCGTGCGCCAGGGCACCCACGGTGGAGCCGGCGTCGAGCAGGATGTTCTCCCCGGGCCGGATCACGGACGCCGCCCAGCGGGCAATGGCATGCTTCTGCTCAAACGCCTCACCCGTGCGCTGCCGCAGCGACGCCTCCGGGTGCGCGCCCAATGCCATCGCGCCGCCGTAGGTGCGGGCCAGCCGGCCCTGTCCGTTCAGCAACGCCAGGTCGCGACGGATGGTGGAGGCCGTCACGTCGAACCGTGCGGACAGTTCCTCCACGGACGCCAGGCCGGTGGTGACGGCAAGGTGGTAGATCTCCTCGCGCCTGGCATTTGCGCTTAGCATTCCCGGTCTCCTTCGCGTGGGCGTGGTTACCATGCTAGTTCCGGCCCCCACTAAACCAGTGCTGCTACACGGCCACGCTGGGCCGGGTGGCCATCTCCGCCGCCTGGTGCAGCGCCTCCACCATGCTGCGCGGATCCGCGATGGCCTTGCCGGCAATGTCAAAGGCGGTGCCGTGGTCCACGGACGTCCGGATCACCGGCAGGCCCACCGTGATGTTCACCCCGGCCTCAATGCCCAGCACCTTCACCGGCCCGTGCCCCTGGTCGTGGTACATGGCCACCACCAGGTCGTAATCGCCCCGGCCGGCCAGGAAGAACAGCGTATCCGCGGGCAGCGGGCCCGTGACGTCGATCCCGGCAGCCTGCGCAGCCTTCACGCCCGGCTCGATCTTCTCCGCTTCCTCGCCCTGGCCGAACAGCCCGTTCTCGCCGGCGTGCGGGTTGATGGCGCAGACGCCGATCTTCGGGTTCGGAATGCCCGCACGGACTAGCGCCTCATGCCCGCGGCGGATGGTGCGCTCCACCAGGTCCGGGTTGATCTTGCGGATGGCGTCCATCAGTCCGATGTGCGTGGTCACGTGGATCACCCGGATCTTGGGGGTGGAGAGCATCATGGACACTTCCTCCGTGCCCGTCAGCTGCGCCAGCAGCTCGGTGTGTCCGGGGAAGATGTGCCCGGCGGCATGCAGCGCCTCCTTGTTCAGCGGCGCCGTGCAGATGGCCTGCACCCGCCCGGCCATGGCCAGCTCGCTGGCCACCCGGATGTATTCGTACGCGGCATGGCCGGCCACGGGGGAGAGCTTCCCCCACGCCAGGTCCTCCGGCAGCAGCGCCAGGTCGATCACGTTCACCCGGCCCGGCGTGAACACCGCGTCCTCCACGTTCTCGATCACCCGGATGTCCGCCTCGATGCCCAGGACCTCCGCGGCCTGGCGCAGGCGCAGCGCGTCGCCGATCACCACGGGCCGGCACTCGGCGTTGCTCTGCGGATCCAGCACGGCGGCCACCACCACCTCCGGCCCCACCCCGGCGCCGTCGCCCATGGTGACGGCCACGATGGGAAGGGCGTTCTGCTCGGTCTTGCTCGTTGCGGTTGTCATGTCTGCTCCAGATCGTTCGGAAGTCTTGCTGGGAAGGGTGTTGGCGGGAGCATGCGCGGATGGGCCGCGGCGCTCCCGGATTTTCTCGTAAAGCTGTAGGAGGGCCAGGTCATCGCCGAAGCTGCCGGGCTTGGTGCCCACCAGCGTTCCGTCCTCGGCGCGGCTGAGCACCGCCCCGTGCTGCACGGCCGCGAGCGGCACCAGCCGGTGGAGGCCGACGGCGTCCAGGACTTCCCGGGCCGTCTCGCCTCCCGTGAGGATCAGGTCAGCGTTTGTTCCCTTGGCCGCGTCGGCTGCGAAGGCGGAAAGCGCCTGGACGATGCCGGCGGCTTTCGCCGGGTCCACTTTTCCTGCCGCCAGGGTGACGGCCACGTTGCTGCTGGCCGCCAGTGCCTGCCGGACTTCGGCCAGTTCCGGTTGGTAGGCCCCGGTTGCCCCCGCGTACAGCGGGTGCAACCGGACCACGGTGAAGCCTCGCGCTTCCAGCTGTGCCAGTTGCGCCTGTGCGGTTCCGGACGCGGAGCCGACGACGGCGAGCACCGGCCTGGTGCTTCCTTGCGGTTCCGCGGTGGCTGCGTCAGCCCGCGCCCCGGATTGCGCGTTTCGCGCAGACGCAGCGGCGAGCCGCTGCGCGAGGACATCGGCAGTTCCGCCGGTACCCACGAGCACCACACGCCGGCCGCCGGCAGTGAAACTCAGTTCCAGCAGGGCATCCACCACGTTTTCGAGGTCCTGGACGGTTTCGCCGTCAGCCACCACCAGCGCTGGCTGCCCGGATTCCAGCAGCCCGGCGAGCTTCTCGCGGGCCGATCCGGACCGAACCTCGGCCAGGTCCAAGGTCCGCGCCGAGGCCGGGTCCGCCGGGCGGAGAAGGGAAGGAATGTCGGCAGGCGGCGCGGCCCGTTCGGCCTGCCACAGATCCGTTTGTGCCAGGGGAGTCCCGGCAACGAGAGGCCTTCCATCAAGGACCGATCGCTGCAGTTGGGGGAGTGCCCCGGCAACAACGGCGTGGTAGCCCAGGCCCGTCAGCGCGGCGACTTCGGCACGGACGTTCCCGCGCCACAGCGAGTCGATCTTCTTGAAGGCCACCTGCGCGTCCGTAGCTACAGGACCGGAAAAGGCCTCAGCCACCAGCGCTCCGGCGGCGGCTTCAGTAAGTCCGCGCGAGTGGGTGTCAGTGACCACAACGTCGGTGACGTGCCCCGCGGAGGAGGCGCCGTCGTCGTGCGTTGTCTCAGTGTTGCCCGTTCCGAGTAGGACCTGCGCGGACAGCCCATGCTCCACAAAGCAGTAGCCAACCTCGGCGGCGCCGGAGAAATCGTCGGCCTGCACATATACGGAAGCCACATTGCTCCTCTCACGCAGTAGTCGGCTGGACCCCCGCCAGGTGCGGGGATGCATTCATTCTGACACGGTTGCGCGAATCGCGCTAGCAGGGTTGCGCAAATTGCGCAGGAGTGGCAAAGTGATGGAGACAACATTCGGCGCAGCCAAACCGGCAGGCCGTCCCCGTTCAAACCGAGAGGTCAACGATGACCGTTCTTCCTCAAGGAAGTGAGATTTCCCGCCGCAGGCTGCTGCAGTTCGGCGCCGCGGCAGGGTTTCTGCTGAGCACAGGTAGCCTCGCCGGCTGCGCCGGCCCCACCGGCCTGCCGGGACCCAGCACCCTGACCCTGGCCCTCAACCGGTCCCTGGTCAGCCTGGACAACAAGCTCAACCAGTTCGACGCCGCCGTCACCGTGCAGCGCTCGGTCCGCCAGGGCCTCACCGCCATCGGCCCCGAAACCAAGCCCATCCTGGTCCTCGCGGACCGCTTCGAGATGACCGGCCCCACCGAGTGGACCGTCCGGCTCCGCGAAGGCATCCGCTACTCGGACGGAAGCCCCGTCAAGATCGAGGACGTGGCCACCGCCCTGAAGATGTACCAGCAGGTGCAGGGCTCCTTCGTGGCCGGCTTCTTCCCCGAATTCCCCGCCGTGGTGCCGGTGGATGAGCGCACCTTCAAGATGGTGTCCAAGAAGCCCGTCCCCATCCTGGACTCGCTGATGAGCATGATCCTGATAACCCCCGCCGCGCAGAACAAGCCGGAGGAACTGCAGGAAGGCCTGGGCACCGGCCCGTACGTGGTCACCAAGTTCAACCGCGGCGCCGGCACCTACAGCCTGGCCCGCAACCAGAACTACTGGGGCCCGGCACCGCAGGTGGACAACGTGGAAGTCCGGTTCCTCCCCGAGGAATCCAGCCGCGTCATTGCGCTGCGCAGCGGCGAGGTGGACATCATCGACTCCATCACGCCCGACTCGCGCGAACAGCTCGCCGGACTTCCCGGCGTCGAACTTAAAGAGGCATCCAGCCTCCGGCTGAACCAGATCTTCTACAACTTCCGCAAGCCCGCCGGCCACCCGCTGGCCGACGTCCGCGTCCGCGAGGCCCTCAGCTGGGCCATCGACGGCGAAGCGCTGGTGAAGGACGTGCTGGTGGACTCCGTCAGCGCGGCCGAAGGCGTCACCCCGTCCAGCCTCACCGGCTACCACAAGACCGGCACCTACACCTACGATCCGGCGAAGGCCAAAGCAAGGCTCGCGGAGCTCGGCGTCAAGGACCTCACCCTGAAGATCATCTGGGAAACCGGCGAATTCGCCTCCGACACCTCCGTGATGGAGGCCCTGGTGGAGATGTTCGGCGCCATCGGCGTGAAAACCGAACTCCAGCAGTTCGAACCCGGCGGCAACATCCTGGCCTGGCGCCAGGGCAAGCAGGGCGACTGGGACCTGCTGGGCAACGGCTTCAGCAGCCCCACCGGCCTGGCCATCACCATGATGCAGGGCATGTACGCCGGCACCCCCGAAAAGGAAAAGACCCGCGACACCTACCAGGGCTACGTGATCCCCGAGGTGCAGGCCAAGATCCAGGCCGCCTCCTCCGAGGTGGATCCCGCCCGCCGGCAGGAACTGCTGGCCGTGGCACAGCAGGCCATCTGGGACACCTGGCCCTGCGCCTGGGCGTTCGTGCCCAAATCAGTCCTGGCCCACCGGGACCGGGTGTCCGGGATCAACCTGGCACCCACCAACTCCTACCCGCTCGTTGATGCACGGCTGGAGGCCTAAGCCATGACGAACTACATCCTGAAGCGCCTGGGACAGGGCCTGCTGACCGTGTTCCTCACGGTGTCCACCGTCTTTGTCCTCATCCGCATGGCCCCGGGCGATCCCGCCGTCTCCTACGCCGGACCGCTGGCCACCACCGAACAGCTCGACGCCGTCCGGGAACAGTTCGGCCTGAACAAGCCCGTGCTGGAGCAGTACTGGATCTTCCTGCAGCAGCTCTTCACCGGCAACCTGGGCCAGTCCTACTCCTTCCAGGCCCCCGCCCTGCAGGTGGTGGCCGAGCGGATGCCCTACACGCTGACGCTCGCCACCGCCTCCATCCTGCTCACCGCCGTGGTCGCCATCCCGCTGGGCGTGTGGATGTCCCGCCGCCCGGACACCGGCAAGGAACTCGGCGTGAACGTGCTGACCATCGCCGGGCAGTCCATGCCGGACTTCTGGACCGGCATCATGCTCCTCACCGGCTTCGCCGTGCTGATTCCGATCTTCCCGGCCTCCGGGTTCGCCACCTGGGGCGGGCTGGTGCTCCCCACCGTCACCATCGCCATCCTGCAGATCGCCTTGATCTCCCGGATGGTCCGGCGGGAAATGACCGCCAACTTCGCCGCCCCGTACCTCACCGTGGCCCGCTCCCGCGGCGTCAAGAACTCGGTACTCACGTGGCGCTACGCCATGGGCAACTCCGCCATCCCGGTGTTCACCGCCCTGGGCACCCGGTTCGCCGCCATGCTCAACGGCGTGGTGGTGGTGGAAGTGGTGTTCGCCTGGCCCGGCGTCGGCTCCCTGATCGTCCGGGCCCTCGAAACCCGCGACTACCCCCTCATCCAGGCAACGGTCCTCCTCACCGCGCTGCTGGCCGTGGGCGTCCAGCTCCTCATCGACCTCGCCTACCCGCTACTTGATCCCCGCGTTCGTCTTGGAAAGGCGGCAACAGCATGAGCCTCAGCGACACCGCAACGCCAACCGCCGGCTCCTCCGGCAGCGCCTCTTCCGGCAACGCCGGGCAGCCGGCCCGGCAGCCCAGCCCCAGCGCCGTCACCAAGGCGGACATCGCCAAGGCAGGCGCCACCCGCCGTCGTAATGCCGCCAAATGGAAGCTCATCGTGGGCACCGTCTGCACCCTGCTGGTGATCATCCCGATCATCCTGGCCCAGGTGCTGCCGCTGCCGGACGCCAACTTCCAGGACCTCTCCGCCCGGCGCCTGCCGCCGTTCACCGACGGGCACCTGTTCGGCACCGACCAGCTGGGCCGCGACCTGCTCTCCCGGGTGCTGCACGGCGGCCAGGTCTCGCTGACCATCGGCGTGCTGGCCGTGCTGGTCTCCGGCGCCATCGGCATCATCCTCGGCGCGGCCGCCGGCTACTTCGGCGGCTGGGTGGACACCATCGTCTCCCGCCTCCTCGAAGCCCAGATGTCCCTGCCGCTGCTCATGATGCTGCTGCTGGTGGTGGCGCTGTTCGGCCCCTCCATCCCTGTGATCACCTTCGTGATCGCCATCGCCCAATGGCCCGAAGTGGCCCGCCTCACCCGCTCCATGGTGCTGGTGGAACGCGAAAAGCCGTACGTTTCCGCCGCGCGGATCCTGGGTCTGCACCGGATTCAGATCCTGATCCAGCACATCATCCCCAACGTCATCAAGCAGGCCACCCTGGTGGTGCTCCTCCTGCTGGCCCAGGCCGTGCTGCTCGAATCCGCCCTCAGCTTCCTGGGCGCCGGCCCGCAGCGCCCCTTCGCCACCTGGGGCCGCATCATCTCCGACGGCCAGGACTACATCACCACTTCCTGGTGGATGGTCACCCTGCCCGGCCTGGTGATCGTGCTCATGGTGGTGGGCGTGAACCTGCTGGGCGACGGCCTCCGCGACCGTCCCCGCCGCAAGAAGAAGGGTGCCTGACATGACCGCTTCCACTGTCACCGAACAGCCGAAGTTCACCGAACAGCCGCTCCTGGAGGTCCGCGACTTCCAGGTGGAACTGATCACCGACGCCGGCATCATCCGCGCCGTCGACTCCGTCAGCTTCAGCATCCACCGGGGCGAGACGGTCACCATCATCGGTGAGTCCGGTTCCGGTAAATCGACGACGGCGATGGGCATCCTCCGCCTGCTGCCCGAGGACCTGGCGGTGCTTTCCGGCACCGTGCTGATCGACGGCGTCGACGTCACCGCCGATCCCAAGGCAATCGACAAGGTGCGCGGCAAGACCCTGGCGCTGATCCCGCAGGACCCCATGACGGCGCTCAGCCCGGTCCACTCGATCGGCAGCCAGCTCTTCGAGGCCATCCGGATCGCCGGCGCCGCCTCCGCCAAGGACAAGGGCGCCCTGCAGGCCCGGGCCGTCCGGCTGCTGGAACAGGTGCACATCCCCACCCCGGAGAAGCAGCTGAAGAAGTACCCGCACCAGCTCTCCGGCGGCATGCTGCAGCGCGTGCTGATCGCCATCGCCCTGGCCAGCGAACCCCAGCTGCTCGTGGCGGACGAACCGACGTCGGCCCTGGACGTGACCGTGCAGGGCGGCATCCTGGACCTGCTCCTGGAACTGCAGGAACAGCGCGGCATCGGCATCCTGATGATCACGCACGACCTCGGCGTGGCCCGGCTCATCTCGGACCGCATCCACGTGATGAAGGACGGCTCCTTCGTGGAGTCCGGCGACGTCCAGCAGATCGTGGACCACCCCGCCACCGAATACACCCGGGCCCTGCTGGCCGCCGTCCCCGTCCTGGGACCCTGGGACGAAACGCCCGCCGCCACCACCCTGACCACAACTGGAGCAAGCCATGACTAAGCCGTTCCTCGCCGTCGAAAACCTCGTGGTGGACTACCACGTGCCGGGCGGCACCTTCCGGGCCGTCGACGACGTGTCCTTCTCCGTGGACAAAGGCAAGACGATCGCCGTCGTGGGTGAATCCGGCTGCGGCAAATCCACCATCGCCAAGGCGCTGATGCGGCTGGTGACCCCCACCAGCGGGCGCATCGACCTGGACGGCACGGACATCGCGGCCATGAGCGAGGCGAAGCTGCGGCCGCTGCGCTCCAAGTTCCAGATGGTGTTCCAGGACCCGTACGGCTCCCTGGACCCGCACATGACCGCGCAGGAAATCGTGGCCGAACCGCTGAAGCTGCAGGGCGTCCGGTCCAAGGCCGAGCGCCACAAGGCAGCCGCCACGCTGATGGACCAGGTGGGCCTGCCGGTCAAGTCCCTGGACAAGCACCCGTCCGAGTTCTCCGGCGGCCAGCGCCAGCGCATCGGAATTGCCCGGGCGCTCGCCTCCAAGCCCGAACTGCTGGTCTGCGACGAAGCCACCAGCGCGCTGGACGTCTCCGTGCAGGCGCAGGTGCTGCGGCTCCTGAAATCCATCCAGGACGAAACGGGAATCACCTACGTGTTCATCTCGCACAACCTTGGCGTGGTGCAGGAGATCAGCGATACCGTCATGGTGATGCAGCGCGGCAAGCTGGTTGAACACGGCTCCACCGCGTCCGTCCTGACCGCCCCCAAGGAGGATTACACCCGCAAACTCCGCCGCGCCGCGCTGGACCCCTCCACCATGACCGGCCTGAAGCCGCGGCACCTGGTCCGCTCCCTGGCCCTCAGCGGGCAATCGAACTGAGCCCGGGCCTGACCCCTTCCGTACTTACTGACAAACGCAACCGCAAGGAATCAACGCATGAGCAAGCAGCCCGAAGGCGCCCAGGTGGACGGCCTGAAACTTCCCATCTCCCGGCTGGTCCTGGGGACCATGACGTTCGGCGACACCGTCGATGAGGCCACCGCGGGGCGGATGGTGGAGGAAGCGCTCGACGCCGGCATCACCACGATCGATACCGCCAACGCCTACGTCGGGGGAACCACCGAGGAAATGCTCTCGCGCCTCCTCAAGGGGCGGCGCGGCGACGTCATCCTCGCCTCCAAAGCCGGCATGCCGCACCCGGACCACGGCCAGCACTCGCCGTTGTCCCCGGCCGGGCTGCGCAACAGCGTGGAAGGCAGCCTCCGCCGGCTCGGCGTGGACAGCATCGACCTGTTCTACCTGCACCAGCCGGACCGCGTCACACCCCTGCACGACACCCTGGCCACGGTGGCCGAGCTGTTTGCCGAAGGGAAGATCGGCGCCCTGGGCGTCTCCAACTTCGCCGCCTGGCAGATTGCCGATGTGATCCACACGGCGCGTGAAGTGGGAGCCCCGCGCCCGGTCGTCGCGCAGCAGCTGTACAACCTGGTGGCCCGCCGGGTGGAAGAGGAGTACCTCGAATTCGCCGCCACCCACAACGTGCACACCATGGTCTACAACCCGCTGGGCGGCGGCCTGCTCACCGGCAAGCACAGCTTCGACGCCAAGCCCACCGAAGGCCGCTACGGCGACTCCAAGCTGGCCGCCATGTACACCCAGCGCTACTGGGACCGGCAGCTCTTCGTCGCCATCGAGGAGCTCTCCGGCATCGCTGACGGTGCGGGGATCACGCTGGCCGAGTTGTCGCTGCGCTGGCTGGCCTACCGCGACGGCGTGGGCTCCATGCTGCTGGGCGGCTCCAAGGTGGAACAGCTCCAGGCCAACATCGCCGCCGTGGCCAACGGGCCGCTGCCCGCCGACGTCGTGGAAGCCTGCGACGCCGTGGGCACCGAACTCCGCGGCCCCATGCCCGCCTACAACCGCTGACACTTTCTTGCTTCCTGAACCGATCACCGAAACTGAAGGACTCTGATGACATCCGAACTGGCCCTCGAATTCGCCCGCAAGATCCGCGCCCGGGAACAGGCAGTGGGCTACTGGGCCGTGCTGGACGCGCCCGTGGCCACCGAACGCATCGGCCGGCTGGGCTATGACTATGTGGCCCTGGACGCCCAGCACGGACTGCTCGGCTACTCGGGCGTGCTGAACGGGCTGATGGCCATCGACGCCGGGCACACCGCCGTCGGCATGGTCCGGGTGGAGGACAACAACCTGACGGCCATCGGCAAGGCGCTGGACGCCGGCGCCGTGGGCGTCATCGTGCCGCTGGTCAACACGGCCGCGGACGCCGCCGCCGCGGTGGCCGCCGCCAAGTACCCGCCCATGGGCGGCCGCTCCTACGGGCCCATGCGCTCGGCACTGCGCATCGGGCCGAAGCCGGCGGACTCCAACGCCGCCACCCTGGTGTTCGCCATGATCGAGACGCCGGACGGCCTGGCCAACGTCAAGGAAATCTGCGCCACCCCCGGCCTGGACGGCATCTACGTGGGACCGTCGGACCTGGCCATCGCCGTGGGCGGGGCCTTCCCGGGGGACCCGGCCATCGAAACCGAATTCAACGCCGCGCTGGAGACCATTGCGGAGGCCGCGGCGTCCGCGGGCATCGCCGCCGGCATCCACACCCCGGCGGGGGAGGTGGCCAACCAGCGGCTGCGCCAGGGCTACACCTTCACCACTATCGCCTCGGACCTGACGCACCTGGAACAGATCGCGAAGGCCCACCTCGACGACGCCCGCTTCGACGCCGGAACCAAGGAAGGCTGATCCCGATGCAGAACACCACTATGGACAGCTACAGCACCATCACCCCGGACGGGGCCGTGAAGCGGGCCGACGGCGCGGACTTCGCCTACCTCCCGGCGCCCACCGTGCAGAGCCACGCTGCCAACCTGCTCACCCTGCCGGACGGCCGGCTGGGCTGCGTCTGGTTCGGCGGCACCCAGGAAGGCGTGCCGGACATCTCCATCTGGTTCTCCACGCTGGAGCCCGGCAGCAGCCAGTGGTCCGAGCCGCAGCAGCTCTCCGACGATTCCACCCGCTCCGAGCAGAACCCCATCCTGTTCAACGCGCCCGGTCTGCCCGGAAAAAACAGTCTGCTCTGGCTGCTGTACACCGCGCAGAAGGCGGGCAACCAGGACACCGCCGAGGTCCGCCGTCGTACGTCCGCGGACGGCGGCCGCACCTGGGGTGAGGTGGAGACGCTGTTCCCCGCGAACGAAACCGGCGGCGTGTTCGTCCGCCAGCTCCCGGTGGTGCTGCCCTCCGGCCGCCTGATCGTGCCGATCTTCCGCTGCATCACCACGCCGGGGGAGAAGTGGGTGGGCAACAGCGACGACAGCGCCGTGATGATCTCCGACGACGCCGGCGCCACCTGGAGCGAGCACGTCCTTCCGGGGAGCCTGGGCTGCGTGCACATGAACATCCAGCCGGTGGCCGACGGCTCGCTGCTGGCCCTGTTCCGCAGCCGCTGGGCCGACTCGATCTACGAATCCCGCTCCACCGACGACGGTTCCACCTGGAGCGAGCCGGTCCCCACCGAACTGCCCAACAACAACTCCTCCATCCAGTTCACCGCGCTCGCGGACGGGCGCCTCGCCCTGGTGTACAACCACAGCCGGGCGGAGGAGAACACCGAGCGAAGGCTTTCCCTCTACGACGAGATCGACGACGACGGCCTGGCCGAGGAGCAGGGCCAGCTGGCTGAGCCGGACGCTGCAGCCTTCTCCGAGGACGACGGCGTCAAGCGCGCCTTCTGGGGCACACCGCGCTCGCCGATGACTCTGGCGATCTCCGAGGACTCGGGCCGGTCCTGGCCGATCCGGCGGAACCTGGATGTGGGGGACGGGTACTGCCTGTCCAACAACTCCCGCGACGGGCTCAACCGCGAATACTCGTACCCGTCCATCCACCAGGGGCCGGACGGTTCCTTGAACATCGCGTACACGTACTTCCGGCAGGCCATCAAGTTCGTCCGGGTGGACCCGCAGTGGGCGTACGAAGGCACCACCACTCCGGGCGGGGACGAATGACGAAGCACGCTGTTGTTACCGGCTGCAGTTCGGGCATCGGGTTGGCCATTACCCGCCGGCTGCTCGCCGACGGGTGGGCCGTGACCGGGCTGAGCAGGAGCTCCACCTCCCTGGACGGGAAGTTCGAATGGCTGCAGGCCGACCTGTCGGAGCCCGAGTCCCTGCCGGAGGCCGTGGCGGGGCTGCGGCCGGCTGATGCCCTGGTGCACGCCGCCGGGTTCCAGCGGACCGCTCCCTTGGGTTCTCTTGACCCGTCTGCGCTGGCGGGCATGTTCGCCGTCCACGTGGCGGCGGCCAGTGCGCTGGCCAACGCTTTGGTGCCGTCCATGCCCGACGGCGGGCGGGTGCTGCTGCTGGGCAGCCGCACCTCGACGGGGATGCCGGGCAAGAGCCATTACGCTGCGACGAAGGCTGCCTTGATGGGGCTGGGACGGACGTGGGCACAGGAACTCGCGCCGCGGGGGATCACAGTCAACGTGCTCTCCCCGGGCCCGACGGACACCCCGATGCTGAACGATCCCGGCCGATCAGCCACCCCAGTGAAGCTGCCGGCGCTGGGTGCCCTGGTGGACCCGGAAGATGTGGCCGCCCTGGCCGCGTTCCTGCTGGGGCCGCACGGCAAGTCCATCACCGGGCAGAACTACGTGATCTGCGGCGGCGCCTCCCTCTAACCCCTGCCGGCGTCGTAGGCCAGGACAGCCGACGCTGGAGTGTTGCCGTCGGCTGGCTGAATGGAATCGAACCGCAAGGTTCCTGCGCCGGGCAGCGCCACCGAGTGGCCCTCGCGGAAGGCCTGCTTGCGCTCCTGCTCCGCGGTCCGTATCCAGACCTGGATTGCCGGGGCGCCGTCAGCCACGCCGATCTTGACGATTCCCACCTGGACACCGCCGAACGTGGGCTGCATGCCCTGTTTGACTGTTACGAGCTGTTCCACGGCCATCCTCACTTCGTATCCACGGAGTACACGGAATCGAAGTTTTCCTTGTACTCGTCCTCGGTCAGTTCCAGGGTCCCCGCCTTGCGGTCGTCGTCGCCAGTCATGAAGCCGCCGGACGGTCCCCACGGGTTGGCCAGAACCACTACCTTCTCGCCGTCATCGTTGGTTTTCACCTCAACCACAACGTACGCGTGATTGGGAACGACGTCGGTGCGGTTGACTTCGTCGGACTCCCAGACCCAGTCAAAATCGTCGTCCCTGGTGTCTTCGGTGCCCACGGACACAGCCTGGCCGCTGGCGAGCTTGTCCTCGATCTCAGCCAGGTCCAGTTCGCCGTCCTTGTCCGCAGACCTACCAGTCATCAGCTCCATCGCTTCGTGGCTGAATCCGCCGTCGATGTCGTCATAGGAACCGCCCCGGTGCTCCGCCGCGGCGCGTTCGTAGATGGACAGCCAGTTGGGCTCGCCATCTGCACCCCGGACGCCGCCGTCGGTGGACTTGGCTTCGACCGTGACTTCGACAGGCTTGCCGTCTTCGTAAAGCGTTACCACCCAGTGCTCGGGCGGATCACCCACGGGGCGCATGTGTTCGGCGAGGAATTCATCAAGCTTGCCTTCCCGTTCCAGGGTCTGGGCAACCGAGCCTATGCCTGCCAGGAGCCAGCAGTCGCCGATCTGTCCCTGCCGGATATCGCGGGGATCGCCGGCATCCGGGTCCTCGCGGACGTCGCCGGGCACGTCGACGTCGGGGCGTTCCGGGTCCAACGGCCCTGGATCCCCGGGAGGGTTCGAGTCCGGATTTCCTGAACTTTCAGACTCAGTTGCTCCCGTGCTGGCCCGATCCTGCTGGTCCGCATTGCGGGCCAGTTCCTGTGCCTGGTTTTGGAGTTCGCCGGAAACGCGTTTGAGCGTTGGCCAGTGTTCCGAGTGCCAGGCGGCCCGGAACGCGGCGGCGTCACGCCCTTCCCAAGGTGCCCGGGAAAGCAGCTGGCCCAGTTCCGTGGACAACGAGTTCACTTTGTCGGAATGCTGCGACATCGTTTTTGCGAGTGCCCGCAACTGTTCAATGTCGGCGCCATAAAATCCAGGCATCCGCCCGTCCCCCTTTTAGATAACGTCAAGCCGTAGTGGTTGTTTGTCTGTCGCCGTCAGTTTGGCGGGATCTCGTCCGCGCTGCACGTAGGGGAATCTACCGGGACGCTGATGCGCAGGTAGGCCGGGCTCTTTGATTCGATCGTCAGGGTGGCACCGGCGGCGTCCGTGCTGCGGGCAACCACCCAGCCCCCGGGAACTGCGTCCGTTCCATCGAAGGCAGGGAATCCGTGCTGCGTCAGAACGGGGTCACCAGCGGCGAAAATGTCAGCGAACTGGTTGGATGGCTCCACCACGTCGGCGCTGCTCTTCATGGTTTGCGGGTAGAGCATGCATCTGCCGTCCTTCAGCCTGGCCAAGGTGGCCGGCTTGTCCACGGTCCAGCTGATGTCCGGCATCTTCGCTTCCAGCGCCGCAGTCAGCTCTGCACGCAGGGCATCGTACTTGGCGAAGCTTTCCGCAACTGGTGCGGGGGCCTTGGTGACCGGCGCGGCACTGCTTGTTACCACGTTGGGCTGCTGCGGTGCCGTGCAGCCAGCCATGAGGGTTGTCCCGAGGATCATAAGTGCCGCCCGGACGCCGGACATCAGCTGCGGTTGCATTCGGCCGTTCATTTTCCCCCAGTTCTGATGACGGGCTTCGGCTGACCGGCCCACAGGGAATGCTGTCACACCTGCGCCGCGTCTGGCCATGGGCACAACAACCCCTCGGAAGAGTGGGGGGGGGGGGGGGGGGGGGGGGGGGGGGGG